>MVRA01000046.1 GCA_002067315.1 Methanocella sp. PtaU1.Bin125 | reverse complement strand
CGCGTACAGCTCCTCCACGCCCTCGGCCCGCGCCAGCTTCCACGCCAGCGCGTGCTCGCGAGCCCCGCTGCCAACGATCAGGACTCTCACGGCCTGCCTCCTGCGCTCACCTCGGCGCCCCGCCCACCGCCTCGATGCGCATCTCCATGACCTTGCCGTCCAGCTCCACCAGGAACTTCTGGGCGTTGGGCCCGAGCTTCGAAGGCAATGAGGCCGCGGCCCGGGGCTTCAGCACCTCGGGCTTGATCTCGCCCTTCAGGAACAGCTCGGCCACGGACGGGTAAAGCGCGTAGGTGACATAGTCCTCGTCGGAGACTTTCGAGAGTCCCATCGCGTCCACTTTCTTCCGGACCTCGCCCATCTCGGGGGCCAGCAGGTCTCCGGGGCGCGCGGTGACCGGCTGCTCGTCGCCGATGACCTTCTTCTGCACCTCCGGGTCGATGGGGCCGGGCGCCCTGCCGTAGAGGCCTTTGACATAGTCCTTGACCTCCTTCGGGATCACCTTGTACCGTTCGCCCAGCACCACGTTGAACACGGCCTGGGTGCCCACGATCTGGCTGGTGGGCGTCACCAGCGGCGGGTAGCCCAGCTCGCGCCGGACGACCGGCACTTCCTTCAGCACGGCGTCGTACTTGTTCATCGCGTTCTGCTGCTTGAGCTGTGACACCAGGTTGGACAGCATGCCGCCCGGTATCTGGTAGACCAGCACGTTGACGTCGACCCGCTCCAGGATGGGGTCGATGACGCCCTGGTACTTCTCCTTGACCTTCCAGAAGTACTCGGCGATCTCCGCGAGGAGCTTGAGGTCGAGCCCCGTGTCGTACTCGGACCCCATGAGGGCCCCGACGATCGTCTCGGTCGCCGGCTGGGACGTGCCGAAGCCAAAGGGCGAGATGGCCGTGTCCAGGATGTCCACGCCGGACTGGACGCCCGCGTAATAGCTCATGGGCGCGATGCCGTTGGTGCAATGGCAGTGCAGGTCCACCGGCAGGCCCACCTCCTTCTTGAGACGGGACACGAGCTCGGCCGCGTCCTTCGGCCCGATGAGCCCCGCCATGTCCTTGATGCAGATGGAGTCACATTCCATCGCGGCCAGCTGCCTGCCCATCTCGACGAACCGGTCGTTCGAGTGCACCGGGCTGAGGGTGTAGCTGATCGTGCCCTGGACGTGCTTTTCCGCCTTCTTCGCCGCCCGGATGGGGACCTCCATGTTGCGGATGTCGTTCACCGCGTCGAAGACCCGGAAGATGTCGATGCCGTTCTTCGCCGCGAGCCGGACGAACTCCTCGACCACGTCGTCCGCGTAATGCCGGTAGCCGACGAGGTTCTGTCCCCGGAGCAGCATCTGGATGGGGGTCTTTTTGGCCGCGCCCTTGATCTTCCTGAGCCGTTCCCACGGGTCCTCGTTCAGGTAGCGGATGCAAGTGTCGAAAGTGGCCCCGCCCCAGGCTTCCAGGGAATAGAAGCCCACCTCGTCGAGCTTCGCCACGATGGGGAGCATATCCTCCGTCCGCATCCTCGTCGCCGCCAGCGACTGGTGCGCGTCTCGCAAAACCGTTTCCGTTATCCTGACCATAAGAACCATCCGGTACGCGATACGGGAATTAGTACCGCGTTCACGTTTACTTTAAGGTTATAAGATATAATCTTAACGCAGTTCCGTTTAGATTATCATAATCTTAACACCGTTCCGTTAAGATTAACATAGTCTTAACCCAGTTCCGTTTAGATTATCATAATCTTAACGCCTACGGGGCCGCCGGTACGCGAATGCCGCCGCGGGGGCGGGTTTGACGGCCGGAGCGGACACCCGGCCTTTTATATTGCCCACGTTATACTATGTAAAAGAGCCGTCTTTCCGGTAAATGAAGGCATTTCTCTTTTGCTGATAAATGGTGCAATTCCAATCGTAGGGGGAATTATATGGATTTAAAGAAAATGGTAGTTTTTTGCCTGTTAGGACTGGCTGTCCTCGGGATGACAGCGTCCGCAGAGGCATGGATAGGGCCTTTCGGAGGCTTCGGTTTCGGCTGTGGCAGCCTGTTCCCGTTCGGCCTGTTTAACAGGCCCGTGCCGGTGCCTGTGGCCGTGCCGGTGCCTGTGGCGGCTCCAGTGCCCGCAGCAATTCCCGCATGCGAACCTGTCGGCGCAGGCTTTGGCGGGCCTATCGGTACTGGTTTCGGCGCACCAATCGGTACTGGTTTCGGGAGCCCGTATGGGCTTAGCAGTCCTCTCGGGTTGGGCGGCTATTCCGGTTTGGGCAGCCCCGTCGGGCTCGGTGCCACGGGCACGCTTCCTGCCGCCATCGGCAGCCAGTATTTGCCGGCCAGCCAGTACGGGACGGGCAGCCCGGCCCTTGCCACCAGTCAGTTCGGCACTGGCAGCCCGTACGTGACCGGCAGCCAGTACTAGACCGTGTGTTCGATAACAAAGGCAAACGTGACCGCATCCCGTGACAGGCCCGGTCGGGCCTGTCGGGTTCTTTTTTCTCCGCACCTGCTGGCATTGAGGTGGCTGTCTGTTCCGGGCCTTTTTGTCCGGCAAAATCTTTCTCCCGACGGGCCGTGTTCCGCTCTAATACCGCCATATCCTTTTTACGGTTCGACGGCCACTAATTATCGTGGGGGATTCGATGTTCAGGAAGTTAACTCTACTGATAGTGACCGCTCTGGTCATTATGGCCTCGATCGCGCCGGCCATGGCAGCCGGCGGAGCGGGTGGATCGGCCGGCGCTGCCGGCGGAGCTGCGGGCGCAGCAGGTGGCGCGGCAGGTAGCACGGCAGGCACGGCAACGGGGGCGGCTGCAGCTGGCGGCATCGCAGCAGGGGCTGCTGGCATCGGCACTGCCGCTAAAGGCGCTATAGGCAGTTCCGTCGCGGCCGGCGCCATCGGCGGCATCGGCCCGGGCCTCGGCCTGGCCGGGTTCGGTTCAGGGTTCGGTTCAGGGTTCGGTTCAGGGTTCGGCATCGGGTTCGGCGGGGGCTACAGCGTCTTCGGCCCGTTCGGCATGTTCGGCCCGTCCGGCGTCTTCGGCCCGTTAGGCCTGTTCGGCTACCAGGGCCTGTTCGGCCCGCAGGGCATCCTTTTCCCGAACCTCCTCCTGAATGGCTGGTGGGGCGGGCTCTGCTAAGCCGGCGGGGTGCGGACGACTGGTCCGCACCTGTTGCCCTGCCGGGAAACTTTACATAGAATGCAGGGCATCTACGATCTGATCACTTTATGAGATCGACGATCGTCTACTTTTCGCAAACGGGTAACACGGAGAAGGTCACTTACGCGCTCTACGAGCGGCTGCAGGCCAGGGGCTATACGGTGACTCCGCTGATGTACGAGGACGCGGCCGATTTTCCCGAGGCGCTGGAGGGCGTCGAGCTGCTCGGGGTGGGCTTTCCTACGTTCTTCGGCTACCCTCCCCGGTTCATCGAGCAGTTCCTGCGCGGGCTGAAGAAGACAAAAGGCACCAGCGCCTTCGTCTTTACGACCTACGGGGGGGCCACCGCCGGCGACAGCCTTTACGAAGCCGCTTCAGCCCTCAAGAAGAAAGGCTACACGATCCTCGGCGGCCTGAAGCTGGAAGGCAGCGACAGCTACCCCCAGGGCCGGGAACTCAAGATCAACGCCGGGCGGCCGGACGAGGACGACCTGACGATCGCTACAGAGTTCGTCGACCGGATCCTGGAAGCGAAAGCTGCCGGGCGCAGCCTGGACATCGAGAAGCTGGCCACACCGACGCCGTTTTTCGCCGCATACCACGGCAGGCCGCACGCGGCGCTCGTCAGGAAGATGCGCAAAGAGATCGAGGGCAAAATTGTGTTCAACCAGGAACAGTGCCTGTTTTGCGAGACCTGTAAAAAGTCGTGCCCCACCCGGAGCATCGGCACCGGAGAGAAGTTCCCGGAGTTCTCGTGGAAGTGCATCGACGGGCTGCGGTGCTACCAGTGCGTCCGCGTCTGCCCGGGCAAGGCCCTGTCGGCCGAGTACCCCGGGGCGCTCGAGGACTACCTGAAGTTCCGTGCCGAAAGCGCGGACAGCCCCGAGGAAAAGCGGCGCACGACGATCGTCGCATGATGAGGTGATTCGGGCACGTGGCAAGAGATGCCCGTGCGTGGCCGATCGCGCGCGCACGCGGCCTCCTGCCCGGCAGGGCGACGATAGCCCTGCCATGTTTTTACCTCGCCGGCAGTCTCCAGATTTTACCGCCGTTTTCCATTAGTTTTATTATCTCCCAGCGTATTGTATCGGCTGATCGCTATGCAAGCAGTCAACAACTCCACCGGCGGGGTAGACCTCTCCACGACCGCCGGCATCACCGACTTCCTGGTGCTGACCCTCGCCACGTTCGTGGGCTCGTGGATTATCCTCTGCATCATCATGTACATCATCGCCCCGTTCTTCGGTAAGTACGCCGATCAGCGCTCCCGCATGATCTACAGCGCTGTCTACACGCTGCCGTTCGCCATCATCTTCGCGCTCGGCCTGGGCGGCACTATCTCGATCCTGACCTCCATGTTCGGCAGCATCGTCGCGCTGCTCATGGCCTTCGTGATCGTCTTCGTGCTCGTCATCTTCCAGAGCTTCCTGATAGGCCTCCTCACCTCGAAGGGCTATCTCAAGATGGAGTCCCGGGCCCGCCAGCAGCAGCGGATGACGAAGGGCAAGCGGAAATAAATATTACAAAGGCCAAGGAGGCCATAAACGTCCCGGAGCCTTTGAATTACTTTTTATCTCTTTTTATCATCTTCTTTTATCAGACGCCTAATAATTCACTATTAAGCTTGGCGCCCTTGGCGAGCGTGACAGGAGTCGCATGCCCATATAACAATGTGACCAAGCCCGATCGGGTCAACATGACTCCTGTCACGAGCGCCAAGGGCGCCAGGTAGCCAAGGGCGCCAAGACTAAAAACGGTTAATATGTTATAAAAAGGGTAAAGGGGTTCCTTATACCAGACCGTGGACAATGTACGGCGCCACGATCATGAACACCAGCGACGAGAACAGCGTGATCGCGAACCCGTTGACGATGGCCCGGGAGATGCGGTCTACCTTCTGGCCGTCGCGGATGAACCAGCCGATGGTGACGCGGGTGACTTCGCGGAATATGTGGCCGCCGTCCAGCGGTATCATGGGGAGGCAGTTGAACAGGCCGACGTTCATGTTGAGCCAGCCGATCCAGAAGAGGGCCAGCGCCAGGTAGAAGACGGTGTTGCCCAGCCCGGCTGCCCAGCCGATCGGGTAATACAGGCTGGCCAGGTCGCTCTGGAACACGCTGATCCCGGTGAAGCCGCCCATGACCTCCCAGAGGGGCATGAACAGGACGATGGCGAGCCCGCTGATGACGGACATGACCTTATCGCCGATGCTGTCGCCCGCGGGTGCCAGCATGTTCTGGAGCAGCGACAGCTGCCCTTTCGCGTCGAAGGTGCCGACGAGTACCCCGATCGCGTTGTCCGACAGGTCCGCGCCGCCGAAGCCCATGTAGCCTTTCGGCTGTGCCCCGCTCGCGAGGACCACCGAGGTGTTCAGCCCGGTGCCGTTCTGCGCGATCAGGCCGACGCTGACGGTCTGGCCCGGCGTGGTGTTGGCCATGAACGCCGCGTAGTCCTCGTAGTCGCTAATCGGCGTGTCGTTGACGGAGACCATCTGCATGTTCGGGCCGATGCCCGCTATGGCCGCCGGGTATTCCGGGACGACGCCCAGGATGTAAAGCCCTTTCGCCTCGCCCGCGTTCAGCGTATAGCTGACCGCCTGGCTGCCCTGCTTGCCCTGGATGGTCACGTCGCTGCCCGCGTGCGCCCGCAGATAGTCGTTGAACTGGCCGGGCGTGGACACGTTGACGCCGTCGACGGCGTGGATGATCAGGTTGTTCTGGATGCCCGCGTCGTAGGCCGGGGTGCCCGGCGCCACGTTCACGACCACCATGCCGGAGTTCGTCGCCCCGATGGCGCCGAGCACCGGCCCGAACAGCAGCGCGAACGCGACGACGGCGACCAGGAAGTTGGAGATCACGCCAGCGCTCAGGATGCGGACCTGCCCCATGCTCGAAGCAGTACGATTGCCTTCGCCGGCCGCTTTCGTGTCCATGGGCCCCAGGACTTCCGCGGTCTTGCTCTCCGACTTCGTGCCAAACATCCCTTCCTCGTCGATCTCCGCGAACGCGCCCAGCGGGAGGGGGATGAGCAGCAGGCCCAGCGACTTGACCTTGATGTCCTCCGCCCGGGCCATGACCGCGTGGCCGATCTCGTGCACCGCCATGGCGACGACCAGGGCTATCCAGCCCCAGACGAACGGCACGAACTGGTTGACCCCCGGGATGACGATCAGGTTCTGCGGCGCGGTCGCCACGCTGGGAGCCGGCGTCTTAATGATCATGACTAAGTCCGTGATAATGATCAGCGACAGCATGATGATCATGGAGACGAAGACCAGCGGGATGCACAGCGAGAACAGCGCCTTCCAGAACGTCTTCGGCGACGCGAGGGCGTTCAGCAGGCCCTGGCCCCGGTAGGTCCGCCACATGATGAGCGGCCCGTAGGCCGTGATGTTGAAGCGCTTGAGCACGCCGGCCCTGTCGAGCGTATAGACGCCGAGCCACCACAACGCGAAGCCGATGATTACCGCAAACCAGATGGGATCTAACAAATCGGGGTCTCTCCATTATCTGAATAGTCATCTTTGGATAGTAATATTTACTATAAATACGTTCACGTTGCCTGCAGCGGTCATTTATCAATAAAGAGCGTCATCGATGACCGGCAAAGATGAACGCCGATATTAATATGTAGCAGGCGCGAAAGAGGCTTGTACGGATGTACTCGACGGTTTACATAACTGCGAAGGACCCGGACGAGGCCCGGCGCATCGCCCGGGCGCTCGTCTCCGAACGGCTGGTGGCCTGCGCCAACGTCTGGCCGATCACTTCCGTGTTCAACTGGGAAGGGGCACAGGAAGAATCCGCTGAAGCGGCCATGATCTGCAAGACCCGGACTGCCCTCGTCCCGGACGTCATTAAACGGGTCAAGGCGCTGCACTCCTATGAGGTGCCGTGCATCACCTCCTGGAAGATCGACTCGGGCTCCCGGGACTACCTCGACTGGGTGGACAAAGAGACGGGGTGATCCTTTGAGACGCAAGACTGCGGAGATGGGCGAACGCAAAGAGGTCGTCTACGATACCGTCCGGTGGGATGACTTCCGCCGCCTGCGCGGGCGGGCGCAGGAGGTGCTCGCCGCGCTGGAGGCGAAAGGGCTGGACGCCATGGTCTTTGGCAGCGTGGCCCGGGGCGATGTGCGGTCATCAAGTGACGTGGACATCTTCATCCCGCAGGTCACCAGCTCCATCCAGGTACTGCTGGCGCTGGACGACTTCACCGTGCTCGGCACGACCATCACCCAGGCCACGCCCCGGGCGCTGGTCAAGGCCAGCGTCGAGCTGGAGGACAACACATCGGTCACGTTCCCGCTCATCCCGCCCCGGGAAGTAGAGCTGGAGTTCTACCGGTTCGGGGGCGCCGTCGGGCTGAACGACGTCCGTTCCGGGCGCCGTGTCCCGGGTGTTGACAAGCGGCTCATGCTCATCGAGCCTACCCCCGGGGGGCATGTCGAGACGCCGCTGATCGATCTTTCGCCCGGCGTAGTGGCGAAAAAGGTCAACGTCAGCCAGCAGATCGTCGAGGAGCGGATGCGGGTGCTGGAGCGCCGGGCCGACGTGGGGCGGACCGGCGTGTACATCAACCGGCCGCTGGCGCCGGAGGAGAGCGTGGAGCAGGTGCTGGCCGATCTGATCGCCGAAGACCCGGCTCTGCGGCGGCGGATCGACAGCCGCTGAAGCGGTAATGTACCAAGGGACTAAGAGAAGACACCCCGGGATTCAAGAGCCATATTATATTTGCCTGTATACAGCTTATTTCCTTGGCCCCTTCAACCCTTTCGGTGCTAAGTGGAGCCTTGGTGCCTTCGCTGGCTACGGTGTCGCTATGATCGTGGCAAATCGACATTGCCCCGCCTACATACCTTTAGATCGATGCTTATCGTCGCCACCGACTCGGTTTGCATGCCGGATGTCTGCCGGGAACAGCTTGAGCAGCTGGGCGAGCTGCGCGTGTACGAGGGCAGGCCCGACTCGCTGGAAGATTTCCTGGCAAGGATCGACGGCGCCGACATCGCCATCGTCACTCATTTTCGTCTTCCCGCCAGCGTCTTCGATGGTACGACGCTGAAGCTGGTCGCGCTGGCACGGACCGGCTACGACGACGTCGACATCGACGCGGCCGCCCGCCACGGGGTTGCCATCGCCAACGCGCCCGGCTATTCCAACGAGGCCGTAGCCGAGCACGTATTCGCCATGCTGCTGGCCTTCCTCCGGCGGGTCAGGGATGCCGACCGCTCCATCCGGGAAGGCTGCTTCGAGTGCGCCTCCTGGGAAGGACGCGAGCTGGCCGGCCACACTATGGGCGTGATCGGCACCGGCCGGATAGGCATGCGCGTCGCGGAGATCGCCGGCTGTTTCGGCATGGATGTGCTCGCCTATGACGTTCGTCAGTCAGAGGAACGCGCGATAGAATACGGTTTCCGGTACGTCGGCCTCGATGAGCTGTATGAGCGCAGCGACTTCATATCCGTGCACCTGCCCCTGCTGCCCTCGACGGAAGGCCTGATTAACAGGGACGCGTTCGCCCGCATGAAGCCGACCGCAGTGCTCGTGAACACGGCGCGGGGCCCCGTCGTCGACGAGGCAGCATTGCTCTGCGCGCTGGAGGGCGGCCTCATCGCCGGCGCCTGCCTCGACGTGTTCCACGAGGAGCCACTGCCGCCGGACAGCCGGCTGCGCACGCTTGATAACGTGCTGCTGACCCCGCACATCGCCTACAGCACGGTCGAGGCCCGGGAAAAGTGCATGGCGATCACTGTGGAAAATATCCGGGCCTTCCTGGCCGGGAAGCCGCAGAATATCCTGAACCCTGACGTTTATGTTATCGGCTGACCCGCGCGGCTAAGGTTAATTTGTGAGACGCCAGGATGTCCCGGAGCGCCAGGGGGGCCAGGGCGCCAGGGTAGATGCCGCCAGGGCGCCAGGACGCCATGAATCATATCGAAATGTATAGCTGCGATAGCCTTTTGTAGAAAATATTGACGTCCTGGCTTTCTATGAAACGCTAATGTGCCTGATGCACAGGCATATACAATGAAAATTCTGAACGTTTTTCATACTAAAAATTAGTCGAATTTGCGCGCCAGGTATTGTCGTTTGCCGCCTTCGGCGGGCCATCCGTAGTGCCCGCCCTCCCACTAACAAGGGACGCCTACGCGTCGGTCAAGGCGCGCAGCGCCATACCTGATTGACGATATGGCGGGGAAGGGATCATCTTTTTCATCATCTCTACCTGACCATGGCCCCGGTCATCGACCGACTCCCATGAAACGCCGATGAGCCTGCAGTACAGGCATATACGATGAAAAACCTGAAAGTCTTTCTTACAAAAATTTTGACTGCCCAGACCTGAAAATCGCTGTACTGAAAAACCTTGGCGTGCTTGGCGTCCTGGCGTCCTGGCGGCATCTAACTTAGCGCTCCTGGCCTCCTTGGCGCTCCTGGCCTGCCTGGCCTCTTTCTCAGAAAAAGCGCCCGCATCAGCTTCGTTTACCCATACAGCGCCCGTCCCCGTGGCAACTTTTTTATACTGTGGGCTTGTAGTAATATCAGGTGGTAACCTGACAGCCGCGCAATTATGCCTTTATTCTGCCGGTCGAACTACTTTCACCACTACCACTACTACTGACTGAGGACAGCCTGTCCCCGGTCGAGAAACTGATTCCTGCCCGGAGGCCTTGAACTTTGATGGAGCTGAAAAATAGGGAAGATGTCGTGAAGAACATTCAGAGCAGGCACATAATTTTGCAGCCTGACGGAACCGAACACCAGCTGGACCTGTCGAAGGAGGCGGAGGTCATGAAGACGCTGGCCGCCGTGGGTCACAAGCCGCTGGAGGCGTACGTCCATTCCGAAGAGCTCAAGCACCCGTCCGGCATCGAGCCGCCCTCCATCAAGGTCATGCAGGCCCACGGGCTGGTCGGCTACGAGCCGTCTTCCGACTCGGGCAACTTCCGGTTCTACCCGAAGGGGTACCTCATCTTCCAGCTCCTCCGGGACTGGGCCAACGACATCGCGATCAACCGGTTCAAGGCGCTGCAGATCGATTCGCCGCTGCTGTACGACTGGAACGACCCGCAGATCCGGGAGCAGGCGGGCACCTTCCACGAGCGGCACTACACGGTCACCCCGCCGGACGCGGATCGCGAGTTCATCCTCCGGTTCGCCGGCGACTTCGGCCTGTTCAAGATCATGAAGGACGCGACGATCAGCTACCGGCATTTACCGCTGCGGATATACGAGTTCAGCAAGAGCTTCCGGTACGAGCGGAGCGGGGAGCTGTCCGGGCTGAAGCGGCTCAGGGCGTTCCACATGCCGGACATCCACTGCTTTTGCCGGGACATCGAGGAAGGCTGGGCGGAGTACATGGAGCTGTACCGCAACTACGCGGACCTCGCGGATGCGTCGGGCGTGGAGTACGCCATCGTGTTCCGCATCGTGGAGCCGTTCTACGTGGCGCACCGGGCCAGGATCATCGAGCTGCTGAAATACTCGAACCAGCCGGCGTTCGTTGAAATTCTCTCCGAGGCGAAGCACTACTGGGCCGTCAAGAACGAGTTCCAGGGCGTGGACTCGACCCGGAGCTGCATCCAGCTGTCCACGGTGCAGCTGGACGTCAAAGACGCGCAGGTCTACGGCATCGACTATGTCGACCGGGACGGACAGAAGAAGGGCTGCATCATCTGCCACTCCAGCATCGGCAGCATCGAGCGGTGGTATTACTCCATACTGGAGGAGGCGCTGAAGAAGGAGTCGCCGACGCTGCCCGTCTGGCTGTCGCCGACGCAGGTGCGGTTCATCCCGGTATCGGAGAAGCAGCTCGACTACTGCCGGTACCTGGACATCGACGGCGCCCGCTGCGACGTGGACGACAGCGACGACACGCTGTCGAAGAAGATCGCCCGGGCGAACATGGAATGGGTGCCCTACGTGGCCGTGGTGGGAGAGCGGGAGGCCGAGTCGGGCCTGCTGTCCGTCACCGTCCGGGAGACCGGCAAGCGGGCCACGATGACCCGGGACGAGCTGGCGCAGGAGATACGCATGCGGTGTGCGGGCAGGCCGTACCGGCCGCTGGCGCTCCCCAAGCTGCTGAGCCAGCGCCCGATCTTCAAATAATCAAATTTTACGGCGGTCATTGCTGCCGGATATGGCGGACGCCGCCTCGCGAGCGTACGGATGCTCTGGCCTGACATGGGACGATAGCTCTGCCAGTTTTTCCATCGCTTATTTTCGGCAAAAATCCGGTCATCGAGATATTCCTGTGAAAAGTGCGTCCGATCAGCGCGCAGGCATTTATCGTATGCCGCCTCCGGCGGACCACCCTTACTACCCGCCCTCCCACCCCGGCGCGCAGCGCTATACCTGATTGACGATATGGCGGGGATGGGGTTAGCTTTTTATCATCTTGTACCTGACTAGGGCCGGGTCATCCGCCAACTCTCTGCGCCATCTCTGCGGCCTTTAACCGTTACCTGTCACCTTCACAGGATTAAGGCCTTCAGGGATCAGTCGAGAAGGGTTATATACCCCGACCAATGCATATACCCCTGAAGGTGGGTAGGATGACCAGCGATACTGCAGGTGGTGAAATCGTCGTTGATAAGCTCGTGAAGCGGTTTGGCAGCTTTACGGCGGTCGACGGCATCTCCTTCACCGTGGAGAAGGGGAGCATCTTCGGCCTGCTGGGGCCGAACGGCGCCGGCAAGTCGACGACGATCAAGATGCTCACGTGCCAGGAGCGCCCGACCTCTGGCCGCGCCTCCGTCGGCGGCCTCGACATCGCGCGCGATGCGTTAAAGATCAAGCAGAAGATCGGCATCGTGTTCGAGTACCAGAACCTGTACGACGAGCTCACGGCCTACGAGAACATCGATTTTTTCCGGAGCATGTTTAACGCGGACCGTGCCCGGACGAGGGAGGTCCTGAAGCTCGTAGGCATGGAAGAGCACATGAAGAAAGCCGTCGGCAAATTCTCCAAAGGCATGAAGCAGAAGGTCCTGATCGCCCGGTCGCTGATCAACGACCCGGACATCCTGTTCCTCGACGAGCCGACCAGCGGCCTGGACCCCCGCTCGTCCCTGGACATCCGGCACTTCATCCAGCGGCTCAGCCAGGAAGGCAAGACGATCATCCTGACCACACATAACATGGAAGAGGCCGACTTCCTGTGCCACGACCTCGCCATCGTCCACAAGGGAAAGATCATAGCCCGCGGGACGCCGAAAATGTTGAAAAAGCAGTACGGACAGGACGTGCTTAAGGTAGAAACTAAAGGCGGGAATGTCTTCGAGAGCCCGCTGAACTCCCGCGAGTGCGCCGAGCTGTTCAGCCGGCTGTCGCTTGCCGGGGAAATATTTTCGGTAGCTTCGGAAGAGGCGACGCTTGAAGACGTATTCATCAGGCTGACGGGGGAACAGTTAACCAATGGACATCAGTAAGATTTTCAAGATCATGATCAAGGACGCGAAGCTGTCGATCAAGAATATGTCGCTGCTCATCGTCGTCGCCATTGCCATTTTCCTCCCGGTGATGATGAGCTTCATGATGGGCTCGATTACCGCGAGCGGGAACGAAACGGTCTCGATCGGCATCTACGACCGCGGCGACAACCGCGACTATGTCGAATACCTCATGTCCGTCCCGCTGTACAACGTCAGTATCTACGGCTCGACCGACCAGATCAACCAGAGCATCCGGGACGGGGCTATCGTGGGCGGCATCGACGTCCCTGCGGGCTTCGACAGCGATATCGCCGCGAAGAACAGGCCTTCGCTGGTGTTGCTCACCGACTCGACGAACTTCAAGTCGCTCATCTTCACCGAGTCCTGTAAGGAACTGACGCTCCGGTACGCCGGCCTCGAGTACCCGGTCATCCTGCAGACGCAGAGCGTGGTCGAGGTGCCCGGCGGCTCCGGGGGCATGGGAGACGCCGCCAGCTACAGCGGGTTTACCGCCCCTACGCTGCTCCTGATCTCGATCATCATCGTGGGCGTCAGCGTGCTGCCGGCCACGTTGACGACGGAGAAGGAGAAGAAGACGATCACCGCCCTGATGGCGACCCCGGTCACCCAGATGGACGTGATCATGGGCAAATCCCTGTTCGGAGTGTTTGTCACCGTGCTGATCTCTGTCATCGTGCTGTTCCTGAGTAACAGCATTACCGGCAACCTGCCACTGGCCGCAGTCTTCGTCCTGCTGGGCGCCGTTGCCTTCAACGGGATCGGATTGCTGATTTCGATCTACTCGAACAGCTACCAGACCGCCTCGATCATATCCTCGGTCATCATGACCCCGCTGATGCTGTTCACATTCCTGTACACCTTCATCGACGAGCTAAAGGTCGTCGGCTCCGTCCTGCCGAACGTGTACCTGATGAACGGCCTGAACGACGCGATCGTCTACAACAAGGACGTGTCCACCCAGTGGGTCAACCTGCTGGTCTTCACGGCGATCACCGTCGTCATCTATGCCGTCATCTACGTCAGTCTGCGTCGTAAGGGCCTGGCGTCGTAGATGATGCGTTATCTACGTCAGTCTGCGTCGTAAGGGCCTGGCGTCGTAGATGGCGCGTTATCTACGTCAGTCTGCGTCGTAAGGGCCTGGCGTCGTAGATGGCGCGTTATCCACGTTAGCCTCTGGCTGATGGGGCTATCGTCATCATATATCATGGACTCGTCTTTCGACTACTATGAAAAACTCGCAGGATTTGCGCGCCGGAATGCGTCGTATGCCGCCTTCGGCGGGCCATTGGTCCTGCCCGCCCTCCCGCCCCGGGCGCGCAGCGCTTTTTGGAACGACGATATGATGGAAGGGATTTATCCTTTTTGACTCTTCTGCATTGTCGGGATCGAAGGGCCGTGGCTGTATGTCTCTGATGGTTTGCCGTTCAGGCGTCCTGTGATGAGTACGCAAGGGCGCGGGACTGCATGCTCGCGACGACGCGGACATCTGCTGATGTCCGGCAACGAAACGCGACGGGCGCGATGACGGTTAACGGACAACCCGCTATATTATCATCCTTAGAAGCGTCGCGCCCGTCGCGTTTCGTCGCGGTCGTCGCGAGTACTTAGAGAAACGTTGCGATCGTCGCGAGTACTGGTACGACAGGCCCCCGAAACGAAGCCCATTTCATTGAATCGGCAGATCCGAAAAACGCAGAAGAACCTCCTTTTTTATCATCTCTAACTGACCATAGCCCGGTATCGACCGATTTTCATGAAAAAGCCAGCCATTCCGGCGATGGCGGCAGCCGGGTATACGGGCAGCCTGCGCTGTACACACGGGCAACCTGTGTTGCGGTCACGCGCGCGTGCGGATGCCCTGGCCGGACATGCGACGACGGTGATGCCCGTTTCTCATCACTAATACCTGGCCAAAACTCCTGGCATCGACCGACCCTCTGCGTCCTCTCTATGTCGGATACCTCATCAGCGTATACAACGTTTCACGAATGACTATGCTGAGGGATAAAAAGTTATTTTAACCATTAGTGCTCATCTGGGTGTCGCGTGTCCCACGGCGGGCGTGAGCAATCGCAATGTTTAAAAGGTGCAGCAGATAAAGTACGATCATTATTGTACTTGCTTGTGCAGGTGCGGACTCAGCAGATTCTTTAGAATCTGGAGGGAGTCTGCGGACTCCGGGGAGAGTCCGGCGCAGCCCGTTTATAAAACCACGCAGGAGGTAACACATTGGGAAGTATCAGGCAGACATATATCAAGAGCTCTGTTGATGCCTTGTTACGTCAGCACCCGAACGAGTTCGGCACTGACTTCAACGACAATAAGGCCAAGATCGAAAAGCTCGCGGACGTCCAGACGAAAGAAGTCAGAAACCGCCTGGCCGGCTACGTGACGCGCAAAATGGCATCCAAAGGCAGGAAGAGATGATGAAGCTGAAAGAGCTTAAGGGCGTCTATCCTGCCCTCATCACTCCTTTTAAGAAGAACGGCGATATCGACGAAGAGGGCTTCCGCCGCAACATCGACTTCGTGATAGAAGGCGGTGTCGCCGGCATCGTGCCGTGCGGCTGCACGGGAGAGGCCGCCACGCTCCGGTTCGAAGAGCAGAAGAAGCTCCTCCAGATCGCCGTGGACCAGGCCGACCGCAACCGGCGGAAGGTCCCCGTCATCGGCGGGTCCGGCTCCAACAACACCCAGGAAGCGCTGGAGCTCACGCAGTACGCCAAAGACGCCGGGGCCGCAGGCGCCATGCTGATCACCCCTTACTATAACAAGCCCATGCCTGCCGGGCAGATCCTGCACTACCGGACCATCGCCGCCAAGGCAGAAATGCCGATCATCCTCTACAACGTCCCGGGCCGGACGGGGACCAACATGCTGCCCGAGACGGTGGCCGAGCTGGCGAAGGACGAGTTCATCATCGGCATCAAGGAAGCCAGCGGCAACATGGAGCAGGTCGAGAAGATCATCGAGCTCACCCGGGGCAGCAAGAAAAAGTTCACCGTGCTCTCGGGCGACGACAACATTACCCTGCCTGTCATGGCGATGGGTGGCAAGGGCGTCGTCTCCGTACTGGCCAACATCATGCCGAAAGAGATGTGCGCCATGGTGAAGTACTACGACGAGGGCAACCACAACAAGGCTATCGACCTGTACTACAAGATCGCCCCGATCATGAAGGCTATGTTCATCGAGACCAACCCCATCCCGGTGAAGGCCGCCGCCAACATGATGGGCATCGCCGCCGGCGCGCTCCGGCTGCCGCTGACCGAGATGGCCCCGGAGAACCAGAAGAAGCTCAAGGGCCTCCTCGACGCGTACGGCGTAAAGACCGACGGCAAGGCCGTCGCAAAAAAAGCTGCGCCAGTGAAAGCCGCGGTAAAAGCATCCGTGAAGAAGGCCCGTAAATGACCGTCCGGATCGCGATCGCCGGCATCAACGGCCGCATGGGCCACATGATCACCGAGACGGTGCTCGCCCAGCCGGACATGCAGCTGGTCGCCGGGTTCGACCTCCAGGGCGGCCGGGCTGTCGACAGGATCACGGTCAGCGAGTCGAAGGACATGGATAAAGTCCTGAAGGCGACGAAGCCGGACGTCCTCATCGACTTTACCATCGCGGCCGCCGCCGTCCAGAACGCGAAGACCGCTGCAGCCAACGGCGTGAACCTGATCGTCGGCACCACGGGCTTCGACGAGGCCCAGAAGGCGGAGATGAAGCGGGCCATCGAATCCGGCAAGGTCGCCGCGATCATCTCGCCCAACTTCTCGGTCGGCGTCCAGGTGTTCCTCAAGCTCCTGCGCGAGGCGGCAAAGCGCCTCGAGGGCTGCGACATCGAGATCGTCGAAGCGCACCACAACAAGAAAAAGGACGCGCCCAGCGGCACGGCGCTGAAGGCTGCCGATGTGATCGCATCCGCGCTCAGCGAGAAGCCGAAGTACGTCTACGGGCGCGAGGGTGTGGCACCCCGCGGCAAGGAGATCGGCATCCATGCGGTCCGGGGCGGCGACATCGTGGGCGACCACACGGTCCTCTTCGCCTGTGACGGGGAGCGGATCGAGGTCAAGCACCAGGCTCACTCCCGCCAGGCGTTCGCCTCCGGCGCCGTGAAAGCCGCACGCTGGATCGCCGCGCAGAGGCCTGGCCTCTACTCGATGGACGATATGTTCCGCGAATAGGCCGCTCGAAAAACGTCTCCTTTTTTACCACGATCGGCAACGGATAACTGCGAATTCGATCGTAGTTTAATAAAGAAATATATAGTATTCAGGCCTATGAACGACTGGTGAACGATATGAAAAGCATGACAGTCATACTGCTGGCGGTTGCTTTCGTGGTCATCGTGTGCGCGGGCTTTACCGCCGCATATGCGCTTTCGGGGGGCAATGGCACCATGCAGTCATTCAACCAGACGGATAATGGCAAGACGATCACGGTCAAGCCGGGAGAAACGATTAAGATCCAGCTGGACGAGAACCCCACCACCGGTTACTCGTGGGCCTTTAACGCGACCCCCGGCCTGACCATCGCCCAGGATGTATACCATGAGCCCGACAGCGACCTCGTGGGGGCAGGCGGCGTCCACGAGTGGCAGATCAAGGCCACCGGCACCGGGAATCAGCAGGTAAGCGCCGTCTACAGGCGATCGTGGGAACCGGTAACCGGCAGCGAAGACACGTTCGTCCTCAACATCAAGATCGAGTAGGCATCATTCCCGCCATGGCATCACCGGGGGCGTTGCAGCGCCCCCTTTTTTATTTTGCCTGCTTCTGCAGCCGGAAGTACTTGAGCGTCATGTAAGCGCGGCGGGCCATGATCATGCCCAGCGTCAGGGCGAGTACCGTCGCCGAGAGATCGTTGAGGCTGATTATGCCCAGATCTCTCACGACATCCCGGCCGAAGATTTTCAAGCCCAGCACGAGGACCCAGATGCCCACGGCCACCAGCGACCCTTTCAACAGTATCCGGCCCCGGTCGTCCACCTTCATTTCCATACGGGAGGCGATGGCGGCGCCTGCCGCGCAACCGACAGCGAAGCCTGCAACGGACAGCAGAAGCGTCCCCGGCCCGCTATAGTCGGCGACAATGGTCGCTGCCGTGACAGGGAGAAGGATCAGCAGCGGGATCCAGATGGCCACGGGCCGGACCTTGCGGGTTCTCAACTGTAACAGGATAAGGATGATCGCGATCAGGAAAAACAATCCGGCCGACATCTGGCCGCCCCCGAACGATTCGCTGCTGAAAGTAGTCGCGTTGTAGGTCCAGTCCATGGTACCGTCAATAATCATACCGTCAGCTGGTATATAGTCTTCGCGTTGCCCGCATGGCAGGATATTAATACCAGCAGGTCGCATGGAAAGTGATATTACCGGGCGTCCCCACACTTCTATGGTACGGCCCGGAACATGCCCGGCAGGTGTGACAGATGGACTTCGACGTCAGCGTCGTCATCGTACGGTACGGGGAAATTGCCATCAAGAGCGAGCAGATACGCCGTAAGTACGAGGAGCTGCTTATCTACAACATCGCGGCCATGCTGGACCAGGACTCGATCGCATACGAGGGCATCGACCGGGAGCGGGGCCGCATCTTCGTCCGGACGAAGGACCCGAAAGCGCCCGCATCGATCAGCAAGGTGTTCGGCGTCGTATCGTGTAGCCCGGCTACCGTCGCCGGCCCGACGGTCGAGAGCGCCTGCGCCGCGGCCGCGAAGATCGGTGCGGAGGTCATCCGCGAGGGCCAGTCCTTCGCCATAATGCCCCGGCGCTCGGTCAAGGACGAGTCCTTCACCTCGCAGGACCTGGGCCGGATCTGCGGCGACGCCGTGTTCAATGCGGTAGCCGACCGGCACCCGAGGGTGGACCTGAAGAACCCTGATCACGCGATACATGTCGAGCTGCGGGAAAGCCAGTCCTACGTTTTTACGGGCATCGTCAGGGGCGTCGGCGGCATGCCGCTGGGCAGCCAGGGCCGGATGATCGCGCTGCTCTCCGGGGGCATCGACTCGCCGGTCGCCGCCTGGCTGATGATGAAGCGGGGCTGCGAGATCATCCCGCTGTACATGGACAACACGCCCTACCTCGGCGAGGACGCGAAGCGGAAGGCCGTCGACATCGCTAAAAAGCTCAAAGAATGGGCCCCGGGCCACGAGATGAAGATGTACGTCGTGCCCCACGGCCGGAACCTCCGGGCGTTCATCGAAAAGGGCAACAAGAAGTACACCTGCGTGTTCTGCAAGCACCTCATGTATAAGGTGGCTCGGGCCATTGCGGATCGGGAGGGCGCCCACGGCATCATCACCGGCTCCTCGCTGGGCCAGGTGGCGTCACAGACGTCGGAGAACATGATGGCCGAGGCGTACGACGTGGACTTTCCCATCTATCACCCGATCATCGGCATGGACAAGGAAGAGATCACGGCCATTGCTAAAAAGATCGGCACGCTCGACATCTCCGTCCAGAAGGCCGGCGGATGCCAGGCCGTGCCCCGGCACCCGTCCATCCACGGCCGGCTCGAAGAGGTCGTCCGTATGGAGAACGAGCAGTTCGAGTTCGACGAGCTGGTCCGCTACGAAGTGGAGAACGCCCGGATCATCGAGCTATAAAACGGGTAAAGGGTCAGGCTTCTACGGGACAGTGCCGATCGGATTGGAGTTCCCACCTGATCTCTGCCACCATGTGCCGGCGGATGTCCTCGAGCATCTCGATGTGGTCGATGATCGACTCCCAGAACACGGTGTCCTCGACCTTCTCGGCCAGCATCTCTACTTCCTGCAGCTTGGCCAGCACGTACCCGAGTTCCGTTAACAGCTGCTCCCGGCTCGCATGCCGGCAGCCGGAGGCGATCGCTCCGAGGGACCGCTCTACCCGGTCCAGGCCAATCTTGATGCGCCGGTACTCGGGCTTCATCATCTGTTCGATCACGTAGCTGTCGTAAGCTGGCATCATTCCCATTTCGTCTTCGGGTATGTCTTCGTCTCGGTACATAATGCTTCACCGGCCTCGACGGGCATGGCGTCCGCAGGACTGCCGGTGCTCCTTTTTTAATACAGTGTGCAATTGTACTTATGTATATAAAATCTTGTATATAAAATAGTGTATAAACGGGAATCTGCCGGCTTTAAAACGTGGCACCGGGTCAATACAGATCGTGCCCGGGCGTGATGTCGCACCCGGTGCATGGGACGCAGCCGGTCAGCGCCTTGGTCGGGTCGAGACCGAATTTTTTCAGGATGCGGCATTCTTCCGCGGCCAGCTTCAGCAGCCTGTCCGCAGTGACCGGTTCGATGTATATCTCGCCGGCCCGCAGGGGATGCGGGCTGGTTTTCCGCAATACCGGGATGACGCCTTTACTGGCCAGCATCTCCATGCCTTTCACCACCGTCTCATCCGTCTCGCCCATGCCGATGAGCACGTTGCTGAACACATGGTTCTTCCCGAACACGGCAACTGCGTGCTCCAGCGCGTCGACGATGTGGTCGAACGAGAGCCCGGGGCAGACCTTTTCGAAGAGTTCCCGGTCCAGCGTCTCGACGTTATACTTGACCTCGACGGCGCCGGCCTCCTTCAGCTGTTCCGAGGAGTCAGCCGTCGCGTATACCGACACGCCGATGGGGACGTCGCGGCCGTCGAGCTCCTTCCGTATGAGCCTCACCAGCCGTGCGACTTTCTCGACCTCTTCCTCCGGCGTGCGCCAGACGCCGGATGTAATCGATATGGCGGTCAGGTCCGGGCATTTCATGCCGTCTCTCACCAGGCTAAGCACTTCCTCGTCCGTTTTTATCTTACCCTGGAGCTTCGGCACCGGGCAGAACCTGCAATCGAAGATGCACTTTTCGCTCACGGTAATGTAGACCTGCCGCGGGCAGTGGGCGATGGCCTGCTCCAGCCGGCCACGGGCATAAAAGGAGCCGTCGGCCGAGATCGTGACCGTGTCGTCGCGGAGGGTGGCGCTGAACCGCGAGGACGGGCGGACGCCGAGGCGGACGCGGTGGCCCCCGATGTCGACGAAGATCGACTCCAGCCCGGCGCCGGGGCCCGCGGTCGAGCGGCTCTTGAACGGGTCGAACGAGCTGTCTACCGTGACTCCGCCTGCCTCGATCAGCTCTGCTTTTTTCCTTACGGCTGTGTCTATGCCAGTATCCATGTGATACCCCCGCCTCTACACTATTGCCCTGTTACGGGCACGACGTCCCGCTTATAGCAGTATGTCCGGCTGCGGCGCGTTCGGGTTCGGCTTAATCTCTTTACCCATGAATTTGATGCGCTCTTCGATCAGGCGAATGCCGCGGGGCGAGACGCCGAACATCGGTATAGAGTCGCCGATCTTGAACGTCTTCCTCTCGGCGGCGATGTCCCTGAGGTGCCTGGAGGCACAGCCTGTGAGGACATCGGCGTACTTGAACACCGCCTCGCTCTCTTCCCGGGACAGGCCCGTGGTGTGTACGACGAACGTGTAGATCGAGACGCCCGGGTGTTTGCCTTCGATTTCCTTCAGGCGGCGCGCGTCGTTGCCGCTGACGATCGAGACCGCGATGTTCCTGTAGCCCATGGCGATCGCTTTCTCGACGCCAGCTACCTGGTCGATCTTCGCTGCCGACGGGTCGAGCACGTTTTGCCGGCCGACCTTCGCGATGATCTCCGGGATCGGGGTGGTGCTGACCAGGCCCGAGACCCGGCCGCCGACGCCCTGCACCATTTCCGGCTCGGTGACGACTAAAGTCCCTGTGCCTTCGCAGACGAGCACGGCGGCGTCGACGAGCTTTTTCGTCATGGCGGTGCAGATGATCTCCGACACGCCGAAGGAGAGGAAGTCCTTCATCCTGAGTACCCGGTCCGGAGTGCACATGCCGAAGTCGCCGATCCGGAACTCCATGTTCTTTTTGATGACGTCCTTATCGATCTTCTTGATGCCCCGGTGCTTGTCAAAAATCGGACAATAGCCGATCAGCGGCTCGCCGACTTCCGCGACTTTTCCATCCCTGATGACGATACGGGCTTTGCCGAGCCCCTCAATCACGTGCTCGTCCATTTTTTTCCCTCTGAAATTATCTGATGCGGCTTTATATTACAAAGCGTTGCCGGTACGCTGGCCGTACGCTTCCCATCGCCCATCAACAGGTCAATTAACTATAGTTAATTAAATACTTTGCCGGGGCATGCTGCCCGCAGATCGCTATGCACCGCTCCGGATAACTTTTAAGTATTAGGTATATCCTACACTACTCCATTCAACCGGAGGAAATCCCTAAAATGGTAGCGAAAGTTGACAAGGAAACCTGTGTCGGATGCGGAACGTGCGTCGATGCCTGCCCTGAGGCGGCCATCGAGATGGAAGACGAGTTCCCGAAGATCAATCCCGAGCTCTGCAAGGACTGCGGCGACTGCGAGGCGGCCTGCCCCACGGAGTCGATCAAGGCCGATAAGAAAGAATAAAGTGCTTACAGATCATACACTTGTCAGGTGAGCACATGATCAAAGCCGGAATACTTGGAGCGACCGGGAATGTCGGCCAGCGGTTCGTACAGATGCTGGCAGGCCACCCCTGGTTCGAGATCACGGCCCTTGCGGCGTCGGAGAGAAGTGCGGGAAAGCCCTACGAGGAGGTCGCCAAATGGCGGCTGGACACTACCATGCCGGAGGAAGTCCGGAAGATGAAGGTCGTCCCGACGAAGCCCGAGGCCATGGACGTGGACATCGTATTCTCGGCTATGCCCGCGGAGGAAGCGCTCAAGGTCGAGGCCGACTTCGCGAAGGCGGGCGTCATCGTCTCGTCCAACGCCAGTTCCTGGCGCATGGAAAAGGACGTGCCGCTGATGATCCCGGAGGTCAACCCGGAGCACCTCGGCCTGATCGACGTCCAGCGAAAGAAGCGCAAGTGGGATGGCGCCATCGTCACCAACCCCAACTGCAGCACGATCATGATGGTGGTCACCCTGAAGCCGCTCATGAAGTTCGGCATCGAGAACATACACGTGTCCACGATGCAGGCCGTCAGCGGCGCAGGGTACGAGGGCGTCCCCTCCATGGCCATCGTCGATAACATGATTCCCTTCATCGGCAAGGAAGAGGAGAAGATGGAGTCCGAGACCCTGAAGCTGCTCGGCTCGCTTGAAAAGGGCCAGGTCAGGGACGCCCCGTTCTGGGTGAGCGCCGCCTGTCACAGGGTAGCCGTCCTCGACGGCCACACTATGTCAGTCTGGCTCAGGGCGAAGAAGAACCCCTCGCCGGAAGACGTCCGCAAGGCGTTCGAGAAGTTCAACCCGAAGCTATCCGACCTGCCGACCTCGCCCGAAAAGGCGATCATCGTCCGCGACGAGCCGGACCGCCCCCAGCCGCGGCTGGACCGGATGCAGGGCAACGGCATGAGCGTGTCGGTCGGGCGCATCCGCGCGGGCCACGACAACGCGATCAAGTACGTGCTGATGGGCCACAACACCATCCGCGGCGCGGCCGGCGCCAGCGTGCTGAATGCCGAGCTGCTGAAGAAGAAGGGCTTCCTCTAAGCCCTCAATTCCTTTTTTCTTCGTCCTTTTTTCGGCTCAGCCTTTTATATCCGGCGGCGAAAGACTGGAACTATGCGGGTAGCGATAGCTGTATTCGTCTTCATTGTCATGATCGCCTGCGCCGGGCAGGCGGCCGCGCAGGGAGTCGGCACCATCACCGGCGTCGTCACCTCTTCCGTAGGCAGCCACGCGGTGCCCGACGCCATCGTCACCCTGTACGACATGGACGGCAACCTCGCGGCCGTCCCCGAGAATCCCCAGTATACCAGCAACGGCACCGGCAACAACGCCGGCATCTACATGTTCTACGACGTCCCGTTCGGCACCTACAACGTGACCGCCGCCAAAGGCGACAGCTGGTTCTTCGCGATCGCGGAGGTCGGGGAAGGCACTGTAACGGCCAACGTGGTCCTGCCCGAGTACGTGGAAACCGAGCCCGCGTACCGGCCGGACCTCGGGCCATCGCCCGTGCCAAAGCCATACTTCACCTACGTCCCGATCAAGGTCGGGACCGTGGCCCCGCCGTCCGGCATCGAAGAAGGCCTGCCCGTCGGGCTGGCCGTCGTCGGAGGCATCGGGGCGTTGCTCCTGTACGGCCGGCGGCATGAAGGTGAATAATCTTTCCGTGCCGTCAACAATTATCTGCCTATACCTGTCGTGAATGCCCCCAGGCAGTCACCCTAATGCACGATTGCGCGCCAGTATCTATCGTATTCTGCCTTCGGCAGGGCATCCGTGCTGCCCGCCCTCCCACCCCGGGCGCGCAGACGCGCCTTAATACTTTTGACGATGTGCCTGTACCAATTTCCTCGTTAGCAGATTGCTGTCATACTACCGCGAAACAGGATAAATATCATATCTATTAAACGCGTAGACATCCGCATGCTCAAGATCATCTTCCTCGGCACGGCCGGCTCCATCCCCACGCCGAACCGGGGCATGCCGTCGTTCATGCTGGTGCGCGAGGGCGAGCGGATGCTGTTCGACTGCGGCGAGGGCACCCAGCGGC
>MVRA01000045.1 GCA_002067315.1 Methanocella sp. PtaU1.Bin125 | reverse complement strand
GGGCTGCTGGCCTACGAGCAGGGCTTCGTGAAGGAGGGCGTGGGCGCCGGTGGCATTTCGGCGGCGGCCATGCTCAAGGGCGTGACCAGAGAGCAGATCGAGGACAGAGTCGAACAGATATACAAGCAACTAGTCGGACACTGAGGCAGACAACTTCTGATTAAAAAGGGCACAGAGGACAAAATAATATCTGATGAACATGTGTTATCCTTATCCATAATCGTAAAATCGCTGTCCTCCGTGCCCTCATTTACTTCGGTATGCCCGGGCGGTCACGCGTACGCGCTCGAGCCGTCTGATGGCGGTCCGTGGAAGCCCCGGCCTGTTTTTCATATTCGTATACTGACCGGCTATCTCTTCCTCAGATAAAGCAAGAGCCCGATCACCCCGACGGCCAGCGCCAGCAGGGCGACTCCGCCTATCGTGATGTACGTGGCGATGTCCGAATTCCCCGTTTCCGTGCTGCCAGTGGCAGCCGGCGGGATGGTCGGCTGCTGCACGACCGTCGTGCCCGAGCCTTCGAGTTTCTTTACCGGGGCGAGGACTTTTTTGCCAAGGCCCGGCTGTATCTGGTCTTCCTGGTTGCGGCCCCACATCCAGACCGAGCCGTCCTTCTTGATGACCGCGCGGTGGCCGTAGCCGGCGGCGATGGCGACCACGTCCGTCAGGCCCGGGACCTTGACCGGGGACCCGGCGGGCTCGCTGATGTCGACGCTGTTGCCGAACTGGCCGTCGATGGCGCTGCCCCAGCCATAGACGCTGCCGTCGCCGGCGAGGGCCATCGAGGCCTGGTCGCTCGCCTGAACGTCGACGATGTTCGAAAGGCCGCTGCACCGGGCGGCCGTGCGGACCGCGACGGTGTCGTAGAATCCCTGGCCATTGCCGATCTTGTTCTGCGCGCCGTCGCCCCAGCCCCAGACGGTCCCGTCTTTCCGCAGTGCGAGCGTATGGTCGTAGCCCGCGTCGATCTTCACGATGTCCGACAGCCCCTGGATTTGCTGGGGCCTCAGGACGTTGCTTTTATCGCCGGCGCCCGCCATGCCCAGGTCGTTCTCCCCCCAGGCCCATACGGTGCCGTCGTTCTTCAGCACGACCGTGTAGCCGTTACCAGCGGCGACCATCTTCACGTTGTCGACGGAGTTAACCCTTATCGGCCGGTAGCTCTTGCCGTACGCGCCGCCGGCCCCGAGCTGGCCGTACTTGTTGTCGCCCCACGTCCAGACGTGCCCGTCGCTGTCCAGGGCGGCGCAGTTGATGCCTCCGCAGGAGACCTGCACGATGTTCGACAGGCCGTCGATGCGCACGGGCGAAAAGAATGCCGCGCTGCCCTCGTTCCCGCACTGGCCGTACTCGTTGTCGCCCCAGGCCCATACCCGGCCGTCCGCGTCGATGGCCAGGCTGGTCTTGAAACTGGCATCGATCGCCACGATACGGGGCAGCCCGGTCACCTGCCGGTAGCCGCCGTCGCTCTGGTCGCTTCCCGTCCCGAGGATGCCCCACGGGGTATCCGCCCAGCCCCACGTCCATACCGTGCCGTCGTCCAGCAGGACCACCGTGTGGGCGAAAGCGGCCGACACGCTAACGACACCGGCCGAGGCGGCGGCCGTACCACTGGCCATCACCAGCAGGGCGACAGCCATCAATCCGATCAGCAAGGGGCAGGTTCTCATTGTCACACCTAGACTTCTTCCGTTCTCGCGATTACGATGCAGTTGATAATGAATATGACGATCAGGCCGACGACCATCAGGGCGGCGTACGGCAGCGCGAGCCGGAGCCAGTCGGCAAACGGCACAGTCGTGTTAAAGACCGTGATCGTGTCGGTGGCGTTGATGATCCTGAAGTAGACGTAGTACGGGCTCAGGTACTTCAGCAGGTCCATGAACATGGCGTTGGAGAACCACTCGATGCAGAGGTAAGTCACCCCGACGACGATGGCCTCCTTCAGGCTGGCGAAGAGCATCCCGATTAGCATGCCGATGCCCGCCAGGAGGCTGCACTCCAGGAACAGGGCCAGGACCAGCGCCGCGAGCCGGAGCGTGAACTCCTCCAGGGACGCGGGGCCCCGGTAGGCCAGCGCCATCAGCAGGCTGACCAGCAGGTACGTGACCGCGATCAGCAGCAGCATGAACGCCCCCAGGCCGATGAACTTGCCCGCGACGACGTCCCGCTTCAGGACGGGCTTGGTCAGCAGGACTCCCATGGTCCGCCGGCGGTCGCCGGCGACGGACAGCAGGCCCAGGACCAGGGCAGCGACGGAGCAGTATTGCGAGATGTTGAAGAACACCTGGGACAGGCCGACCTTGATGAAGATGTCCCCGGACATCCAGGACTCGAAGGCCGGCAGCACCTTGATGCTCCCGAGCCCGTTGGCCAGCGCGATGACGACCAGCAGGCCGAAGACGGCGATGGTGACCGGGTGCCCGACCTGCCGGCGGAACTCGTTGGCGGCGAGCTGAGCGATAGCGACGATCTCTCCGGTCGTGCGGCGCTCCACGGTCACGCGATATCCCTCCGCTGGAAGGCGACGAACGACAGCACCAGCAGGACGATCACGATGGCGGCGAGCTTGAACGTCTCGGGCCCCATGCGATCGAGGCAGCCCCACAGGTCCAGGTTGAAGTTTGTCAGCGCGTTATACGAGATGTTCTTGATCATGCCGTCGGGGGACAGGCTGACGATCAGGCTGCCCAGGCCCTTCTCGTCGCCCAGGAACGTGGCGATGTACCCGGCGAAGGCGTAGGTGGCCAGCAGGCCGGAGACGGACCAAGCGAGCAGGCTCAGGATGAGGGCGAAGGCGTAGTTGTCGATCAGCAGGGAGATCAGCATCGACAGGAAGAAGAACACCGCCGTATACAGGAGCGCGGTGAGGATCGCCGCCGGCACCCGGGCCAGGAATTCGCCGATCACCGGGGCTATGGTGTTAGCGGCCAGGATCAGGAGGCCCGAGGTGATGAAGGCGGAGGCCAGCGTGAACACGCAGACCAGGAACCCGAGGGCGCCGACCGTCTTGCCCACGATGATCGTCTCCCGGCGCAGCGGCTTGACGGCCAGCGCGTTCAGGGCGCCGCCGTGCCGCTCCCCGGCGATAGAGAGGAATCCCACCGCGATCCCGAGGATGGCGCCGTACCGCGACAGCATGAAGGTGATCTGGTTCAGCATGGTCTGCGCCAGGTTGGCCGCCGGGTTATTCTGGGTGACACTGGGGTCTTTGAGAAAGAACCCCGCGTCAAGGAGATTGCGTATGTTGTTCAGGTCCACCAGGATGTATAACAAAAACGCTGAGACGATCACCAGGAGAATGCGATCGCTCAGGAGGTCCTTGAACTCCTTTTCGGCGACGACCAGCGTGTTTCCCATCGGCGTACCCCGGAACGAACGTCCTGCTTATCGCTTCCTCATGACGCAGTATCCGGCTACAGCGACCACGGCGGCCAGCGCGAACAGCGCCGTGCCGGTATCGAAGCCGGGCGAAGACGCCGGCATCGAGGGCAGCGGCACCAGCGTCGGGGTGGCCGGGGTATTCGGGCTGGCTGTGGCCGATGGCGTGGCCGTGGCTGACGGCGTACCCGTGGACGACGGCGGTATCGTGGCCTCGGCATCCGGGCCGGCGCGCCACTGGAACAGCATCGTGTAGTCGTTATCCGGGTTGATGGTGCCGTACTGGATGCCGTTATAGACGTACTGGTGGCTGACCAGCAGCGTCAGCGGGGTCTTGTTGCAGGCCAGTACCTTGGAATAATAGGGCATCGACTCCGTGCTGGACGGGTAGTAGTTGCCGTAGTTCAGCCCGTAGGACACGTACTCGTCTGCGCCGGCGCAGATGCCCGCGTGCTCGCCGCCGTAGCTGATCCGGATGTCGGCAGTGCCGGAGTAGCTGTTGAACCAGCGGTTCTGGAACTGCATCATGTCGCCGTTCCTGACGGGGGTCAGGTCGTTGATCCGCTTGATCCATTCGGCCACGGGCTGGCCGTCGTCGTCATGGTGCAGCCACGAGTACTCGATGCCGCTGAACGGCACGACGGCGGCCGATGCCGTACCGATGGCGAGGACCGCCAGCAGGGCGACGGCGCACCCGGCGCACAATAGGGCTCCTGTCCACTTCATAAGTCACACACCTTTGTCCATAGGGCAATCTTGAGACAGAATGATTATCGGGGCGTCCAGTATATATCCATTCTCTCACGATTGCATCAGGCTGCAACCCGCTGCTGCTTTCACCATCCGGGCGCAAATCGTATAATGGCACAGACAGCAGCCGATTAATAGTTAATGACAAAAGTTATTTAAATGCGCTGACCAGAGGAATAGCCGTGTTTGCGGCCACGCCTGCCAGCGCGGCGCTGCCGCCGGATGCAGGCCATGGCGTCTGCCGGAGTCGAGGGATCGGTTATGGGAGAGTTCGTCATCGAGACAAAGGGCCTCACCAAGAAATACGAGAGCCAGACCGTCGTAGACCGCCTGGACATGGCCGTCCGCGAGGGCGAAATATTCGGGTTCCTGGGCCCGAACGGCGCCGGCAAGACGACGACGATGAAGATGCTGCTGGGCCTGGTGCATCCGACCGGCGGTACCGGTACCGTAGCCGGCCACGACATCGTCCGCGAGGTACTCGAAGTCCGCCGGAACTGCGGCGTGCTCCCGGACCCGGCGGGCTTTTACGACAACCTCACGGCCCGGCAGAACCTCCGGTTCTACGGCAAGCTGTACGGCCTGCGGGGGAAAGACCTCGATGGCAGGATCGAAGCGACGCTGGACCTGGTCGGTCTGAAGGACGCGAAAGACAAGAAGATCGGCAAATACAGCAAAGGCATGAAGCAGCGGTTCGGCGTGGCCCAGGCCGTCGTGCACGACCCGCCATTGCTCATGTTCGACGAGCCGACCGCGGGCATCGACCCGCAGGGCGCTGAGGACTTCCGGACGCTGATGCGGCAGATGAGGGCGCAGGGCAAGACCATTTTCCTGACGTCTCATATCATGCCCGAAGTGGAGGCGATCTGCGACCGCATCGGCATCATCGTCGGCGGCCGCATGGACATCTGCGGCGACGTCGACCAGCTCGTGGACCACTACGCGCGGAGGCAGGGCTACCGGCTGAAGCTCCGGATAAAGAACATCGACGAGGCGACCCTCATCGGCTCGTTAAAGACGATTGACGAAATCAACGTCATCACGCGCAGCAACGGCGCCTACGTCATCGACGCCAGCGCCGACGTGTCCGAACGCGTCTCTCTGGCCGTCAGCCGGGCCAGCGGCGTCGTCGTCGGGCTGGAGTCCTACCGCCCGTCGCTGAACGAGATCTTCCTCGAGGTCACCCGGCCTGCGGCCGTGATCGCTGACAAGGCCGGGCGATAATTTTCATTATAAAGCTGTCACTGCGTTCGATGACAGATGCAAGTACTGGTTAAAGGCCGCAGCGAGCGCAGCGAGCGCGGCATTATTATTGGCAAGCCAATTATGGCTGCGATCGCTGCGGCCTTTCATTACACCAGCCGACAGCTGGCAGGCCGCCTGCGCGCGATGGCTCGCGGCTTCATCGCCGACTTCACCGCAGGCCTCACTGCTTCTGTATAATGAACATCCCGGTCTGCAGGCGCTCGGCCTCTTCCGGCGTCAACTTTTCCATGCAGACGGTCTCGTCCACGATGGCG
>MVRA01000044.1 GCA_002067315.1 Methanocella sp. PtaU1.Bin125 | reverse complement strand
TTATATTATTATTGGGCAACTGACAGGATCTTAGTTACTTGGCATCTTGAAACAAAAAAGCTCTTGGACCCTTGGTGGAGTGAACCCCTCTGAGTAGACACTTGGTTAAGCAACAATATTAATTTTTAGTGTCTCTTCATACTCGATTGGTGATCTGTAGCCTATTGATGAGTGCAGTCTTTTCCGATTGTACACTTCGTCGATGAAATGCTCGATGTTCTCTACAGCTTCCCGATACGTGTCATACTCGTTCAGCAGTACCTCTTCGTGCTTGAGCGTCTTCATGAAACTCTCGGCAAACGCGTTGTCATACGGATTACCTCGTCGGCTCATGCTAACCCGAATACCATGGCTTTGCAGACAAGCCACATACTCTTTGCTTGCATACTGGACGCCCTGATCGCTATGATGCACAAGGCCGCCCAGATCACTCGCCCCTCTAGTCTTCAACGCGTCCTGTAATGCACTTAACGCTAACCGGGTGTCAATATGCCTGCTCATCGCCCATCCAATGCATCGTCTGCTAAACACGTCTATAACCACGGCCAGGTACACAAACTCTCTGGATAGCTGGATATATGTGATATCAGAGACCCAGAGCTGATTAATCCCCGAGACTTCCATGTCTTTGGCGAGATTCTCAAAGACACGTTCGCCATGGTCTGAGTCGGTAGTGCAAAGCCTATACCGCTTTTTCACGCATAACAAATTGTCCTCTCTCATCAATCGTAGCACTTTTCTACTGCTCACCAGGAAGCCACGATTACACAACTCTCTCTTGACTCTCCGGTACCCATACCCAGGATAATCGACAACGACATTCTGGATCTCATCCCTCAAAGACAAGTCAGAGTCAACACTGCCATCACGACCCAGCCATTTATAATACCCGGACCGGCTAACACCTGCAAGCCTGGCCGCCCTATTGACAGATACCGGGCCATGACAATCTCTGACCGCCACATATCTCATCTCCCTCGACCTTCCAGCTCTTTCTTCTTTAAACTGGCCAAAGCTCTTTTTAAAAAATCGTTCTCCGCATACAACTGGCCCACAAGCTTCTCAAGCTCCCCGATCCTGGCCGCATCCTTACACACATTACCATTACCGGCAAAGGCACGGCCAGGATCACTCTCATACTCCTGCCGCCACTTCGAAATCAACGATCTGTGCAGGTTATGCTCACGACAAACCTGGCCCACACACTTACCACTATCAAGCTCCCGCAACACCTGGACCTTGAACTCACGACTATACCTACGCCTGGAATTTCCCATACCAATACACCTCATAGTGCGTGTTGCTTAACTACCTGTCCACTACAAGGGATCCAGTCCATGGCGCCTCTTAGTTTCTACAGTGGCGTCTTGGCGTCTTTTCTTGGATTCTTGGCGGCTTAAGGCTTGAGCTGCTCGAGGCCGCGGGCGCAGAACTCCAGCGACATCCACTCGCACCCGCGGCAGATGTCCCGGAGGTCCTCCGGCTTGATCCTTTCCTTGACTAACGCAAAAAGGTCGCGGGCCTTAAATCGATCCCCGGCCGCGATCTCGAGCTTCTCGATCACCCGGCGGTCCATGCTCCTGACGCTCCTGTTTTCGCTGAGCCCGCCCTTATAGCAGTGATCGCCCTGCGCGTTGGGGCACTGTATGCAGACTACGTCGCACGATTCCACTACCTCGATCTCAAGGTCGGGGTTCTGTTCCACCAGCCGCTTGACCTTATGGAAATTTTTAATGAAATCTGCCGTGTAGCCGATGCCCTGAAAGCCGAGAAGACACAGCAGGTGGTGTGCCCGCAACGGAATGCCTTTCCGTCCCGGGTGTGGCCGCGTCGTCATGTCAGATCGAGTATGCGTCGCGGGGCTATATACGTCTTGCTGGTCGCGAACATCAGGGATAGAAGCTTTTTATCTCGCGGTACAATTGCTGTCTGATGAGCCCGGACGAGACGAGTGTATGCATATCGGGCCGGTGTAAAAACGGCCAGGACGTGATCATCCACGTGGACTGCGCGAGCCATGTGTATCCTGACGGGACGGTGGGCATCCATGACATGTGCTTCAGTGTCTGTCGCGGGGAGATCGTGGCGCTGTACGGCGCGAACGGCTCCGGCAAGTCCACGCTGATGGAGCACCTGAACGGGCTGATGACGCCGTCGGCCGGATCCGTATACGTCATGGGCAAGCCCTGCAGCGAGATCAAGAAGACCGTCTGGAGGCACGTAGGCCTGGTCTTCCAGCGGCCGGACGACCAGCTGTTCGCGCCTACGGTGCTGGACGACGTGATGTTCGGGCCCGTCAACCTGGGCATGGGCAAAGAGGAGGCAAGAGCCGCTGCGCAGGAGGCGCTGGAGCTGGTCGGCGCGGCCGGCCTGGCAGGGAAGACGCCGAACTACCTGTCCGGGGGCGAGAAAAGGCTGGTCGCCATCGCGGGAGTGCTGGTCATGAAGCCCGCGGTGATCTGCATGGACGAGCCTACCGCGGACCTGGACGGCTTTCACCGGCTGCGCATCGAGGAGCTCATCCTCCGGCTCCGGAACGCCCATGGCGTCAGTCTCGTGATTGCCACGCACGACGCCGATATGGCCGCCCGTATTGCAGACCGGGTCTGCATCGTCCATCGCGGCAGCATCATCGCGGAAGGGCCTCCGGGCGATATCTTTTATGACCGGGACGCGCTGCTCCGGGCCGGGCTGTCGCCGCCGGAGGTCGTGGACATCTACCTGAAGTACTGTGATCGCAAAGGCGTCGTGCCCGCGGAGCGCCCGGTCACCACGTCACAGCTGCTTAACGCCATCGCCCGATAAATCGATATTTTATATAATATGCCCGATATACGTCTTATCGTATGAATGACCACCCGCTTGAACCCCTGCTGAAGCCCCGCAGCATCGCGGTCGTCGGCGCCTCGAACGTCGAGTCGAAGTGGGGCTATAAGGTTTTGCACAATATCATCAGCAACAGCTACAAGGGCAGCGTGTACCCGGTCAATCCCGGAGAGGCCGCGGTCCAGGGGCTGACAAGCTACGCCAGCGTCCGCGACATACCCGGCGACGTCGACCTTGCCGTCATCATCGTGCCCGCGCCGGTCGTGCCGGGCGTGATCGACGACTGCGGGGCGAAAAAGGTCAGGGCGGTAGTCGTGATCACCGCCGGGTTCAGCGAGGTCGGGCCCGAGGGGGCCCTGCTTGAGCAACAACTAAAGGAGAAAGTGGCCTCGTACGGGATGCGGATGCTGGGGCCGAACACCATGGGCTTCGTCAACCGGGGCATCGGGCTGAACGCCAGCATCGTCCCCCGGATGCCGCCGAAGGGCGAGATCTCGTTCATCAGCCAGAGCGGCGCGCTGGGCCTCGCCATCGCGGACTGGGCGCTCGGCTCCCGCATGGGCATGAACTGCATCATCAGCACCGGCAATAAGGCGGACATTTCGGAGGCCGACCTGCTGGAGTACTTCAACGCCGATAAGGACACGTGGACGATCGTCATGTACATCGAAGGCCTCAAGGACGGGCGGCGGTTCATGGAGGCCGCGGACCGGGTCCGGAAGCCGATGCTGGCCATCAAGGCCGGCGTCAGCCAGGCCGGGGCCCGGGCGGCCGCGTCGCACACGGGCAGCCTGGCCGGCTCCGACGCGCTGTACGACGCCGCGTTCCGGCAGTGCGGCGTCACGCGCGTCGAGGGCGTGGAGGAGATGTTCGACGCGGCCATGGCGCTGGCCACGCAGCCGCCGGCCACGGGCAACCGGGTGGCGATCCTCTCGAACGGCGGCGGCATGGCGATCATGGCCAGCGACGCCTGCGAGCGGCGGGGCATGGTCGTGCCGCCCCTGAACAAGTACACGAAGGCCGGCATCGCCCGGCTGCTGCCCGCGTTCGCCTCGGTGAAGAACCCGGTGGACACCGTGGCCAAGTCGGACTACAACATCTACTACGAGGCCATGAAGACGCTGCTCGACGACGCGGAGATCGACTGCGTCATGGTCATGTACGCCCACGGCGGGATGACCGACGCCATGGAGCCGGCGAAGGCCGTCATCGACGTGGTCCGGGAAAAGTTCCCGAAGCCGGTGGTCGCCGTGTGGATGGGCGGCGAGGACATCGGCGAGGTGGCCCGCGCCTTCCGGAAGAACCGGGTGCCGTTCTACCCCGTGCCCGAGCGTGCCGCCGAGGCGCTACGGGGGCTCATCGAGTATAACGTCTTTTTAGGCAGGGAGGCGAAGCCGGAATGATGCTGAACGAGATGGAGGCCAAGAGGCTGTTCTCCCAGTATGGCATCCGGGTGAACGACGGCATCGGCGTGAAAACCCCTGCGGAGGCAGCCGACGCTGCGGAGAAGCTCGGTTTCCCGGTGGTCGTCAAGGTGCTGTCGGGTAAGATCATCCACAAGAGCGACATGGGCCTGGTCGCTCTGGATATCCGCACGGCCGATTGCGCCCGCGGGGCCTGCGAGCGCATCCTCACGGCGGCCCGGGCGATCGACCCGGAAGCCACCGCGGTGGTCGAGCCCATGGCCCCCGACGGCGTCGCCGAGGTGATCATCGGCGGCAAGCGCGACCCCCAGTTCGGGCCCACCGTGCTCTTCGGCCTCGGCGGCGTGTTCGTGGAAGTGTTCAAGGACGTCTCCCTCCGGGTGGCGCCCGTCAATCATGCGATCGCCCTCAAGATGATCCGGGAGACCAAAGGCTACACGATCCTGAAAGGGTTCCGGGGCAAGCAGGGCGCCGACCTCGACGCGCTCGCCGACATCCTGGTGAGCATCTCCCGGCTCATGATGACCCGGGAGGACGTCATGGAGCTGGACGTCAACCCGGTGATCGCCTACACCCACGGGGCCGTCGCCGTCGACGCCCGGGTGCTGCTGCGGGATAAAGACTGAACGCAATCGGTGCCGCAGCCCGTACGTACCCACACGCGAGCGGGTGCCAGCCGGCTACGGGCAGGCCCGGATGCCGGGCAGAAACCCTTTTTTTATCGGCTGTAAATGTGATACACATGGAAGTGAAGGTCGGCACCTGCGGCTGGGGCTTGAAGGGCGGGAAAGACGCCTATTATTCGACTTTTAACGTCATCGAGCTGCAGGACGCGTTCTACGTGCTGCCGCAGCCCGACCTCGCCCGTCGCTGGCGGGAGGCTGCACCGCCTGACTTCGAGATGAACATGAAGGCCTGGCAGGCGATCACCCACCCGGCCACCAGCCCCACCTGGAAGCAGGGAAAGCTACCCGACGGCAGGCCGGAGAACATCGGACTGCTACAGCCGACCGGGGAGAACTTCAGGTCGTGGAAGGACACCGCAGAGATCGCGAAGATATTGCAGTCGAAGATACTCGTCGTCCAGACGCCGCCCAAATTCGACAGCACGCGAGAGCATCTGAAAGACGTCAGGGCCTTCTTCTCCAGCGTGAAACGGCCCTGCGCCGTCGGGTGGGAGACCCGCGGGCCGTGGGCAGATGACGTGGTGAAGAAGCTCTGCGAGGACCTGAACCTGATCCACATCGTCGACCCGTTCCGACACAGGCCCGCGGTGAGCACTGAGACCATATACTTCCGGCTCCACGGCATCGGGCCCGGGGAAGTGAACTACAAGTACAGATACACCGACGCCGACCTGCGGAAGTTGCTTGGCTATGTTAAGTCATACGAAAAGACCGCCCGGGAAGTGTACGTCATGTTCAACAACATCACCATGGGCGAGGATGCGGTACGCTTTAAGCAGATGCTTGAAGTAGAAAAGAACACAACTGTGTAAACTAAAATATTCTTGGCGCTCTTGGCTACCTGGCGCCCTTGGCGAGCGTGACAGGAGTCGAATTCCTATACAAGGCTTGCGTCGGGATTGTTGTATGGGGTATGCGACCCCTGTCACGCTCGCCAGGGGCGCCAGGTAGCCAAGAGCGCCAATTCTATTTAAATGGTAGTACTATCCTCTCTATTTTTTTATGCCGTAACATCGCGCTTCCATCGCCGTCGCCACTCTGTCCGTCCTCGCCGACAGCCCGTATATCAGCGGCACAATCACGGCAATCTCACCTTTAATCAGCCCCCGGAACCCCGCGTAGCTAACGCCCCGGGCCTCCTGCGCAAGACGTATGGAGTCGTGCTCCTCCTTGATGATCGGCAGAAAAGCTATCGCCAGCATCATCATGGTCGCGATGTCCCGGCCGATGTCGGTGCGGGTCAGCGTGCTGACCGGCCGCAGCAGCCGTTCGACCGTATCGATGAACTCCGTCTCCGTCGTAGTGGCTGTAACGACCGAGCCCGCTACGTAGAGCAGCGTTATCCTCACGAGCGTCAGCGCCGCCATGGCCGGGCCCGCGAAGAGCCACTGGAAGGCAGAGATGACGACGATGAACGGCAGCGCGGGAAGCAGCATGCGCAGCAGCTTTCCGGGCTTTGCCCCTAACATGAATGCCGCGATGATCAGGACAGCAGCGAGCGCCGCCAGAAAATGGCCCTCTGCCATCAGCACGGCGATGCTGAACAGCGCCAGCCACGCCAGCTTCGCGATCGCCGGCGTCTTCATTTGAGGGCCTCCACGATGCTGTCCGCCAGCGCTTCGGGCGAAAAGGCTTCCCTGACGTTAATGCCGCAGCTCTGCAGCCGCCGGGCCAGCTCGATCGTGTCGGAGGTGATGCCAGCTCTGCCGAGGCTTTCTACGGACGGCGGGCCGTCGGCGACCACGCGCCCTCCGTCCAGCACGACGAGCCTGTCGCAGATATCGAGCAGGTCAAGCGGGTCGTGAGAGGCCACGATCACGGTCATCCCTGCAGCTTTCAGGCTTTTGATCAGGCCGGTGATCCGCGTCCTGCCCTCGTAATCCAGTCCGGCAGCGGGCTCGTCGAGGAACAGGTACCCCGGACGATGGGCGATCGCACAGGCGATGGCGACCAGCCTCTTCCGGCCGTAGCTCAGGCTGCGCGGGGCAACGCTCATCAGGTCCCGGCTGATGCCGACGGCATCGATGGCCTGTCCGGTCAGCCGGTCCACCTCGTCAGGCGGAAGGCCCATGTTCCGCGGCCCGAAGGCCACCTCGTCGCAGACCGTCCGCTCGAAGAGCGCCCGCTCGGGGAACTGGACGGCGAACCCGATGGCACGCCGGGCCTTCTCCGGCGCCTGCCCGTCGATCGAGACGCGGCCCTGTGAAGGCTTTATCAGCCCGGCAAGACAGCGTATGAGCGTTGACTTGCCCGACCCGTTCTTCCCGCAGACCACGACGAGCTCGCCTTTGCCGATCTCGAGGCTGGCGGAGCTAATCGCAGGCCCGCCGGCGCCCGGATAGCGGTAGCTGACGTCTTCCGCTTTTAGCGACATAGCTCCTCCGCCGCGTCGTCAACCGTCAGCCACAGGCGCTTTACGGCAATGCCCCTGTCCCGCAGTCCATTCGATAGCCGCGTCATCTCCGGCAGCCCGATCAGGCCCGGCGGCACCTTAGCAAAGGCCTCTGCCGGGGGGCCCTGTGCGACAACGCTGCCCCTGGACATGACCACGACCCTGTCCGCCCGTGCCGCGACCGACGGGTCCTGCGTAATGACTGCGACGCCCCTTCCAGCGTGCTTTTGTGTCGCGACGGCGTCCATGACCGCGCGCTTCCCGTCACTGTCCAGCAGCGACGTCGGCTCGTCCATGACGAGGTAGGCCGGGCGCATCGCCAGCACGCCGGCGATGGCGACCAGCTGCTTCTGCCCGCCGGAGAGGCTGCCGATGTCCCTGTCGGCCAGGTGCGCGATGCCGGTCTGCAGCAGCGCCTCCGCGACTCTCTCCGGAATGTCGGCCGCCCCGATGTTGCGGGGGCCGAAGGCGAGGTCGTCCGCCACCCGGCGTGCGACGGCCTGGTCGTCCGGCTCCTGCAGCACGAGCCCGACCAGCCGCCTTGCCCGCATAGGGTCGGCGCGGGTGCTGACGCCGTCCACGAGGCAGTCGCCGGCGTCCGGGAGGTACAGGCCGTCCATGACTCTGGCGAGCGTGGACTTGCCCGAGGCCCCGGGGCCCATGATGGCGACGAACTCTCCCGGCCTGACGCAGAGCGAAACGTCCTTCAGCGCAGGCGTCTTGCCGTATGATAAGCTGACGTGCCGGACCTCGATCATCTGGCTACACCTTCATTTTCCCCGCTATCACGGTGGCGATGGCCAGTTTCAGAATGTCGCCCGGTACAAACGGGAAAAAGCCAATAAGTATTGCCTTGTCCAGGGTTATCTGCAATATCAGCGCCAGCTGGGCCACGCCGAACACATATACTACAATATCCCCGACAGCCATGGCCATGCAGAGCCAGGCGAGCCCCGGCTTCTCCTTCGCGCCTGCGATCAGTCCGGTCACGGCCGCGCCGAATACGAACCCGATGAGGTAGCCGCCCCAGGGCCCGAAGAGCACGCCGGGCCCCGACTGGCCGGCCGCGAACACTGGCAGGCCGATCAGGCCCAGCAGCACGTAGACGATCATGGCCAGCACGCCGAAGTACGGGCCCAGCACGGCGCCGGACAGCATCGTGAACAGCGTCTGCAGCGTGACCGGCAGCGGCGACAGCGGTATGGGTATCGATATCCAGGCCGCGGCCGCCGTCAAAGCGGCAAACAGCGAGGCGTAGACCATCTTCCGGACGTATGAGCTCTGGCGGCTGCTCTCCATGTTCGTCAACCGATGGAAAATAGTGGTTTACAAATATTTATATGTTGCCTGCCAGGGCTCTTATGATACGCATCCCGGCGGGCTGGCAGGATCGGCTGTCGTGATGCATGCGCACGGGCTCCTGTCGCATCCCGCCTCTCACGGAGGATATGCGTGTTCCGTCCTCCCTCCCACGCGCGTGAGCGCTCCGGGCCGATGATGATGGCTCTCTGCCATTTTCATACCTGTATATTGACCGGAATTCCAGTTATCCTCCGATTCTCTACGTCCCTTGAAAATTCTGACTGACCATGCCTGATAATCGCTGTACATAAAACCCTTGGCGCTCCTGGCGACCAGGCATCCTGGCGGCATCTACCCTGGCGCTCCTGGCCCCCTTGGAGCTCCTGACTACATGGCGCTCTTGATGAGTGTGACCGGAGTCGAATAGCCTTGACAAGGCCAATTTTCATCAGCCTTTACATGAAAACATCCATTTATGATACACCGGTTTCTATAAAATTCGTCCAATTTGCGCGCCGGGATGCGTCGTTTGCCGCCTCCGGCGGTCCATTCGTACTACCCGCCCGCCCTCCCCTGGCGCGCAGCGCTGTACGGATTGACGATATAATGGGGGGAGTTATCCTTTATTACCAAGGGAAACCTGTCACAGCCTCTTCAGGTGGATGCAGTCGCCCGAAACGATCTTCCTCGTGCCGCCGTCCTTGAGCTGCACGATCAGGGCGCCGCTGGCAGAGACGTCCTGGGCAATGCCCTGTATGGTCTCGTCCTGGTAGGTAACCTCGACGGGGCGGCCCAGCGTGTCGGAGTACCGGCGCCAGCTCCACAGGATCGGCTCGAAGCCCCGCTCTTTAAAGGTCAGGTAGTCCTCTTCGAGCGATTCGAGCAAACTCTGGACGAACTTTACCCGGTTGACCTCGTGCCCGAGTTCAGCCTTGAGTGAGGTCGCGGTCTCGAGGGGCGGGTCGTTGTTCACGTTGACGCCGATGCCGAGCACGATGAAGCTGACAGCGTCCGTCTCAGCGCTCATCTCGGTCAGGATGCCGCAGATCTTTTTATCGCTGACCAGGACGTCGTTGGGCCACTTGATGACCGCTTCGGCGCCCGCCTCGCGCAGCGCCTTGGTCACCGAGACCGCCGCGAGCAGCGTGATGCCGGCCGCATGAGCCGGGCCTATGTCGGGCTTCAGGATGACGGACATCCAGACGCCGCCGGGCTTCGTGATCCATTTCCGCCCGAGCCGGCCCTTGCCCCGCGTCTGTGTCTCCGCGATGACGACCGTGCCTTCTTCCACGCCTTCCTCGGCCATCTGCCGGGCCACGGTGTTCGTGGAGCCGGTCGTGTTCAGGTGGACCACCCTGCGGCCGATCAGCTTCGTCTGGAGGCCGTACCGGACCTCGGATGCGTACAGCCTGTCCGGGACCGCGATCAGCCGGTATCCCCGGTGCGGGTGGGACTCGATCTGGTAGCCCTCCCGCATCAGCGTCTGCACCTGCTTCCAGACCGCGGCCCGGGAGACGCCCAGCAGCCCGGCTATCTGCTCGCCCGAGACGTAGTCGCCCTTTTCGCGGAGCACCTGCAGGACTTCTTCCCTGGTCATCTAACTATAGAGTGATCTTGTTCTCTGATAAATCTAGCGTGTTCCGTTCCGGCCGAACGGTAAAAAAGCCCCTATGGCATTGAGGGGGCAGGCGATATGGCATCCCGCCCAGCTCAATGAAAGTCTGCCAGAGGGCAAGCCCGGCTCCGCCATGGGCACGAACAGCCGCGGCTATCCGGGCTTCATCGGCACAGCCAGCACCCTGGCTTCAGCAGTCCACTTCGCAGACCGGGCACTCGTTGATGCTCGTGACCGGCGAGCAGGCGATGTCGAAGCAGTTCAGCTTCGTGGTGACCTGTGGCAGCCCGAGGCACACCTGCGGGGCGATGTCGATCGTCGGGAACACCGGTGCGATTGTCGGCGAAACCAGGTTCACCGGAACCGGGAACGTGGTTATGAGCGGGCAGCCGAGGTTGACCTTCGGGCCCGGGATCACCGTCGTGGTCTCGATGCAGTCACAGCCTCCACATTCGCCGCAGACGCCGCAGATCGGGTCATCCAGGGCGACGTCATCGATGCAATCGACCGATCCGATCTCATCGAAGGCGAGATCATCGACGCCACTGAGGTCAGGGAACCCGAAACAGTCGATCTCGTTGTTAGCCGCCGCTGTCAGCTGCGCTGCCGTCGGGATGCCCAGACAGGAGTCATAACTGCTCGCGGCCGCCATACCGGCCGAGCAGAATAACAGGACGCTGGCAATGGCCAACGCTAGTAAAACTTTTACCCTCATCTTCAATACCCTCCATATTTAGAGGAAATGTTGGCACCCCGGAATAAAAATCTTCTATGGGAAAAGGGCATTTTTTTGGACATACACCAATTATTATAGCATTAATACGGATTATTGTGAAAAAAGAAGCCGGAAGGACGCTCCGCCCGGCAGGCGTTCAGGCCGGTTTTGAACGCACAATCGATACCGACGTTCATGTCGGTTTCGATAGCATCATACCGCCATACGGCGATACCAGCACGGTCGCATCCGGGCCGTGCTTCTTGAAGGCGAGGGCCAGCGCCTCCTCCGGCGTCTTCACCGGGGTCAGGAACATCTTCCGGACCTTCTCTTCGGGTATCTTCGATACCAGGCATATCTCGCAGTTCATAGCGGTCCTCGCGATTACCGACGCCTTGTGGCCGCCCAGCTCGAACTTCCGGTCCATGCGTATCGCCTGCTCTTCGATGGTCGTAGCCTCGTCCACCCAGCAGGCGAACACGTCGTTGCCCAGGCATTCGTCGCACTCGGCCAGCATGATCATCGTGCCGCCCTTCCTGACCACGTGCTTGACGTTGTCCATAGCCTTCTGCGCCTGGTACATGTTGATGTCCTTGGGGTAGCCGCCCGCGCTGACGATCACGATGTCGGCCGGGGGCACCCTGACGCTGTACATCCGGTCCACGAGCTCGACGCCCTTCCGGTGTGCCTTGATCGGGTCTCCGGCCACCACGGCGACGATCTCCTTCTTGCTGTTCAGCACCACGTCCAGCAGGAAGCCCACCTTCATGAGCTTGGGCAGCTCGTCGATCTCCTCCCGGATGGGGCTGTCGAGCCGGCCGGACTCGGCCTTCGGGCTGACCATCATCGCATGGTTGTCCTGGATCGTGTCGTGGCTGGCGCATCCGGGCAGGATGGCCTTCGGGCCGCCGGAATAGCCCGCGAAGTAGTGGTACTCGATGTTGCCGGTACATACCACGAAGTCGGCGTCGACGATGCCGCGATAGATGTCGATCTTGTGGCCGAACTTTGAAGTGCCGACGGTCTTACAGTCTTTTGGGTCCATGTCGATACAGCGCACCCTGCCGTAAGCCTGCCCGGCGAGCGATCTCTTCTCCGCGTCTGTCGTCTTCCGGTGGCTGCCCAGCGCCACGACGATGGTGATGTCGCGGTCCGGCACGCCGCCCGCGTTGATTTCGTCCAGCAGCGCCGGTAAAAATTTGTACGAGGGCACCGGCCGGGTGACGTCGCTGATGATCACGGCGACCTTCATTCCGGGCGCCACCTTCTCCCGCAGCTTCGGGGAGCCGATGGGGTGGTCCAGCGCGCGGCGGATCTCCTCCTGCTCGTCGCGTACCCCGGAGAGCTCGTTTGGCAGTATGATACCCGCGAGGTTTTTCTCAGGTACTTCGACCTCAAACTGTCCTTTGCCGTACTTCAGCGCGATCTTCGTCATGGCACTCTCTCCTGTGGCTCCAGCGCGAGCTCGATCAGCTCGCAGATATCGATCACTTTGCCCCCGGCCGCCCCGAGATTGGCGTTGCACATGGGACAGGCGGTCACGATGTAGTCGACGTCCGCCGGCGCCTCGCGCAGCCGCTTGCCGGCGATGGCCAAGGCCATGTCGTGATAGCCCCGGCGCACGCCGCCCCCGCCGCCGCAGCACCGGGCGTCCTGGCGGCTGGTGGCCATTTCGCGGAGCTCGCAGATCTTACTAATGATAGTCCTCGGCTCCTCATAAACATTCATGCAACGTCCGAGGTGACAGGGATCGTGATATGAGACTTTTATCGGAAGCTGCCGCAGCCCGAGGTCGTCGATCTTCCGGGCGAGGAACTGGGTGACGTGCAGCACTTCCACGTCCGGGACGGCCTCCGAGAGCGTCTTGAAGCAGCCCGCGCACGACGTCACGATCGTCTTCGCGCCGCTCTGCCGGATCTGCTTCAGGTTGTGTTCCAGCGTGACCGGCTCGCCGCCCAGCCGCAGCAGCGGGGAGCCGCAGCACTGCTCGTCCTCCAGCAGCTTTGCCCCGAACCGGCTCAGCAGCCTGAACGTGGTCTGAGCGGCCTTTTGCTCCCGGTAGGACAGCAGGCAGCCGGCAAAGAAGATCAGGTCAGACCTGCCCTTCGCGCCGGCCGGCGCCCAGGCGGTACGCGAGCCCCGCTCTCCCAGGGGGTTCCCGGTGGTCAGGATGTTGTCCCGGACCATCCCGTAGTAGGGCGGGGCCATGCCCGCGGCGACCATCTCCCGCCGGGCGGCCTCGACGACCTCATCCGGCTTCGCGCCCGAGGGGCAGGTCGCCGTACACATGGCACAGCTGAGGCAGGTGTAGAACGACGTCCTCATGGCCTCCGAGGGCGGCACGCCCTCCGCCAGCGCCCGGGCTAACAGCATCCGGCCCCTGGCGTTCGTCGACTCCCAGCCCAGCTCCTCGTTGACCGGGCAGAGCGCCCGGCAGCGGCCGCAGCGGGTGCACTTCAGGATATCGTCCATGTGGTCCCGGATCATGTCACATCCCCATCTTCCCGGGATTCATGATGTCGTCCGGGTCTATGGCCTTTTTGATAGCCTTCATGACCTCGTATCCGCCGCCGTGGGCCTTGCTCATCAGGCTGCCCCGGATGACGCCGATGCCGTGCTCCGCGGGCACCGTGCCGCCCAGCTCAAGCACCGCCTCGTAGATCTCATCCTTGATCGCGTGGACCCGCTTCCACTCGTCCGGGTTCTTGAGGTCAATGGCGATGCCCGTGTGCAGGTTGCCGTCGCCGATGTGGCCGTACGTGACGAGGGGGAGCCCGTGCCTCTTTCCAATCTCCTGGATCTTCTTGAGCATGAACGGGACCTGTTTGATTGGGACGCCGATGTCCTCCGCCTCGTACACCCGGACCTTGCCCGGGTTCAGCCGGGTGATCGCGACCCCGACCAGCCGCCGGGCGGCCCAGAGGCGCTCTTCCTCGTTCTTGTTCTTCGCGACCACGGCCCTGCCGCCGAAGCGCTCGCAGATCTCGCAGATTTTTTCCACCTGCCGGGCGACCGCCTCCCTGTAGCCGTCCACTTCGAACAGCAGCATCGCCTCGACGTCGGGCAGGCCCAGCGACGGGTCGATCTTCTGGACCGCGTCGATGGCGCTGCCGTCCATGATCTCCATGGCCGCCGGGACGACGCCGGATGACAGCACCGTCACCGCCGTCCGGCCCGCGTCCTCGATGCGGCCGAACGTCGCCACCAGGATCGCCTTCGTCTCGGGCAGCGGGTGGATCTTGAGCCGGGCTTTCGTGATGATGCCCAGGGTGCCCTCGCTGCCGACGAATAATCTTGTCAAATCGTAGCCGGACGACGTCTTGGGGGCCTTGCAGCCGGTGTTGATGATCTCCCCGTCCGGCAGCACGACCTCCAGCGCGAGGACGTAGTCTTTGACGGTGCCGTATTTCACGGAATGCATGCCGCTGCCGCCGTTGGCGATCAGCCCGCCCACGGTGCACATGTCGCTGCTGCCCGGGTCGGGCGGGAAGAAGAAGCCCCGCTTCATCAGCTCGTTGTTCAGCGCCCGGTGGATGACCCCCGGCTCGATGAGCACCTGCAGGTTGTCGACCTCGACCTCCAGAATCCGGTTCATGCTGCCCATGTCGATCACGATGCCGCCCTTCACCGGCACCGAGCCGCCGGTCAGCCCGCTGGCCGAGCCCCTCGGGACGATGGGCACGTGGTGCGCAGCGGCGACCTTGATGATCCTTGAAACTTCTTCGGCAGTCTGCGGCCGGACCACGTAGTCGGCGTTACCCCTGATGTATGACGAGTCAAAAGAATAGCAATACAGCTCCGCCGGGTCGTCCGAGACCCGGTCGTGGCCCACGATTTCCCGCAGTTCCTCGATAATCATGCTTCACCCGGCCGGCAGTCGCCGGGCCCGTCACCGGACTCCGGGCGGAATGCCCGTTCCGATATGAATCACGACAGGGATATAAATGTGTTGATCGCGCCCCTGAGGTGAAAATACCACCGAACTCCGGCCGGGGCTGCTCACTGTTATTACCGGGGGTATAAAGCGCGCAGTGGTGCCCCGATGGGTCCTGGTGAAGTTCCTGCGTGAGACAATCGTATCGCGCGCGTGCGGCCGGCCCGGCGAGCGGACGCCATCCCGGGTTATCGCTCCGGCGTCTCCCGACACCCGGCCACAACAATCTTTTTATCGAATCGCCCGGATAGATATGATGGAGATAATCAAATGGTGACAACCATTGTTGTTGGTGGGTTCTTCGGCGACGAGGGCAAGGGCAAGATCGTGGCCCACATCGCCTACACCGACCATCCGTCCATCATCGCGAGGGGCGGAGTGGGTCCCAACGCGGGCCACACCGTCATCAAGGACGGGGTAAAGCACGGGGTCCGGATGATCCCGTCGGGATTCATTTACGATAAAGCTCGACTTCTAATCGGCGCCGGCGTGCTGGTCGATCCCAGCGTGCTCGACCGCGAGGTCGGCCTGCTCAACGCGGGCCCCCGGCTGGGCGTCGACTACCGCTGCTCGGTCATCGAGCAGAAGCACATCGAGGAGGATAAGAGCACCCAGTACCTGGCGAAAAAGATCGGCACCACCGGCACGGGCTGCGGTCCCGCCAACAAGGAGCGGGTGATGCGTACCGCGAAGCAGGCGAAAGACGTGCCGGAGCTGAAGAAGTACCTGACCGACGTGTCCCAGGAGTGTAACGACGCGATCTCCCGCGGCGAGAGCCTCATCATCGAGGGCTCGCAGGGCTTCGGCATCTCGCTGTATTATGGCACGTACCCGTTCGTGACCTCGAAGGACACCTCGGCTTCCGCGCTCGCGTCCGACGTGGGCGTGGGCCCGACCCGGATCGACGAGGTCGTCGTGGTCTTCAAGGCTTACCCGACCCGCGTGGGCGAGGGCCCGTTCGACACCGAGATGCCCGTCGCCGAGGCGCAGAAGCTGGGCATCGCCGAGTTCGGCACGGTCACCGGCCGGGCGCGGCGCATCGGCACGTGGGACGGGAAGATGGCCCGGTACTCGGCCATGATCAACGGCGCGACGCAGGCGGCGATCACCGGCCTCGACCGGATCGACCCGGCCTGCAAGGGCGTCACCGACTGGGACAAGCTCTCGCCGAAGGCGAAGGACTTCGTCATGCAGGCGGAGAAGGACGCCGGCGTGCCGTTCACGCTGCTGTCGACCGGCCCCAGCCTGAACGAGATCATCGACCTGAGGAATAAAAAATGAAGAAGAGCCTGATGGAGATCCTCTGTTGCCCGGTCTGCAAGGGCGACCTGAAGCTGACGATCAAGAAGGAAGAAGGCGACGAGATCGTCGACGGTTCGCTTTACTGCGCGAAGTGCAACGAGACCTACCCCATCGAGGACGGCATCCCGAACCTGCTGCCGCCCGGCCTGCGGTGAGCGGCGATGTCGGACGATTCCGTGGAGTTCGAGGGCTATGACGGGCCCGTCGACGACGGCCCATCCTTCGGCGGCTCGTATGGCGGCAGCCGGGCAGGGATACCCAACCCCGGCCGCCGGGGCGGTAAAAAGACGCTGGCCGCCTCGTCCGGCTCGCGGGGCGGCAGGCGTGGTAAGCCCATGTCGGGGCGCGGCTTTTTCCCCCGCTTCAGCTTCGACCCGCGGCAGCTGGCCGGCTCCGTCAGCTCGCTGCTGGCCATCTCGGTGATCGGCGTCTTCGTGATCGCCGTCATCCTCTATATTACGTTCCTCAGCGGAGCGGTGGCGCCGGCCCAGCACTTCTACGGCGCGCTCCTTGCCGCGATGGCCGTCACCGTGCTGATCTCGTACCTCGCGGTCAAGCTGCTGGGTGGCGCGGATTGATAAAAAAGTTGTACAAATATTGCCTGTGACTGGCTGGCGCACGACTTCCTGGCGCCGGCTACCAGTCGCCGGCTACCGGTTTCTACGGCTTGCTTCTTTAGCTTTTTCGATCCTTTCCTGCCGTTCGAGCTCGTCGGTGTCCACGGCGCTGCCCGGCTTCTTCCCCTGGCAGTTGCGGCAGATCAGCTTGCCCTCGGTCTTCTTTGCGCATTTGCGGCAAACGGGCTTTTTACAGACGTCGCATTTGCCCGCGGCTTCTTCCCTGGGATGCAGATAACATTTGGCTAACATTTTTATTCCTCTCGAATGGCCCGGCCATCGACAATATCTATTATCGTACAACGGCACGAGTAATGATATAGTTTTACTACTTTTTATGTAAGTAGCACCAGCACAACTGCATGCCGATCGCCGGGGGTCGGCGGCCCCGACAGGATGGCGTACCCGACAGGTATATGAGTAAGTTTATACCTTTAAGCGACCTATTAAATGCATTAAAATTACGGGTGACAGCATGAAGTACGTGGTTGTGACGGGTGGCGTTATGAGCGGTCTGGGCAAGGGGATCACTGCGGCCTCGACCGGCAGGATTCTGAAGAACAAGGGCTACAACGTGACGGCCATCAAGATCGACCCGTACATCAACATCGACGCCGGGACCATGAGCCCCTTCCAGCACGGCGAGGTCTACGTCCTCAAGGACGGCGGCGAGGCCGACCTGGACCTCGGGAACTACGAGCGGTTCATGGACATCAACCTGACGTCACCCCACAACATCACCACGGGCAAGATCTACAAGACGGTCATCGAGAAGGAGCGCAGGGGCGACTACCTGGGCAAGACCGTGCAGATCATCCCCCATATTACCAACGAGATTAAGGAGCGTATCAGGAACGTAGCTAAAGCCAGCGGCGCCGAGATATGCCTGGTCGAGGTCGGCGGCACGGTGGGCGACATCGAGAGCATGCCGTTCCTCGAGGCGATCCGGCAGATGCGCTCCGAGGAGAAGGTCGAGGACCTCGCGCTCATTCACGTCACGCTGGTCCCGATGGACACGATGGGCGACCAGAAGACCAAGCCCACCCAGCATTCGGTCAAAGAGCTGCGGGAGCTGGGGGTCACGCCGGACATCATCGTGGGCCGGTGCAAGAAGCCGCTGGAGCAGTCGACGAAGGCGAAGATCTCGATGTTCTGCGACGTCCCCGAGGCCGCCATCATCAGCGCCCACGACGCGGACGACATCTACAAGGTCCCCCTGCAGATGGAGAAGGAAGGCCTCGCCGACTACCTGATGAAGCGCATGAACCTGCCCGTCCGGGAGGACAACCAGTCCTGGAACCAGATGATCAAGCGGATGGAGTCTGCTAACCGGACTATCACCGTCGGCATCGTGAGCAAGTACGGCATCGAGGACGTCTACCTGAGCGTGAAGGAGGCCCTGAAGCACGCCTGCATCGCCAGTGGCTGCCGTGTCAACATCAAGTGGATCGAGTCGGAGGACGTGGAGAAAGCGAGCGACCCGGCCCGGTTCTTCAATGACGTCGACGGCATCCTGGTCCCCGGCGGCTTCGGCAACCGCGGCGTGGAGGGCAACATCAAGGCCATTCAGTATGCCCGCGAGCACAACATTCCCTTCCTCGGCCTGTGCTTCGGCTTCCAGCTCGCGGTCATCGAGTTCACCCGCCACGTGGCCGGCTTCCCCGACGCGACCAGCAGCGAGCTGGGGCCCGGCACCCACGTGATCGACCTGCTCCCGGAGCAGAAGGACGTCAAGAAGATGGGCGGGACGATGCGGCTCGGCGAGCACATGGTGTGGGTCAAGGACAACACGCTGGCCCACCGGCTGTACGGCAAGGGCAAGATCAGCGAGCGCCACAGGCACAGGTACGAGGTCAACCCGGACCTGATCGACCATATCGAGCACCACGGCCTGATCTTCTCCGCGAAGAACGATAACCGCATGGAGATGTGCGAATTGCCCGGCCACAAGTTCTTCCTGGGCACCCAGTTCCACCCGGAGTTCAAGTCCAGGCCGGAGCGGCCGGCGCCGCCCTTCCTCGGGTTCGTCCAGGCCATGCTCAAGTGAGCTAGCCGCCAGGGCGCCCCGGCGCCTCATTTTCTATAGTGGCATCCCGGGCTCTTCCACTGGCACCCCGGCGGCTTAACCCGGTTCTTGATGGCCATGACCGGGGGGTGCCTCTTATTTTTTTCCGTCATAGTAAAATATATGCGAGCAAAGGTCAAGTAAACGTTAAAAAGAGTTGGTGGAGCGGAGCACTGGATGCCGGACGCAGAGACGCAGCGGAAGCTGATCGAGATCCTGAGGATATTGAGCGAGTCCACGGACGAGATGGGCGCGAGGAAGATAGCGGAGGAGATGAACCGCCGGGGCTACAATCTCGGCGAGCGTGCCGTCCGCTATCACCTGCGGATGCTGGACGAGCGGGGCTTCACGAAGAAGCATGGCTACCTGGGCCGGGTGCTGACCGCGCAGGGCGAGGACGAGCTCAAGCACGCCCTTGTCACGGACAGGCTCGGCTTCGTCTCCACGCGGATCAAGGACATCGAGTTCATGACGTCCTACGAGCCCCACACCAACTCCGGCAACGTCGCGGTCAACCTCTGCTACATCCCCAAGCCGTCCTTCGAGCAGGCGCTGGGCGTCATCCGCCGGGTGGTGGACGCGGGCTACGCGATCAGCCCGCGGATCAAGGTCGTCGACGAGGGCCAGACCATCCTCGAGAACGACGTGCCGGAAGGGCAGGTCGCTGTCGCCACGGTCTGCAGCATCACTATCGATGGCGTGCTGCTGAAGGGCGGGCTTCCTGTGGACATCAAGTACGGCGGCATCGTCCGGATCGAGAACGGTAAAGTGGAGCGCTTCACGGACATCATCGACTACAGCGGCACGTCGATCAATCCCATGAGCGTATTTACGGCGAGGAAGATGACGTCGATCATAAAGCTCCTCGAGACGGGCAGCGGCAGTGTGCTCGCTAACGTGCGGGCGGTGCCCCGGGTCGCCCGGGACCGGGCGCTGGCGCTCCTGGGAGAGATGAAAGAGGCCGACATCAACGGCGTGTTCTCAGGCTGCGAGAACGTGAGGCCGCTGCTGGGCGTGCCCGTCGAGATGGGCAAGTGCGGCATCGCCAGCTACTCGGGCATCAACCCGTTCGCCGCGCTCGGCGAGAGCGGCATCAAGACCCGGATCATGCCGCTGGCCGCGGTCATGAACATCAAAGAGCTGAAGAAGATGGAGTGAGTCAGATGGAGAAGAAGCTGATAGAGTCGGGAAAGGGCCTTTCGGGCATGCTGAAGATGTTCAAGTCGACGATGCAGGGCCTGAACCTGCAGCACAACAGCAAGATCGTGTTCATAGGCAACCCGGGGACGTGTGTGCCGTTCATCGAGCTGTTCGCCTACACGATCCGCGAGCTGGTGCAGGGCATGGTCTATGTGCCGGATGGCCTGCTGGACGACGCCCGGTCGATCTGGCGGGTGGACGGCGTGGGCATGCAGATCGGCGGGGCCACGGACCCGTACAACGCCGACTACGTCATACTGCTCGGCGGGCTGTCGATGCCCGGGAGCAAAGTCAGCACGGACGCCTGCAGCGATATCGTGAAAAAGATCCTGAAGCCCGGCGGCAAGGTGATCGGCGTCTGCTTCATGGACATGTTCGCCAAGGCCGGATGGGAAGACAAGGTCTGCTTCGACCTTATCATGAACGCCGATATCAGCAGCGTCACTGTGTCGAAGTTCGAGTAAGCATTGGATACCCGGGGCAACAGGGACACGATGGGTACAGGTAACCCTCTGTGTCCGGTGTTTCATGATAGCCCTGGTAGCCATTGTGTATAGTGCCTGGATTATATAGTCACTCCTGAAAGGTTTCGGACGTTCCCGGGAAGCGCCGGGAGGCCTCGCGCGCGCACGCGTGACCGGCCCAGGGGGTCCTTGGATTGGCCCGGAGGGGTCTCATATCGAGGGACTGGCATGTCTCGCGTCCCCCGGGCACGGCATGCCATACATCCCCCGGGATTATGCCCTTGTTTGAAACCTTTTAAAATGACTATAACTTTAGCCGCCTGACGATAGACGCGGCCAGTGTAATCGCTATCGTCAGGGCTGTGACTCCTGTCAGGGCTATACTCTTCCAGTCTTCGCTTCCCGCCGGCTCCGGCGGCGGTGGCGCCGGCACCGTAATGAGTGCCAGCAGGGTCATGTCCTGGCCGGGCGACTCGAGATAGACGCGGGCGGTAAAGTTGCCGTATGTGCCGTTGGGCACCCGTGACTTGACGGTGAACTCCCGGGCGCTTCCCGGCTCCACTTTGACGTGCCCGTTGGGGACGCCGCTGATCATGCCCGGCCAGCCGTCGCCGATCTCGGCCGTCGCCTGGATCGAGACCGGGAAGTCCCAGCTGTTGTAGACGCGCACCGGCAGCTCGAAAGCCTCGCCCGCCGACAGGTTCAGTTCGGGAATGCCCCCGCTCGTCCTGTTCTGCCCTTTGATGATCGCGTCATACAGGGGCATATCCTGCACACGGACCTTAAGGTTCAGCTCGTTCGACCTGACGCCCTCGCCGCAAAGCGTCAGGTTGATCGTATAGTTCCCTGGCTCTGTATCGCCGGGGACGTAGACCCAGAGATATGAGCTGCCGATCTTCTCGTCAGGAACGAACAGCTGCGAGCCGTTGCCGGTCGTGACGGTCCAGTTGTCGGGCTTCTCGATATCCAGCTGCAGGTCTTTTTCCTGGGCGTACTTATTCTCGGCATAGATGAGGAAATTAACCGTGTCGCCGGGCCGGACGATTTTTTCCGGCGAGTAGGACCAGAAGGTGATCTCCTCGAACGGCAGGTCTTTCACGACCACCACGACAGGTATCTCGGCAAAGTAGGCGCCGCCGTTGACCGTCACCTTCACCACCTGGGGCCCCTGCGCCTTCCCGACGTACTTCATGCGGAAGACCATCTCGTTTCTGTCGCCCGCGCGCACCATCATGGCCTCGCCTAGCGGGAACCAGGCCTGCATTTCCGGGGGCGTCGTGACAGTGAAGGTCACCATCTGATCGATCACCTGAAAATTTTCCACGAGGATGATACAGTCAAACTCTCTGCCCGGGCTGGTCTCCAGCACCGGATAGAGCGCGTACGGCACGAAACCGTTGAACGGGATGGGAGTCAGACCGATATCGTACGTCCTCGTACCAGGAAAGTCCTCCTGGACAATCCGCGCCTGAAAGCCCGGGGCGGTCGTCACCACGGTATAGCCTTCGGCGGCGGGCACCATCACGGAATAAAAGCCGATCGGGTTGGAGATCGTGGAGGCCACGACCACATTGTGATAGATGAAGTAGATGCGCGCCCCCGCCACCGGGATCAGGACGCCCGGGCGGTCCCTGATATCCGGCGCTTCGCTGACATAACCCTGTATGACGACGAAGCCCGGACTGGCGCCGTCGAACAGATCGTCGACGTCGACCTCCTCCGTCTCGTCGGAGGTATCGCTATCGTTAACGTCAATGGCCTGTGCGCAGGCAGCGGAGATTATCAGTAAGATGGCTGAAACCAGGGCCGCGGCGAGCACGTACCGTTTAATCCGGGACATTGATATGACGGATGCAGGGCAATAGTAAAACCTGTAACCGGCCTCATGCCTATTCTTCGTCCCGCAATTATATATATATTATCAATTTTATAAACATTAGGTACGAGGAAAGCAAAGGTCACTATGGGCACGGACGATTATATCGTAAATAGTCCGATGGGAGCCTTTTGTCTATTTTATCCACAGGGCTATTGGCGTCCCCTCGCGTATAGTCTCCTTGCATGCCGACCGGCCCTTCGCGCCCTCCGTGTCAATGCATAGTTATATTATGTCTGCTGTCGCTTTAGTCGATTATGGAACTGCCCACCCCGGAAAGCATAAAGCGGCGGCGCATGAAGCTCGGGCTGACCCAGAGCACCCTGGCCGAGAAGGCCCGCGTCAGCCAGCCCCTGATCGCCAGGATCGAGGCAGGCGACGTCGACCCCCGGCTGTCGACGCTGCGGAGCATCATCAACGCGCTGGACGAGATGGAGAAAAGCCGGGTCACCGCCAAAGACCTGATGACCGCGCCGGTCATCGCGGTCTCGACCTCCGATACGATCGACCACGCGGTCAAGCTGATGGAGAAGCACGGCTTCTCGCAGCTGCCGGTCATCGACTCGGGCGTGCCGGTCGGCAGCATATCGGAGAACGTCGTCGTGCAGGCCATGGGCAGCGAGGACCTGAGCAGCATCAGCAGCTCGAAGGTCCGGGCCCGCATGGAGGACTCGTTCCCGGCCGTGTCCCCCAGCACCAGCATGGGCACCATCTCCCACCTGCTCGAATCGTACCACGCCGTGCTGGTCATGGAAATGGGCAAGGCCATCGGTGTCATAACGAAGTACGACTTGATGCGTTTGCTAAATAAGTGATACTTTTTACACATCAGTATCACGCTGCGATACGTAACACGCTGAGATATGCAGCGAGGTGTGCGCTGGAAATAATTATGATTAGTTTCAGTACGCACACAGCTTTATCTTATATACCCCCATCCCCAAGGAAGATCGGTGTATAATGGCATGGCACCGGAAAGAGAATGCGATCACGAAGGCTGCCCCTACAGGTCTCACGGCCTCCGGCGGGGGAAGCGAAGCGGCTACTGCGGGATGATCCGGTCGATGCTGGCGTTCGGCTGTCCGGCACGGCGTCCGGGCGAAGAGCTGGCTCCCCTGCGGTTTGTCAGGCGGGCTTAGCTTTTCATTTCCATGGTCTTTTAATTATTTAAGTCTATATCGACCGTGAAACGAATTTTCAGGCCATTTCCGTTGAGATTAGAAAATTTTATAATGTATCGACTTCTTAGTAAAGCTATACGATAGTGAGGTAATTTATATGACCGAGATTTCCAAAGCACCCATCTCAAGACTCTTAAGCGAGGCCGGCGGCGAGAGAATATCCGCCGAGGCCGTCGATGAAATGGTGAAGTACACGGAAGACTACGTGCTCAAGGTCGGGCGCGAGGCCAGCAAGCTCTGCGCGCACGCGGGCCGGAAGACGATCAAGGCCGACGACATCAAGCTGGCTGTCGAAAGGCTGAACCTCTAAAGCTCACTTGATATCACTGCCGCTACATGGAATAAAACGGCTATCAATTTTTCTATTTACTTTTCCGGCAGTAATTGTAATCCCGGGATTTTCACAATCACCCGTCGTCCCCGTCTCCCGCATGACAATGCGGCATGCAGACGTTCCGTCCGATGCACCGGCCGTACGGCCGCGCCCGCGCGCGCACGCGGGCCGGAGCGGCGGCATGGCACCGCGGTTTCACCTTTAGCTCCCGACGCTTTCCTGCCCGTGCTGCCACCGGTTATCATCGCAAGAAATATGAAGTTGCAGCTTTAATGGTACTATCCGAAAACTAAACCGTATAACGGGATCGATATGAGAGAAGTACTCGAGCTACTGGAAAAAGACGCGCGTTTGACGCCGAAGGAGATCGCTGAGCAGACAGGCATGGACGAGGCGGAAGTCGCCAACTTCGTCGCTGCCATGGAAGCCCGCGGTGTCATCAAGAGGTACAAGGCCATCGTCGACTGGGACAAGTTCGGCGACGAGGCCGTCTACGCCATCATCGAGGTCTCCGTGTCGCTGGACCGCGGCGTCGGATACGACTCCATCGCCGAGCGCATCTCGAAGTTTCCCGAGGTCGTCAACTGTATGCTGGTGTCGGGAGACCACGATCTCAACCTGCTGATCAAGGGTAAGACCATGAAGGAGCTCGCCTTCTTCGTGGCCGAGAAGATCGCCCCGCTGCAGCAGGTGCAGCATACCGCCACCCACTTCATGCTGCGGGCCTACAAGACCGAGGGCGAGATCATGTTCGACCGTGAAGAGGACAAGCGGCTGGTCGTTCACCCATGAAGATCGCGAACAAGGTCAAAGGGCTGCCGCCGTCAGGGATACGGAAATTTTTCGACCTCGCTTCCAGTATACCGGACGTGATATCGCTGGGCGTGGGCGAGCCCGATTTCGTCACCCCCTGGCGGGTGCGCGAGGCGTCGATTTACGCGCTGGAGCGGGGTTACACCACTTACACGTCCAACTGGGGCCTGCTGGAGCTGCGGGAGTTGATCTCGAAGTACATGTTCGACGCTACGGGCGTCGACTACAGCCCGAAGAACGAGACATTAGTCACCACGGGCGTGAGTGAGGGTATCGACCTCGCTGTCCGGGCGATCGTCGACCCGGGCGACGAAGTGCTCGTGGTCGAGCCCAGCTACGTGTCATACCGGCCCTGCGTGATCATGGCCGGCGGCACGCCAGTATCCGTATCGGCCTCTGTTGATAACGACTTCAAGGTCACCCGCGAGGACCTGGAGGCGAAGATCACCGACCGCACCACGGCCGTCATCATGAACTACCCCAACAACCCGACCGGGGCCATCATGCCGCGCAAGGACCTCGAAGAGATCGCCGACCTCGCCGTCGAGCGGGACCTGATGATCATCTCCGACGAGGTCTACGAGAAGATGACCTACGAGGGCAAGCACGCCTCCATCGCGTCGTTCAACGGCATGCGGGACAATACGATAGCTCTTAACGGCTTCTCCAAGGCGTTCGCCATGACCGGCTGGCGTTTAGGTTATGCATGCGGCAACGCCGAAGTGATCGAGGCCATGATGAAAGTCCATCAGTACACCATGCTGTGCGCGCCCATCACCGCACAGATGGCCGCGATCGAGGCCCTGAAGAACGGCCAGGACGACATGCGCCAGATGATCGACGAGTACAACCGCCGCCGCCGCGTGATCGTCAAAGGGTTCAACGATTTGGGCCTGTCCTGCTTCGAGCCCAAGGGCGCGTTCTACGCGTTCCCCTCGGTGAAGTCGACGGGACTGACTGACGAGCAGTTCTCGGAGCGGCTGCTGTACGAGAAGCACGTGATCGCCGTGCCTGGCAGCGTGTTCGGGGAGTCGGGCGTCGGGCACTTGAGGTGTTCGTACGCGACCTCGATGGAGCAGATCAAGGAAGCGCTGGGCCGGATTGCGGATTTACTGCAGGAGATCCAGAAAGAGCAGGCGCCGAAGATCAGGACCAAGTCCTGATCTTATAATCTTTTTATTCAGTTCGGGGAATCAACTCTAACTATATCCTGGCAATGCGACCCCTGTCACGCCCGCCAAGAGCGCCAGGTAGCCATGGGCGCCAAGGATATTTTTATAAACGGTCCGGTGCCGGCGGCATCAGGCGGGCGCCCGCGCGCGTGAACGTGACCGTCGGATCACACCGACAAAAGCCGGACCCCGATGAACGCGACGACGAACACGAACAGGGTCAGGTACAGCCGACGGGTCATCTTCTTGCCTTCCCGCGGCGTGTCGCTTTTGAGCAGCCGGTAAACGAAATAGGCGACGACCAGGTCTGTCACGACGACGAGGGCCAGGTAGGCCAGGCCCAGCCAGCCGAGCGCGTACGGCACGAAGGTCAGCGCGATAAAAACGGCGTAGAACAGGCCGGAAACGCCCAGCGCAAACCGCTTACCCCTTACGATCGCCAGCGACCGGGCCGATCGCAGTTTGTCGCCCTCGACGTCCATGGCCCCGTTCGCCAGCTCCTCAGCCAGGTCGAAGAAGAACGCGAGGGCGCCGAACAGCCAGACGAGCCCGTTCGACAGCTGTCCCACCGATATCCCGCCGGTTACGAAGGTCATCCCGACGGAGGTCGCCACGATCAGGTTCCCCGGCAGCCCGGACTCCTTGAGCTTCCAGTTGTACAGGATGCCGATGACCCAGAGGAAAGCGGCGATAAGGAACGTGGGCAGGCCCAGGACGGCCGCGGCGGCCAGGCCGCACAGCGTGAACAGCGCAGCCAGGCCGAGCGCTTCGGCCCCGGAAACCCGGCCCGACGGCAGCGGCCGCTCCGGATGGTTCACCCGGTCGACCTCGATGTCGAAGTAGTCGTTGGTGATCATCAGCGCGCCGGAGATGAAGAATACGGACAGGAAGCCTGCCACTGCTTCGGTCAGCGGGGGCAGGCCGCCGAGCGCAAGGAGCTGGCCGGCGACGACGCAGACCCCGGCGGCGACCGGCAGCTCGGTCTTAACGAGGCCGGAAATGTCCCTCGCCTTCCGGGTGAGTCTTGCCATGCCTGTGCCTGAAATGGTACTGTTCATCGACTATAAGTGGGCTTAACAGTATATAACGATAGCCGGATAGCTTATATTCGTATGTCTCGGGTTGGTCATCACAGGCTGATGGATGGTAAAAGTAGCTTAAAATAGATCCGGATATCGAGTAATGATCGGTGGCTATGTAATCGGGCCACACCGGTTTTATGCGCCGTATTTCTCCGGGATGGTCTCCCAGTACCGCTTCGCCATCCACCCGTCGACCCACGCGTCGGCCTGTTCTCCGGTCCAGCCGTTGACGTCTTCGAGGTATGCGGCCTGGACGTTCAGCGCCCGGTGCTCGCACTCTTCCGCCGTGTACGGGTTGTCCACGAAGTAGATGGCGTCGTCGTTCACGTGCTGGGCCTCGTGGATGAGGACGCTGGCCAGCCAAAGGTAGGACGCGGTATAGTCGTCGGCGTTGAGGTGGCAGACGCCCGCGCTGTTCACCCGGGTGTAGGTGTCGGTCGGCCGGATCTCGGCCAGCCAGAAGACGACGTTCTCGTAGTCCGCAGGATAATTAGTGGCGAGGTAGTCCATCGCATGCAGGACGTTGGCCTTGAAGGCGTCGTCGCCGTAAATAACCGGGAGCGAGCCTTCGTGAATCATCCGGCCCTGGTATGTCTGGGCCTCGACGCTCACGACCAGCACGGCGAGCACTACGACGATCGCCGCGATCTTCAAATAGCGGATAAAGTTGCTGGCCCGTGCGTACGTAGACATACCCCCCGGTATTCTATAATTTATTCTAATTACAGAAATGTAAGTACAGATTTATAAGCGTTTGCATCAGGAGTGACTGATGCCTGCATCGCGGGCGGCTGTTGCCTTTTTTATGTGTTAAATTGCAGGTATATTTGCCAAATGTACAGTAATATAATAGAAAAGGCCGGTCAGAAAAGGCCGGGCCGGCGATGTTATGCCAGCCCGCTGGTATCGTAGTATACCGCTTCCGGCGGGAAACCAGCGATGCCCGCCCTATCGTTATCAAGGGACGCCTTGCGGCTCCTGTAAAAAGTCGGACATTTCAGTGATTGCGGCTGCCGCTCGCGCGCGTGCGCATTCTCCGGCCGGGCATATGACCCTTGCGCGCCGGGATGCGTCGTTTGCCGCCTTCGGCGGGCCAATCGTACTACCCGCCCCTGGCGCGCAGCGCTGTACGGATTGAAGATAAGATGAGAGGGAAGTCATCCTTTTTTATCATCTCTACCTGCCAAGACTCCGGTCATTCGCCGACTCTTTAGAAAGGAACTCCTTCGTATCGGTCACGACGCGCAGGCGCTGCGACTCATTGAGGATGAGAGCACCCGCATGCCCTTCGATCATGGCCTCACTAGAATAGCCCGGTTGTATTAGAGGTGCGCTATCTCTGGCAGGTCAGCGGCCCGCGCGCGAGACCGACACGAAAGTGTCCCTTTCTTTGCCCGCCCGTCTCGCATCTACAGGGCGCCATACTCTGGAAAACCTTTATATGATTGATAACGTTTAGCATATCTCATAAGCGAGGTATTGCTGTGAACGCGGATGTTAAAAAGATAGTTGAGGCTGTCGAGGGGAGTCAGGAGCTTTTTAAACATTCCCTGCCGATGATCGCGAGCGAGAACGTGACCAGCCCGCTGGTCCGGCAGGTCCTGTCGTCGGACCTGGGGCACCGGTACGCGGAGGGCCAGGTCGGCCACCGGTTTTACCAGGGCTGTAGCTTCGTGGACGTGATCGAGGGCAAGGCCGTGGAGCTGGCGAAAGACCTCTTCAAGGCGCCGCACGTGAACGTGCAGCCGATCTCGGGCGTCAACTGTAACATCGCCGCGTTTTTCGCGCTCGCGGACCCGGGCGATAAGCTCGTCGCGCTCGCCGTGCCGAGCGGCGGCCACATCAGCCATGCGAAGTTTTCGGCCGCCGGCATTAGAGGCCTTAAAGTTTATACTCATCCCTTCGATAATGCTACCATGAACATCGACACCGACCTGATGATCAAGAACATCCGCAAGGTCAAGCCGAAGGTCGTCATGTTCGGCGCCAGCCTGTTCCTCTTCCCGCACCCGGTGAAGGAGGCGCGGGAGGTCTGCGACGAGGTGGGCGCATCGATTATCTACGACGGCGCTCACGTGCTTGGCCTCATCGCCGGCGGCGAGTTCCAGGACCCGCTGCGGGAAGGCGTGGACGTCCTGACCGGCAGCACCCACAAGACCTTCCCCGGGCCGCAGGGCGGCATCATCATGTGCCAGAAGAAGTATGCCGACCTCATCGACGAGGCCGTGTTCCCGGGCACCGTCAGCAACTTCCACCTGCACCACAAGGCCGGGCTGGCCATCACCCTCGCGGAGATGAAGAAGTACGGCAAGGCCTACGCCCGGCAGATCGTGAAGAACTCGCAGGCGCTCGGCGCGTACATGGACGAGCTGGGCTTCAACGTGCTCTGCAAGGACCAGGGCTACACGAAATCTCATCAGATCGCGGTCGACGTCTCGAAGATCGGCGGCGGCAGCGTGCTCGCTAAGAAGCTGGAGCAGGCGAACATCATCACCAACAAGAACCTGTTCCCGTGGGACCACGTGAACGGGACCGACGACCCCTCGGGGCTGCGGCTCGGCACCCAGGAACTGACCCGCATCGGCATGAAGGAGCGCGAGATGCGCGAGGTCGCAAAACTCATCAAGCGCGTCGCCATCGACAAAGAGAAACCCGAAAAGGTTAAAAAGGATGTCGTACAGTTAAAGAGTCAGTATCAAACAGTGCAATACTGCTTTGATGGCGAAGGTGCCTATGAGTTTTTACTCGGGCGGGACAGATGAGGCTCCCTGTAGCCGCCCAGGGCTGATCATTTTCGACATGGACTCGACAGTCATCGACTGCGAGGGCATCATCGAAATGGCCCGCGCGAGAGGCGTGGGCGAATACGTGGCCGAGGTTACCCGCCGCGCGATGAACGGCGAGCTGGACTTCGAGCGCGCGTTGAAGCTGCGAGTGAAACTGCTCGAAGGGCTGTCGGAGGAGGACGCGAAACGCGTCGCCGAAAACGTCCCTCTGATGCCGGGCGCTAAAAAACTGATGCGCGAGCTCAAGGCGTGCGGCTATCGCACGGCCATGGTCTCGGGGGGCTTCACAATCATCGCAAGCCGCGTTGGCGCCATGCTCGGCATGGACTACGTCTACGCGAACGAGCTTGTGATCCAGGACGGCAGGGTGACCGGCGAGGTCCGGGGGCCCTTGACGAAGCAAAACTCGAAGAAGGAGGTTCTTGAGGAAATTTGCAAACTGGAAAATATCAGTCCGCGACAGTGCATCGCTGTTGGCGACGGATCTAACGATCTCTGCTGGTGCGGGATTGTGGGCACGTTCATTGCCTTCAACGCCAAGCAGGTCGTGCGGGACGCCGCCGATGTGGTCGTGGGCGATAAAAATCTGGAATCCCTGATACCTATTATCAAACGCCTGGAGTCTGAGATTCCGGCGGAGTCGGCGATTCCTATAGTGAAACAGGAGGAAGACACGTTACATGCTAAAAGAACTGCAAGAAAAAAAGACGAAGTTTCTTAAAGAGGCTGAGGAGTTAAAGGCCAACCGCAACGAGTGGAACTCCAAGGCCAGCTCATTCTCAAAGAGGAGGGATGAACTCAATAAGAAGACGAAGGAGCTTATAGAGAAAGCTCAGGAATACCGCGTAAAGCGAGATGAGTTTAACGGACAGGTAAGCGCGAACAAGGAAAAGCGGAACGAGCTGAACGAGAAGGCCAACGAGGTCTATTCGCGGGTCGACGTGCTCCGGAAGAAGGACGCGACCAGCAGCGGGCGCTCGCTGAATGAGCTGAGGAAGGAGATGGACCACCTCGAGTTCAAGCAGCAGACCGAAGTGCTCACGACCGAGAAGGAACGGGCCCTCGTCGACAAGATCTCTGAGCTCAAGGAAGAGTTCAAGAAGAAGAAAGAGCAGCTCGAGCAGAACCAGGAGCTCAAGGGCTTCCTCGGAGAGGCACAGAGCCTCCGGGACCAGGCGTCCGAATTCCACAAGAAGGTCAAGGAAAACGCCGACCTGGCGCAGGAGTACCACGACAAGATGATCGAGTGCTTCCGTGAGGCTGACAAGACCCGTGCCGAGGCTGACGCCCAGCACAAGGAATTCGTCAAGGCCCAGGAAACCGCCGACGAGTACCACAAACAGTTCCTGAAGCTGCAGAAGGAAGTCCGGGACTTCGACAAGGTCATCGTGGGTCTGAAGAAGAAGACGAAGGCCGAGAAGGAAACCAAGGACAAAGTCGAGTACAAGAAGCAGGCAGAGGACGTGTTCGCCCAGTTCAAGGCTGGCGAAAAGCTGAACACCGAAGACCTGCTGCTGCTACAGCGCTCGGGATTCTTGTAAAATACTCTAAGGTTCCCGCAAGGGAACTCAGTCATTCTTTATTCTTTACAACTATAGCTCTGGCTATCGGCCTGAATTTTTAAAATGCAGTATCGCTCCCTGCAAGGATTAAAAAAGTAAAACGGCTTATAGCCTCATTCTTTCTTTCTGGCCAGCAGGCATAACATGGCCCCGGCGAGCATACCCAGCCCTGCCAGCGGCAGGGCCGGCCCGGGGGCAGGCTTCGGTGTCGCTGTCGGTGTCGGTGTCGGTGGTTCCGGGGCGGGTGTCGGCGTGTTCGCGGGCTCCGGCGTCGCCCCGGGGGTGGGCGTCCCGGGATTTGACGGGATGCTGACGGTCAGGCCGGCCGATGACCTGGCGACGTTGCCCGCCTTATCGACCACGGTTAGGGTGACGGTATACTGACCAGCATACTGATAGGCATGCATGCTTCTCACGACATTATCGGCGATCGATGGCTGCGTATACGTACCGTCCCCCCAGTACATCTCGATCCGGTCCGGGTTTTCCTCGACGACCCCGGCGCTGGCGGATATGTACGTGTTGATGTAGGTGCTTTCGGGGACTGTGAGATTGTACACGACCGGCGTCGTCTTGTCTATGTAGAACGTCGGGACCGTAAGGCCAGCGGAATTGCCGGCCACGTCGGTCGCAATACCGGTAAGCGAAGAATACGTGCCCTCGTTGGTCAGGGTGATATCGGCCGTGCGCTCGGCCAGGCCCGAGTTGCTGTCGCTCATTTCGAAATGCAGCAGCATGCTCTGGTTCGACCAGCGGTTGGCGTTGGGCGAAGGCGACAGCGTGTAGTTGATGGCCGGTGGCAAACGGTCGATGCTGACGACCTTCAGTTTCGTCGGCTCGACGCCGCTGGCATTGTCGATCGAACGGTAATAGATGCCGGTCATGCCCTCTTTCGTGATGTTGAACGGGCCGGTATACCGGGTCCAGACACTGCCGTTGAAGCTGTATTCGGTCCTGTTGATTCCGGTATTACTCACGTCCGTGGCACTAAATGACACGGTCACGTCCGACTTGAACCAGTCCGCACTTCCCTGTGTGCCGGAGAGCGAGATAGTGGTCGACGGCGTGACTGTCTCGGCGGCAGCCGGAATGGCCGTGGCGAGCGCTAAAGACAGCATGATAAAAATGACGACGGGCATCGTCCTGAGGGCATAGATCGCTTTCGTGGTCATCAGATCACAGGCTGGTGCACGTGCATTTGCACAGGCAGGCACCGGTTATTTTTAAATAGATCACTGTTCGTCCCTGTTACGATAAAGCTTGCTATTAATGTACCGGCGGTCAGGCATAAGTGGCATGGATAACAGGCTTACGCGACCGGCCGGGCGAGCCGGTCGCGCTTGCACCCGAGAGAAAATTTATAATGAACCAAAGCTATGATGATACCGGCAATAATCGTTTGTTCGCCTTATTCCGCCATCGGGGTTACCATCGTGGACATGCTCATCATCTGTATCGACAAAGACGACGATATCGGGGTCAAGGCAGGCGTCAAAAGCCCGGTCATCGGCCGGGAAGCGTGCCTGGACGCCGCGGCCCGGCTGGGCGCAGCCGATCCGGAAGACTCGGACGTCAACACTATCTATGGCGGCATCAACGCCTACGACGAGCTCCGCTCCGAGGGCATGGATGTGGAAGTCGTATGCATCGCCGGCCACCGCGACCTCGGCCTGAAGTCAGACCGTGCCGTCGCCCAGCAGCTCGACGACATCCTGCTCAAGTACCCGACCGAGCGGGCGATCCTGGTCAGTGACGGCGCCGAGGACGAGTCCGTCATGCCGATTCTCCAGTCGAGGGTCCGGATAGAGTCGGTGAAGCGCGTCGTAGTCAAGCAGGCACAGAACCTCGAGAGCACATATTACATTATCAAGGAACTGATCAACGACCCCAAGGTAGCCCGTGTCATCTTCATTCCGCTGGGCGTTACGTTTCTCGTATACGCGGCCTCGACGCTGCTGGGCAACGCCAACGCCGCGCCCGTGGCCATCGCCACGCTGATCGGCTCTTACCTGCTTTACAAAGGGCTGAGCCTGGACAGCCTGCTCGAGACGTTCATCTTCAACCTGCGCAAGTCCTTCCAGGAGGCGAAACTGACCTTCGTCACCTACCTGATCTCGCTCATCCTGATCATCATGGCCTTCGTGCGCGGTTCCCTCGCTGTGCTGGACATCGTGGTCAACGCGATCTCCCAGCCGGGCATCATCACGCTCGGCGCAGTTTTCTTCAACTCGGCCATCTGGTGGTTTGTCGCGGCGCTGCTGGCGATCGTCATCGGCTGGATCGTCGACGCCTACTCGGAGGAGAGCGAAGCGCTGTACAAGTACCTGGCCACCCCGTTCTTCCTGATCGCCATGGGCACGCTGGTCTGGGGCGGCACCAGCTACATACTGGAAATGCAGGGCCGGATGCCGGAAGCGGTGAAAAGCCTGGGTATCGGGATCGCGGCCGCGATCGTCGTCAGCTTCATCGGCGTGCAGTTCTCCCGGTACGTCCGTAACCTCACCCAGTACCGGACCGTCGAGATCATCGATTTTTAAGCAAGACCATACAGGTCGGCACCAGATAGACGGTAACGCCATCAACATCAGATACCGGCTATCTGACCCCGGGCCGATCGATATGCATGTCAATCATGCGTGCGTTAGCGCCTGTCTGCCAGTTTTTATCGTCTTCAGGCATCTTTCTATATTATTATTCAGGTAAACTACCGAACGGTCGGAAGCAGGATGTCAGGCAAAAAGCTTATATGTTTTGACTACCTACCGTTCGGTAGTAAGGTGGATGGTCTATTTTGAGTGCAGATAGCGGCGAGTCACCCCCCGCTCTCGCGGTCCGGGGTGTCGATCAGCCGGGCACCAGGCAAAAAATTCTTGATACAGCCATCGACCTCTTCTCAAAGAAAGGCTACGAAGCGGTGTCCATGCAGGACATCGCGGCCGCGGTCGGCATCAGGAAAAGCTCGATTTACAGTCACTTCAAAGGTAAAGACGAAATATTGCAGAATATCCTCTCGTTTTTCATCACTGAGCTGGCGAAGGCGGGGACGAAAGACGAGACCGCGCTCATCGAGACCTACCTGGGCACCCTCGGCCCCGCGGGGCTCATGGCCGCGGCGGACAGGCAGTTCGAGGACCGGCTGCAGGCGCCCCGGCTGCGGAAGGTGTGGCGCATGATCGCCATGGAGGTCTACCGCAACGCGATGATCCGCAGCTTCTTCGAGCGGGAGATGCTGGAGAAGCCGGCCCGCTTCTGGGAAAAGGCCTTTCGCGCGATGATGGACCGGGGGATGATCCGTCGCACGGATCCTGTCGTCCTGGCCCGGGAGTATCACGCGTTCCACGTCTACACGTACCTGCGGTACCTGCTGCTCTTCAGCGACGACGAGGCCGAAAAGCTGCAGTCCCGGACCCGGGACGAGGGCACCGCGCACATCAAGTTTTTCCTGGAAATGCTAAAGCCCTGAGACATGAAGAAGTGGACTATATTGTTGTCTAAAAATGCGTAACGAACGGCAGCACAGTAAAAGGCCGCAGAGACCGCAGCGGGGCGCAGAAAGCGCGGTTACTTTTTAGATATCGGATAGCGTTAAACTAATAAGTTGCTGCGATCTCTGCGCCCTGCAGCGTGCTATGCACGCTCCTCTGCGGTCTCTGCGGCCTTTAACCGCGCTCCGTGTACCGATACAAGGCCATGGATAGACAGCAATCCCTCTCTCACAGACTTTCGTCGAGTAAAATAATCATTTTTCCGGCAGCGGCCCATGTCTCTCGCTGATATGCCGGGCCTTCTCGGGCTCGTCTTCCGGCCCGGTCGGGATGCAGCTCTCGTCGACGGCCGTACAGTGCTTCAGGTCGCCGATCTCTTTTCGGAACCGCGTCTGCTCCTCGAGCATTTCTCTCTTGCGGAACTCCCGCTCCCGGGCATCCTGCATCGCGTGGTCGACCCAGTCCTCGGCCTGCTCTCGCGTCATGCCCCGGTCCATCAGGGCTTTGATCTTCCCCTCGTAAGGCAGAGCCAGGTCGATCAGCGGATCGGTCGTATCCAGACGGTTCTCCACATCCGCGTTCGTGTCATAGTCGGGCTTTCCGAAATCGGACCTCCTGCCCACGCCTGCCATGCATTTCACTCCATTATTGATTGTTGCCGCGGGGTATTAATACTCATCAAAATAAACCGCGGCCATCGGCTGTACGCAGGCGCCGCCGTCCACCGTCTTCCCGCTACTTCATTTGGCAAGTTCTTTTTCAATGCGTCCGTATTTCTATTTACGGGACATCGAAGAGGAATAGCCGGAGGTAGAGTGAGTCATGGACTTTCCAAGCATGGACGCGGCCTGTGAGGACGTGGGCAGCACGCTGGGCTACAAGATTGAGCACAACGTGAACCTCGGGGTTGGCAACATCGCCCAGGTATGGTCCCGGCAGGAACATCCGAACCTGCCGGAGATGAAGTTCGCCGTGCAGATCATTCCGTTCAGCGGCGACGTGGCGCCCGACCTGATCACGGAAAACGCCATGTGCTCGCTGTGGTCGGACTGCGACCACCTGATCTTCGTGGTGCCCGACGACGCGACACAGAAGTCCATCCAGGGCAAGGTAAAGGCGTTCGACCGCATCGGCGGGTTTCTCCAGCTTCACAAGTACATCACGACCGTGACGCTTTCCGAGATGATCAAGGGGCTGAAGCGTCCGGCGAGGACCGGCGAGGCGACGGCCTGAAGCCTGTGGGCGCGATAGCATGAAGTTCACGAACCGATCGGATGCTGGAAAACGGCTGGTCAGGGAGCTGCAGGCCTATAAGGGCCGGGACGTCATCGTGCTGGCCATTCCACGGGGCGGGATCCCGGTAGGCTACGAGATCGCCCTGGCGTTCAAGGCGCCGCTGGACCTGGTCATGGCCAAGAAGATCGGCGCGCCCTTCAATCCCGAGATGGCCATCGGCGCGGTCACCTGGAACGGCGCCGTGATGATCGACCAGGGCCTGGTCGACCGGCTCCAGATCTCCCGGGAGTACATCGGCGGCGAGGCCGGGAAGATCATGGGCGAGATGAACCGGATGCTGGACGAGCTGCGCGTCGGCCTGGGCAGCTTCCCGAAGCTGTTCGGCCGGACCGTGTTCCTCGTCGACGACGGCATCGCCACCGGCGCCACCATGATCGCCGCGGTCGAGGCCATCCGCGACCAGGGGCCCTCCGAGGTCGTGATCGTCACGCCGGTGCTGCCGGCCGAGATCGTGGACGAGCTGAAGCTGGTGGCCCCGCTGGTCTATCTTCAGGCGCCGGACGACTTCGAGGCGGTGGGCCAGTACTACGAAGAGTTCGAGACGATGGACGAGGAGCGGGCGAGAGAGTACCTGTTGCTGGCCAACCAGAGCGATCTTGTAAAATAGCTCTCGCTGTTGCGCCTTCGCGCGTACGCGGGTACTGGCGGGGCAGCGCCGGATTGCCCGCCGGCCATTATCACCTGCCGGGGTGTCCCCCCGTTTCTTTTTACGCCGATCTCTGCTACCAGTCCCTTTTCCCTTCGACGAAGGCGGCCTTGCCTTTCTTCGCCAGCCGGCGCAGGTTCAGCTGGCAGGCGTCGCCGTGGACTGTCTTGAGGAAGGCGAACTTCACGCAGGACTCGAAGTCTCCGCATTCCCAGCAGCCGTCCAGGCCTTTCTTCACCGCGCAGCTCCGGATTTTGCAGCCCGGGTTGCCCCCGCCATTGCGGCATCCCCTGCCGCAGCGCATGCGGACCATGGCGCCGAGCGTCGCATAGCATCTGTCGTAATCGGCGTACTCTTTGAAGACCGGCGCCAGTGCCACCGCCGTGCGCTCGAACTTCGTCTCCCGCAACTTCTTTCGCAGGTCCCGGGCCAGGTCGGCGATCTCGCCCTTATGGTTCGGGCAGTCGTTGCAATACAGCCCGCAATAAGCGATCATGTCTTCTTCTTTGCCGCTCATGAGTCTCCACCGTTACATGTAATTAGGAAAGAGATGGCATAACATTATCTATCCGTCTCTATTAATTAACCTGTACATACACGACTGCCTCTGGCGTTTCCGCTTACCTGCGAGAGAAACTAATTAATCCCGGGCGACCTTATCCTGATCGTCAGGACCCGCGAATAGATCGGCGAGGAAAGAAATACTCTCATGTTCATCCCATTCCATGCTCTCATAGACAGGCTTAATCAGTTTATTGCCCGGACGAAATCTGTGCTCCAGGCTCCCGCACCCCCTAAGGTCATGTTCAAGTTCCGCGACCTGGGATACTTTTTCCGGTTCGTGCGCCCGATCTGGAAGATCGGCGCCGTCAGCCTCATCCTGGTCATGATCACCACGGCCATGCGGGCGGTGGTGCCGCTCACCAGCAAGGTGTTCATCGACTTCGTCATATTAAAGACCGGCTACGACGGGCTGGCAGGCCTGCTTTCCATGATCGGCATGGACTGGTTCGTGCCCCGGGCCATCGAGATGCTGGGCTCCATCCAGTTCATCATCCTCGGGCTGATCGTCGCGGGCATATCCTACGGCGTGCTCTACGGGATTCAGGGCTATCTCACGGCCGTATACCAGCAGGAGCTGACCTTCAACCTGCAGACCAGCCTGTTCGATCACGTCCTGCGGTTTCCCCTGTCGTTCATCAAGAACAAGCAGACCGGCTACCTCATGTCCCGGGTATCGGACGACGTGGGCATGCTCCAGTATATGTTCTCGGACGCCCTGACCCAGATCATCTCCAGCGCGTTCTACCTCGTCTTCGGCATCGCCATCCTGCTGTCGATGAACGCGAAGCTGGCCCTCGTCATCGCGGTCGCCATTCCCGCCTACCTGATCATCCGGCTCGTGTTCTCGACCCGCATCCGGGCGCTCAGCTACCGGGAGCGCGAGTCGAGCGCCGCGGTCTCGCAGAGCATGCAGGAGGCGATTTCAGGCGCGGAACTGGTCAAGTCGTACGCGACCGAAAAGACGGAGATCGGCAAAGTATCCGAACGGCTGCGCGACGTGGTCAACGCCCGCATCAGCAAATACGTGCTGATGACGATGGCCGCCACGTTCATGCGGGGCACCATGTTCGGGCTGCTGCTGGTCATCATGATCGTCGGCGCCGCGGACATCCAGGCCGGCGCCATGACACTGGGCGACTACGTTACCTTCCTGTCGTACATCGTGTTCCTGTCCGCCGCGGTCAACACGCTGTTCTACACGTACCTCACCTTCCAGCCGGTGTTCGCGTCCATGGACCGGCTGAAGGAGATGTTCAGCGTCGCCCCCGAGTTCGAGTGGGAGGAGCGAGACCGGCCGCTGAAGCAGCCGTCGCGCGTCGATGGCGCCATCCGGTTCGAGGACGTGTCCTTCGCCTACGAGGCAGGGAAGCCCCTGGTGCTCCGGGACGTGAGCTTCGACGTGAAGCCCGGGGAGACAGTGGCGCTGGTCGGCCACAGCGGCGCCGGCAAGTCGACGCTGGTCAGCCTGCTGTTGAAGCTGTACGTGCCCGGGTCAGGCCGCATCACGCTGGACGGCACCGGCCTGGAAGAGCTGAACCACGCCTGGCTGCGGCAGCAGATCAGCATCGTCTCGCAGGACATCTTCCTGTTCAACGACACCGTGGAGAACAACATCAAGTACGGCCGGCCCGACGCTTCGAAGGAGGACGTCGTACGCGCCGCGAAGAAGGCGCACATCCACGAGTTCGTGGAGACACTGCCCCGGGGCTACGAGACACTGATCGGCGAGCGGGGAACGAAGCTGTCCGTCGGTCAGCGGCAACGCATCTCCATCGCCCGCGCGTTCCTCAAGGACACCCCCCTCCTGATCCTCGACGAGCCGACCTCCGCGATCGACCCGGAGACGGAGATGTACCTGAAAGACTCGCTGGACGAGCTCATGAAAGGCAAGACCACCTTCATCATCTCCCATCGCATGTCCCTGACCGAGATCGCCGACCGGATCATCGTCATCGAAGGAGGCCGTGTCGTCCAGACCGGCACCCGCGAAGAGCTCGCCGCGAAGAAAGGCATCTTCGGCACGCTGCTCGCCTTCGAACAGGGCCGCGGCGACACCGACAACGGCCGGACACCCGGCGACGCCAGCTGAGCACGCAAGCCGCCAAGTTTCCAAGAGAAGACGCCAAGTTTCCAAGAAGAGAGGCCAAGACGCCACTGTAGAAACTAAGAGGCGCCAGGGCGCCAAGTGTATTTTTTAGTTTCAAGTAGCCAAGTCTCCAGGAGCCTGATTAATGCGATTCTAGTTATCCAGTACAACAACTTGGCTACTTGGACTCTTGATCTAAAAATATACTTGGCGCCCTGGCGCCTCTTAGTTTCTACAGTGGCGTCTTGGGCCCTCTTCTTGGATCCTTGGCGGCTTCTCTTGGCCCCCTGGCCTCTTTTCCGTTTTTATTGTCGATAACCGATAAAGCCCCGGGCGTCGAAGTGGTTAAGGCAAACAGCCAGGAGCGTCCAGGATGGCCCCCGTCAAACTCTTGATTTTCATCGTACCCTTACTGCTATGTATCGTCATGGTCAGCGGCTGCACGAGTTCCCCGCCCCGGGGAAACGCCTCGACACAGGCCGCAGGTACGATGTTCCCGGTATCGCTGACCGACGACCTGAACCGGACGCTGACGTTCGCCGGCCCGCCGCAGCGCGTTGTCTCGCTGGCGCCGTCGAATACTGAGATCCTGTACGGCCTGGGCTTAGGAGATCGGATTGTCGGCGTGGACGTCTACAGCGACTACCCGGATGAGGCGAAGTCGAAGCCGAAGATGGGTGGCATGATCAACGTCAGCGAGGACGCGGTCATAGCAGCCCGGCCTGACCTCGTGCTGGTCGGCCAGTTCACCCCCGTGACGACGGTGGGCAACCTCTGCGCGGCTAAGATTAAGGTCTTTAGCGCTCACCCGGATAACGTCTCCGATACATACCGGACCGTCAAAATGTTCGGGGACCTTTTCGGCGTTCCGGACCGTGCGCAACAGCTCCTGGACACCATGAGGGCCGACGTCCGGGATGTGACCAGTCTAACCTCAGGGCTCAATGACAGCAGCATCCCCTCGGTGCTCGTGATCATCACCCCGGGCGATACCTGTTACGTGGCTGATAAAGACGGCTATATGGGCGACCTGATTGCGATAGCCGGCGGCCGCAACGTGGCGACCGGTCCCATAATGACGCCATCGGAAATCGCTGCGGCCGATCCTGACATGATCATCGTCCCGCTGACCGGCTGGACCGTGACGACTTTCGACAGCCTGCGCAATGGCAAAGAGCCGTGGATGCAGGACCTGGCCGCCGTGAAGAACGGCAAGGTCTATTCCGTCGACTATGACCTGGCCGGCAGGCCCGGGCCGAGGATGGGGGCAGCGGCCAGGATGATGGCGGAGACCATACATCCTGAGCTGTATGCCAAAAAGTCCGATAACGACATAAAAACCGGTGTAACATGACGCTGTTCCGCAGATAGCTGACGATTCAACGGCACAGTATCATGTATCCGGCCTCGAAAAAATGGTACGTTCCACCATGAGCGAACGAGGAGCACCCGCATATGAAAGACGTTGACATGCATCTGACCGATGACGAGATCGAGAGTATCGTCAAAGCAGGGACGCGCCACGTTTTCCGGAGCGCGCCGATGGGACGGGCATGGGACACCTTCCACGTGAACGGGAAGTATTACGAGATCATCGACGTCAGCGAGCGTTCGGCGGACACCATCGCCCGCGTGTACTACCGGCTCGAAAACTTCAATTCCCCCGAGGACTTCATCCGCGTATGGAAAGAGGGCCATTCCGGCCGCTGGGAACCGAAGCGTATGCTGTACATCCACTGGTTCCGGGACATCACCGGGAGCCCGGGCAACGACTTGATTTGAGCACCGGACCCATGCATCCGGGTCAAGCCGGGAGGTGGAATAGGTTTTTATACTTTGCTCGTATGTATCATAATTGCAGGTTCAGCCTGCATGAGTAATTACAATGAGAGACAGCGGATTTAGGGGCGGCCCGAGGCGCAGCTTCGGCGGCCCGAGAGAAATGCACAAGACAACTTGTTCTGACTGCGGTAAAGAATGCGAAGTGCCCTTCAAGCCCACCGAGGGCAGGCCTGTCTATTGCCAGGATTGCCTTCCCAAGCACAGGAAGCCCAGGTTCTAAGCCTTTTCACATCAGTTTTGTGACATCGAGTTAACAGAATACGAAGATATCACTCTTCGTATGCGTATTTTTATCGGTTTTTCTCATTCAATAATCCGTCGACTGTAGCGTGTCTCACATCGCAGATGTCGCTTGATTATAACAACGTATTTATTCGATAATCTGCAAACAAATAACCGATGGTCGACCTTATCCCCTACGTTTCGCCGGACCTTGCCCCCCTGTGGAAGCTGCTTCTGTCGCTGGCCATCGGCCTGATGGTGGGCTTCGAGCGGGAGATCGCGCAGGAGAAGATGACGAACGTCAAGTTCGCGGGGCTGCGGACCTTCGGGCTGGCGGGGCTCATCGGCGGAGTGACCGCCTATCTGGCGTCGAACAGCTACCTGCCGGCCGACGGTACCGTGCCGGCGATAACGCCGAACGGCTACTTCATCATCGGCGTGGTGCTCCTGGCGATCATGGGGCTCCTGACCATCGCCTACTACCGGTCGACGGGCATCCAGCAGCGCCTCGGCTTCACCACGGAGATCAGCGTCATCCTGACCTTCCTGATGGGCTGCCTGGCGTTCCTCGATCCCGGCGTGGCGATCATCCTCGCGGTGATGACGACGATCATCCTGGCGTTCAAGCAGCCGCTGCACGAGTTCACTCACCGGATACCCAAGGAAGAGTTCTACGACTCGCTGCTGTTCGCCCTGATCGCGATCGTCATCCTGCCCATCCTGCCCAACCGGGACTTCGGCCTGCCGTACCCGGGATTCGAGGCCATCTTCAACCCGCAGGAGATCTGGCTGTTCGTGGTGTTCATCTCGGGCGTCAGCTACATCGGCTACTTCCTGGTCAAGTGGCTCGGCCCGCAGACCGGCCTGGCGATCACCGGCATCGTCGGGGGCATCGCGTCGAGCACCGCGGTGACCACGACCATGGCGACCCAGACGAAGCGGGTGAACGGCATGGAGAACGAGGCGACCATGGCCGCCACGCTGGCGAACATGGTCATGCTGATCAGGGTCGTCATCCTCGTCCTGCTGATCAATCCCGGGCTGCTGGCTTATCTCGGCCTGCCCATCGGCGCCATGCTCGTGGCCGGGCTGGTGGTAGCGGGCTACTTCTACCTCAAGGGCGCCCGAAAAGGCCGGGAAAGCGAGACCATCCGCCTCCGCAGCCCCTTCAGCATCCGGCCGGCGCTCACGTTTGCCGCCCTCATCGCGGCCATCCTGTTCGTCTCGAAGACCGCCTCCGTATACCTGGGCAACCTGGGCCTGTACACGACGGCGCTGTTCGCCGGGCTCGCCGACGTCGACGCCATCACTATTTCCGCCTCCACCCTGGCCTCCGGAGGCGCCACATTAGCCTCCGTCGCGGTGATCGCGATACTGATCGGCGTCTTCGTGAACCTCCTGATCCGGATCGTCTATGCCTATTACTTCGGCACCCCGAAATTCGGGGCCAACACGATCGTGATGGCGGCGGCCATTGTCAGCGCGGGCCTCGTGGCCTCGCTGTTTATGCTGTCGGGCGCGCTGGGTTGATACCCGGGCTTTCACGCGTGCGCGCGGGCCGGCCGGGCCACGACGGACAGCCGGGACCAATGCCCGGGTATCAGTAAACGACGTCGACCTCGAGGTCGCCGCGCTTTTCCATCACGTTGACCAGCGTGCTCTCGCCCATCCGCTGGAACTCGAGCTTCGCGGCAGCGTTGCCGACGTGGACGCTGTTGATCTTCACTCTCAGGAGCCAGTCGGGCAGCGCGGGCTTCATCAGGGTCAGCTTGCGCCCGAGGGCGTCCGGCCGGAAGCCCAGCGACGCCGTCAGCATATAAGGGACTGACCCGGAGGCCCATGCCTGCGGGCTGTTGGCGACTGGATATTTGATCGGTATGCCGTAGTCCTCTCGCTGGAACCCGCCGAACAGCTCCGGCAGGCGGTAGATCGGGTAGAAGCCTGCCGCCTCGTACATGCTGGTGAACAGGTGCAGCAGCTCTTTCTTGTGCCCGTACTTGCCGAGCCCCATCGCGATCATCGAATTGTCGTGGGGCCAGACGGAGCCGTTGTGATAGCCCAGCGGGTTGTACCGGACCTCTTTCGAGGATAGCGTGCGGATGCCCCATCCGGTGTCCATATCGTCCTCGAACAGCCGGCCGATCACGATTTCGGCCTTCGCCCGGTCGACTATCTCGCCCCACAGGGCCTGGGCCGGGTTGGACGAGATCACTTCACAGCGGCCGGACGCGTCCAGCGCCTGGGCAAAAAATCTTTTATCCTCCATCCAGAACTTTTCGTTGAAGTTCCAGTAGAGGTTGGCCGCATCCTTCCGCAGCCTCTTCGCCCGATCCTCCATGCCCAGCCGGTCGTACAGCATCGCCATCCGGCGTTTTGCCATATAGACATAGCCCTGGACTTCCGCCAGCGCGATAGGCGGCCGGGCCAGCGAGCCGTCGGCGTGCGAAATCGCGTCGATCGAGTCCTTCCAGCCCTGGTTGTACAGCCCGAACGTCGACCGTTCGCTGTACCTGAGAAACCCGTCCTTATCCGTAAAGGCGTCGATCCAGGCGAGCGCCGCGTCGACGTTGCCCTCGAGCTCGTGAAACAGGCCCATGTCCCCCGTCCAGTCGATATGCTCCGCCAGCCCGATCAGGAACAGCGGCGTCGAGTCGACGCTGCCGTAATAGGGGTTCTGCGGTATCTCGTCCAGGTTGGCCTTCTCGCCGACCCGCAGCTCGTGGAGGATTTTTCCCGGCTCCTCGTCCCGCCAGTCGTTGTACACCTTTCCCTGGTGGCGTGCCAGCAATTGAAGCGTGCTCTTCGATATGGCCGGGTTATACGGTATGACCTGGATGGACGAGATGATCGAGTCCCGCCCGAAGAGCGCGTCGTACCACGGCACCCCCGCCGAGTAGAAGACGTCCCCGGCGCTCATCATGTAGAGCATGCGGAGGTCCGACAGGCTCCGCAGGAAGACCTTGTTGAAAATCTCATTATTCGTCTGCACGTTGCTGCAGCATTCCATGGTCTCCACGTAGGACGCCTTGACCATCTTGAGACGCCGCTCGAGGGTATACGGCTCCGGCCGGTACATGGTCCCCGGCGGGATGTCCTCGACCCGGGCCTGGAGCGCGACCCGCCCGACCGCCTTCGCCCCGACGGACAGGTAAAACCGGCACGTCCCGTCGCTGACGTCCGAGGGCGCCGGTTCGAACGAGATGATGGTGTTCCGCTGATGGCCGTCTTTGCCCTTGTAGGGGATGACGAGCGTGCCGGCGTTATACGTGGCGCGCTCCACCGTCCCTTCCGTGCTCCCGGTGATTCCCCGGATGGTAAAAATGTCGTCGAAGTCCGAGTAGAACCGCAGCGATATCTCGACGGCGACCGGGAAGTCGTTGAAGTTCTCGATCGTGATGGCCTCGCTCAGCAGGCCTGCGATGAACCGGTCCCTGCGTATGCCGATCGTCGCCTTGTCGATCGGCCGGCCGTTCAGGTCGCTCAGCTCCGGGTTGGTGAGCACGGTAACCGACGCGTAGCCTTTCTCGTCGCTGGAAAGGATACTCACCGGCGTCTTACCATTAATCCTGAGGGTGTAGCCGCTCAGGAACCGCGTATCGTGATAGTAGAGGCCGTAACCGTAATTTTCCTCGATGGGGATGTCCCCGTTGCGCAGCGTCACCAGCGTGATGTTCCTTTCCCGGATGACGAGCGCGTCCGAGATGTCCTTTGCCAGGGTATGCGACCGGTGGATGTGGCTGCCGGCATCCGTGATTTCGACGGCCACGGCATCACCTGCCGGCGATGTAACTGGCTGCTCTGCCCCGGCATGGCGGGGCCGGCATTTCCGACCCGAGGATCGATAACTTTTTCGGCATCGCGCTTCCCATCGGGAAACTGCGCTGGCCGATCGTATAAAACATTCCGGGGTTTCGGGCAGGCTAGACGCGATAGTAGGCCTGCACGGTCCCCTTGTTCTTCTTGATCAGGTAGCCGTACGCCAGCCCGGCCGCCAGGCCCACGAGGTGGGCGGCGTGGGCGACCTGGTCGCCGGACGGTATCAGCAGCAGGTCCAGGACGGCGAACAGGATGACCGCGTAGATGATCTTCATGGGCACGAAGTACAGGTAAATTCGCAGGTCCGGCATCAGCATGGCCAGCGCCCCCATGACGCCGAAGACGGCCGCGCTGGCGCCGATCACCGCGCCCGGGAATATGAGCACCTGCACCAGCCCGGCGAGGACGCCGCTGCCCAGGTACAGGCCCAGGAACCGGACGCTACCGATCTGGCGCTCCAGCAGCGGGCCGAAGAAGAACAGCATCAGCATGTTAAAGAAGATGTGCATGATGTTCGCGTGGAGGAACATGTAAGTGATTGTCGTCCACGCGTGCGTGAGAATATAGACTATCGTCGACAGCGGCCCCTCGGCCTGCGGGGGACCGCTGAGCACGAGGGCGTTGGTTAACGCAGGGGGCAGTATGAACTGCAGGATGAACATGATGACACACAGCGCGATGATGCCATATGCATAAAAGCCCTGTCCGGGCAGGCGAACCCGCGGCAGGCGCAGCTTCTTCCTGCGCTGGTTCCCCGGCTGCGGCTTTCTGGCCTGCGCCGGGGGCTTCCAGTTGCCCTGCTTCATCGCCTTCAGGCCGGGACAGTTGTGGTACTCGGGCAGGCGGTGGCTGGAACAGAAGACGCCGCCGCAATACTTGCAATTGAAGGGCAGCATCTCGTACCTGTCGCAAAAGTCGCACCTGTTGTCGGCCATGGGGAATACCATCATCTAATTTAAGGTAAACGTATAAAAAGATTGGCCAAACATAGGCCTATTTCCGGTTTTATGGGCTGGCGTCTGCCTGTTATCCGCAATCAGGCCGGCGGCCCGTCTTCGCCGCCCGGCTCGGACATGCCCTCGGGCGTGGAACGCTCGCCTGCCCGCGATGCTTGTGTCATCTCTGTATAAGTCCTCTATATACCCTGTGTCTTATGAAAAGGCAGGGCGTTTCGGCGGCCAGGGCGGTCGTTGGCGGGCTCGGGCGGATTATAGGCGCGTGCGGGTTATAGGCGCGTGCGGGTTATAGGCGCGTGCGGGTTATAGGCGCGGGCGGCCGCTCGCGCGCGCGTGCGAATGCCCGGGTCGGTAATGCGACGGAAGCCCTGCCTGTTTTTCATCGTTGATACCCGGCCAAACCCGGGTCATTCGCCGACTCCCGTAAAAAGCTCGTTCGGCTTTCACTTTCGATCGAAGTATGGGCTCTTGCCAGTGACGCTCAGCGGTATCCCGTAGGCCATGGTGACCTTCTCGTCGCCGAACAGGCCGAGGTTGAGCGCGGCGCGGCCGATGGAGAACATGATGCGGTTGTCGACGTGGTGCAGCCCGGCGACCGCGGCCGCGGCCAGGGTGGCGATGCCCAGGTCGCCGGCGCTGATGGCGCAGGCGGCGCCGGCCCGTGCGTTGTCGGCGCAGGAGTCGAAGCCGCAGAAGCCGCAGACGGGGATGTTGAGCTGGACCGTCTTTTGCCCGAGCACGACCAGGGCGAGCGACGCGTCCACGTTGGCCGCGTCCCGCGCGAAGAACGCCACGTCGCTTTCCTCCGCGACCCGGCGCATCTCGGCCGAGACTTTCTTGATGTCGCTGCCGGTGATCACCAGGGTGGACAGGTTGTCGGTACCCCGGGCCTTCGGGGCCGTGCGGGCTGCCGCGCACATGAGAGCGGCGACCTGGTCGACGGCCGCGCGCTCCATCTCGTTGCCTTTGACGATCATGATAATCAGTCTCAGTATGCGGCTACTCCTTAAAGCTCTTGACGTCGTAGCCCAGGTCTTTCACCGTCTTGATCATCTCGTCGACCTTTACGACGTCCGGGTCGTAGACGACTTTTCCCTTGCTGGTCGTGTAGACGACCTCAACGCTCCTGACGCCCTTGAGCTTCTTCAGGCCGTTCGCGACGGTTTCCGCGCAGTGCCCGCAGTGCAGGCCTTCCAGCATCAGTGTCACTTTCTTCTCTGCCATGGAAATTACCATTCGCCTGAACGTCAGGCGAGGAAAAAAAAGTTACGGATGCCGGGTAGCCCGGGTGGAGCGATCGGTGCCGGAAATACCGCCAACCGGCCGCCGGGGCAGGGCAGAGCACGATGCCAGCATACAGATGGCCGTAAGCAGCCGCGATGCCCCCGGCGGAGCACAGCAGGCCTGTACCGTCACCACGTCTCGCTTCACGCCTGCGGCCGGCAGCCGCCGGGAGAGCGGTCACGGGGCCCGATCTTCAGCGGCTTGATCGCACACCGCCGGCTCATGTCTCCGCCTGTCCCAGCAGCCCGGCCACAAACCCGGCCAGCAGCCGATCGTGATCCTCCCCGGCGGGCAGCTGCACGGTCGCGTCCAGCCAGGCAGTGTCGGGGAACGGATCAGGGTTCCGGGAGCCGGTGGCAAAAATGCCGACCCGTGCGCCTTCCGGCGGGTCCAGCGCCTGCAGGTATGTCTGGATTGCGCCATGGCCGATCAGGTAGACCGGCGCGCCGACGACGATGACCTCGCAGCCCGCGTAGTCCCCGGCCGCTTCGCTCTTGACCCCGGCCAGCGTGACCTCGTAGCCCTTCGCCTTCAGGTCGCCGGCGACCTGTGCCGCCTTATTCTTCGCCTCGCCGGTGAGCCCCGGCGTGTAGACGACCAGGGCCTGGCCGGCGACGTTGCCGGCCGGCATGAGTAGTTCCGACTCCGTAGCCGTACTGCTCATTACGTCGGACATGCCGATGGCCAGGACGGCGGCCGTCGCGACTACGGTTAAAGCGGCGACAGCCGCGATGGCTATCACAATCTTCATCATCGATAGTCTCATGGTCATAATCCCCTTTTATCGCCTCTCAGACGAGGGCGGCCATCTCCCGGGCGAACTTCCGGGCCGCGTCGACCTCTGCAGCGTCCGGGTGTCGGCGGTTGATGAGGTATAAGGCTGGCAATACTTTACCCTTGCAATGATAGCTGCCTATCACGTCGCCTCCTTTTCTTTTCACGGCCTCCGCCATGGCCTTTACTTCCCGGCCCTCGCCGCCCCCGGAGGTGCCGAACAGGGCGATGCGCCGGCCCCGGAAATCGTTGGCCTCGATAAACCGGATCATGTTTTTTCCCGGCACCCCTCCGTAGCAGCCCGAGCCGAGAAACAACAGGTCCGCATCGGGCCCAATCACCGCATCCTTCACGTCCACGGCGCGAACGCCCAGCTCATCGGCCATCGCACAGGCCAGCTTTCGCGTGTTGCCGCTCATCGTTTCGTAAAAGATCTGCATCACATATCACCTGACCCTGGCGCCGCCCCGTTAACTCCTGATGCGGACGACCATGGTGTTCGCGATCCGGTCGAACCCCCGTTGCTTCTCCCGGTAGAAGAAGACCAGCATGATGAGCGTATCGATCACGATCAGGTTGTTGATGTATTTCGACAGGTTCCGCAGGATGGCTTCCTTGTACCCGATCTTCGTGCCGTCTGTCTGCAGCACCCGCAGGCCCATGACATATTTGCCGGGCGTATAGCCGAAGTGTCCTTCGAGCACGATGTAATAGCCGAAGATGACGACCATGACGGAGACTGCCGCGGCGAACGCGACGATCCCGAAGGTCACCGCTCCCGTCAGGCTCAGGGAATCGAACCAGGCCTGATTGGCGGCTTCGTCCTGCATCGGCATACCCATCAGCAGCATGAGACCGAACAAGGGTGCCATGACGATCATCGAGAGCGCGAAAATGGCCAGGTTATCGATAACGAAGGCCACCAGGCGTGACCAGAAGCCCGCCCGTCTCAGCGTGTCCGCGTAGGACTTCATGAAGCTCTCGGCCGTCTCGCGGGGCGAACTGATGCTGGCCCTCGCCGAACGGGCATCTACCACAGAGACCACGTCGCTGCCCCGGGCCCGGGCCTCGCCCTCGGCGGCCTCATAGTAGGTCGACCGCAGCTCGTTGACAATCTCCGCGCGCTCCCTGCCGTCGACGTTGATGTTCCTGACGACTTCGCTCAGGTTTTTCTCGATCTCGCGTTTTGCCTCCTCCGAAAATTCCATCGTAAGCCTCCCTATCCCTCGTATTGACAGATCCTGTCCATGGCCTCGTTATGCTTCATCCACTCTTTCTTCATCTCCCCGAAGAAGGCCCGGCCGCGGGGCGTGATGCGGTAGTACTTGCGGGGCGGCATGCCAGCCTCCGTTTCCTTCCAGTAGCTGGTGATAAGTTGCTCGTTCTCCATCAGGTGGAGCGCCGGGTACGCGTTGCTTTCCGTCAGCGCGAAGACGTTATCGGTGATGCGGCTGAGCTCCCGGGTAATCTCGTAGCCGTACATGTCCCGGCAGCCGATCAAGGAGAGCAGCGCCATTTTGGTGCTGCCCTTCCGCAGCTCTTTTTGCCACTTTTCGAGTTCCGACTGCATCTCTACCTCATGCCATTCCTTATGTAATACAATTGTATACCTATTTGTAATATGTACATAAAACTATTATATATTAGTTTGCATCGGTAAAAAAACAAGGGCCGATCGATCCGGTCGCATTCGCTGGTAATCAGTCGGCGAGGGCTCTATCGAGCTTTATAGTCATTTCTGATAGGTTCTGAACTGTCCGGAGAGGCAGCCGGGTGGCAGTCGGACGGCCTCGCGCGCGCACGCGGGACGATGCCCTGCTTGCCACGCTTCACGGCCGGACCTTATTACCCGCGGGAAAATGACCCTGATTAAAATCTTTAGGAAATGACAATAAATGAGAAGGTTCTTCTGCGTTTTTCGGATCTGCCGATTCAATGAAATGGGCTTCGTTTCGGGGGCCTGTTGTACCCGTACTCGCGACGACGCGACGAAACGCGACGGGCGCGACGTTTCTAAGAATGATAATATTGCGGGTTATCCGTTAATCGTCGTCGCGCCCGTCGCGTTTCGTCGCCGGACATCAGCAGATGTCCGCGTCGTCGCGAGCATGCAGTCACGCGCCCTTGCGTACTCATCACAGGACGCCTGAACGGCAAACCATCAGAGACATACGGCCACCGCCCTTCGATCCTAACAATGCAGAAGAGTCAATGAGAAAAACGGGGCTTTATGGCCTCCGGAAACCACGCGAACATTAACCCCCGGGTCGCCTTCAACCTGTCAGGCGTGGTCTTTCGATGGGACCATCCGGGCTATAGGTAATATGTGATACACTGCCTCATTTTACCCTTTCGGGGGCACGACGGCCTGTGGGGCGAGGACATAGAGGCCGGCGGGGTCTGCAGTCCGGTATCCTTCCATCAGCTTGCGCATCTCTCTCACCTTGTAGTCCGCCGCCTCGAGGGAAGAGAGCAGCTCGACGAACGTCGTGCCGGCGTAAGCCTTCTGGCTGTAGAGCCGCTGTAGATGGCTGCGATAACTGGCGTTGATAATGACGCGCAGGATGTTGTCGTTATCCCTCATCCGGGCCGAGACCTCCGCCGTGATCAGGGGCAGGGCATCCCTCGCCTCCTCGATGTTCTCCCGCAGCTTCGCGTAGCCGAACTCCAGCTCGTGTATGGAATCGGGAGACAGCCTCAGGCCCGTCTCCGCCATGCTCTTCGCCCGCGAGCCGATGCCGGCGCCGTCGTCGCCCAGGTTCTCGACGGCGTTGGAGATCCGCGCCAGCAGCACGACGTGGCTTGCCTCTCGCTCGTCCAGCTTTCGATGTGATATGACGAGAATCGACTGCTCGATCCGGTCGTCGAGGTAGTCGCTCAGGGACTCCAGCTTTTCTATCTTCCGGAAATCGACGTGATTCAGGCCTTTCACCGCGCCGATCGACTCGTCGAACAGGCTGAGGACGATGTCCATGGAGTGCCGGAGCTCTTTCTCGATCAGCCCGAACGCTTCGCGATTATCCTCAGGGAGCTTATCGTTGAGGTACTTCGTCCGGTACAGGATCTCTTCTTCGCTCCCTGGCACCAGCAAGGTCACCAGGGCTTTGAAGGGGCGGATGGCCGCGATGAAGATGACGGCGCACGCGACGTTGAAGATCATGTGGGCGTTGGCCACCTGCAGGGCTGCGGAGCCCGCCGTCAGCGCAACGATGTCGGCGAACGTACCCAGGAACGGGAAGAAGATGGCGGCGCCGAGCAGGTTGAACAGCAGGTGGGCAATCGCCGCACGCTTAGCGTGGAGGCTCATCCCTGCGGCCGCCAGCAGGGACGTGGTCGTGGTGCCGATGTTGGCGCCAAGCAATATCGGGATGCTTTGCTCCAGGCTGATCATCCCGCTGCCCGCCAGCACGACCACCAGGCCCGTGGTGACCGAGCTGGACTGGAACACGACGGTGAAGAGCACTCCGGCCACGAGGGCCACGATCGGAGCGGAAAGGCTGGATAGCAGGGCGGTGAGGCCGGGATCCGACTTGAACGGGTCGATAGCCCCGGAGATCAGGGTCAGGCTGAAGAACACCAGGCCGAAGTAGAAGATCGGCCTGCCCACGAACCGGTACCGGGAGGGGGCCAGGCTAAGCAGGAAGCCGATGAGGATGAACAGCGGGGCGAAGGCGGTGAGCTTGAACGCCACGAGCTGTGCGGTGATGGTAGTGCCGACGTTGGCGCCGATGATCACGCCCAGGCTCTGCTCGAACGAGATCGTCCCCGCGTTGACGAGACTGACCGCGATGACGGTCGTGGCCGTGCTGGACTGCACCACGGACGTGACCAGGGCTCCCAGCACAGTTCCCCTGACCGGCGTTTTCGTCAGCTTTCCCAGCAGCGACCGGAACTTGTCGCCCGCGACCTTCAGGATCTCTTCGCTGAAGTGCTCGATGCCGTACAGGAAAAGTATCAGGCCCGGCACGACGGCGAATAGCTCGAGATACCCCATCCACACCCACCGATATATACTGCTTGCGCCATTATAGTTTAAAAAGCTGTGGATATGAAGCGCATAGAAAAGAAAAAATGAGCCGGCGGGTGTCTATTCGGCTGCCTTCTCGAACATGTCTTTCGCGGCCCCGCAGACCGGGCAGACCCAGTCGTCCGGGATGGCCTCGAAGGCCGTGCCCGGGGCAACGCCGCCGTCCGGGTCGCCTTTCTCGGGGTCGTAGATATAGCCGCAGGGTATACATGTCCATTTATCCATCACTCGTCACTCTCCGATGATTCCAATTCATCCCCGTCATGTCAGATACCATGATCGCCAGTGCGATAGTATTTTCTCCCGCAGGCCCGGGTCCAGGCGCTCCTGTTTCAGGAAGACGTACAGCGTGTAGGCCGCCTTCTTCCGCACGTAGAGGTAGTCCTGGCTCTTGAGTTTCGCGATCAGGTGCTCGACGGCCCGGGCGTCGCCGATCTTTCCCAGCGCGATCACCGCCTCGACGCGGACGACGTCGTCCCGGTCGTCCAGCGATCGGATTAGATCCCCGGTCGCTCTGCTGTCGCCCACATCGCCCAGCGCGATTGCGGCCTGCCGGCGGGCGGCGGGATCGCCGTCCCTCAGCGCGACGAGGAGCGCCTCGACCGAGGTCGCCCCGACCGGCATTCTCTCGCCGTGCCGGCCGGTTTTGCGTTTCAGCCATTCACTCATAGTCATAATAAAAAGGGGGCGGGGGAGCCCCCGCTGTGCTTTACCCCAGTATCGCTTTCAGGTCCTGTTCCGGCGTGGTGATCGGCATGATGTTGAAGCTCTTCACCAGCACGTCGAGCACCGCGGGCGTGATGAACGCCGGGAGGCTCGGGCCCAGCCGGATGTCCCGGATGCCCAGGTAGAGCAGCGACAGCAATATCGCTGCCGCCTTCTGCTCGTACCAGGAGAGCACCATCGACAGGGGCAGGTCGTTGACGCCGACCTTGAACGCGTCCGCCAGCGCCATGGCGATCTTTACGGCGGAGTAGGCGTCGTTGCACTGGCCCACGTCCAGCAGGCGGGGGATGCCGCCGATGTCACCGAGGTCGTGGTCGAAGAACTTGAACTTGCCGCAGGCGAGCGTCAGCACCACGCAGTCCTTCGGGACCTTTTCCACGAACTCAGTGTAATAGTTCCGTGAGGGCTTGACGCCGTCGCAGCCGGCCACCAGGAAGAAGTGCCGGATCTGCCTGTTCTTCACCGCATCGATGATGGCCGGGGCCACGCCAAGGACCGTGTTCCTGGCGAAGCCGACCAGCACCGTCTTACCCGGGGTATCCTCGGGGAAGCCGGGCATCTCCAGGGCCTGCTTGATCACGGGCGCGAAGTTGTCGTCACTGATGTGCGTGGCACCCGGCCACCCGACCGTGCCGAGGGTGTAGATGCTGTTCAGGTAGGACTCCTTCGGCTTCTGGATGCAGTTCGTGGTCATGACGATGGGGCCGGGGAACAGAGCGAACTCCTTCGCCTGGTTCTGCCACGCCGTGCCGTAGTGCCCGTAGAAATGCGGGTATTTCTTCAGGCCGGGATAGGCGTGGGCCGGCAGCATCTCGCCGTGGGTGTACACGTTGATGCCCTTGCCCTCGGTCTGTTTCAGGAGCATCTCGAGGTCCTTCAGGTCGTGCCCGGAGATCAGGATGGCCTTGCCCTTCTTCGCTCCGAGCGGCACCTTCGTGATGACCGGGTGGCCGTAGGTGCCGGTGTTGCCCGCGTCGAGCAGCTCCATGGCCCGGATGTTGATCTCGCCGCACTTCAGCGCGAGGCCGACCCAGTCGTTCAGGCCGAGCCGCGGATTCCGGATCGCCGCTAAGGCCTCGTGTATGTAGGCGTAGACCTTAGTGTCCTCCTGGCCCAGGATCTGCGCGTGGTCCGCGTAGGCCGCGACGCCCTTGACGCCGAACAGTGTGACGTGCTGCAGCGACCGGACGTTCTCGTCGGCCGCGAACACGTCCGACTTCAGCCCGACCTTCGTGCCCTGCTCGATCAGCCCGGGCAGGTCTCCCGCGGGCCGGAATGCCGCGGGGCCGTCGGCGAACGCAGCGGCGCTGCCGGCTGCCCTCACCTTCTGCTTGAGCGCTTCGCGCAGCACGACGGCTTTATTGACGTACTCAGCCAGGGCCGCTTCGTCGAAGTTGACGTTGGTCAGCGTGGTAAAGAGCGCCTTCACCGTGAACACGTCGGCCTCACGGTCTTCGACCCCGAGCTTGCGCCCCTCGGCCGCGACTTCCGATAAGCCGATCAGGCTGTAGACGAGCAGGTCCTGGAGCGCAGCCACGTTGGCGTTCTTGCCGCACACGCCCATTTTAGTACAGCCTTTGCCCATGGCGGTCTGCTCGCACTGGTAGCAAAACATTTCCGTTGCCATAATGGTCATTCCCTCACATCATCTCATACGAACCTTAAAATGAGTTCGTATACATACGTACTAAATTTTACCTTGTTCTGCTATTTATTAATAGCTTTCGATCGGCCGGTTCGATTATGCCGAACTGTTCGGAAAATACGAACCTATTTATACCATTATCACCGAGTTATGATCGTGCAGCGCGAGGACGTAGAGATCTATTCAACCAAAAAGGGCATGATCGCCATCGACAGCCCGATCAAAAACCGGATATTGCAGAAGCTGCAGGAAAAAGAGCTGACCTTCGAGGAGCTGATCGAGGTCTGCGGCAAGGCAAAATCGACCATGTCCGTGCACCTGAACGATCTGCTCGCGTCCGGCATGGTGTACAAACGCGTTGACCCGAACGACCGGCGTAAGAAGTACTTCGGGATCAACTCCGACCTGCTGGCCAGCTCGCGCACGCCCGTCAACGTCCACTACAACAAAATTTTACAGTCCATCCCGTCCGCCGTCGGCGACAAATACACGTTCCTGAAGTCCCTGTTCCACCTCGTGCGGAGCGGCATGGAGTCCTGCGGCGTCGACACCAGCCCCGCGCTCAAGAAGATCGGCCGCGACGTGGGCCGGACCCTCGCCCCGCGGTTCAAGGCCCGCGACGCGGCGGCGCTCCTCGCGGAAGTGTCCGCTTTCTGGGAAAAGGAAGGCCTCGGCCACGTGACCGTACTGGAGGGCGACGTGCCCTCGATCGTCGTGGACGACTGCTTCGACTGCAGCGCCATGCCCGACATCGGCCGCACCCAGTGCTCCCTTGACGAGGGCATCTTAGAGGCCATCATCGAAGAGAAGCTGAAAGTCCAGTGCTCGATACAGGAGACCGAATGCTACGGCACCGGGCACGACCACTGTAAGTTCATAATCAAAATATTCTGATTGCAACACAGTTTTTTAGGGAAAGCGATCAAGCTCTATCTATGCACTGCGACTTCTGTCACGCTCTTGGCGAGCGTGACAGAAGTCGCATAGCCAAAACAACAACTCTACGATCAGCCTTGTCGATTAAAATGAATCATTTCTTATTAGCCCTGAGCTTCAGCGCCTCGCGTCCGACGGCCTCGCCCAGCTCGCGGAGCCGCTGCGCGACCTCGTCGGTCGGGTGGCGGAGAGAGTTCACGCCGGGCGCGACGATCTTTATGTCGTGCAGCTCCATGGCGACCTCGAGCTTGCGTACGTTGTCCTGGTTCCACTTGTACGTGCCGAAGGCCGCGCCCACCTTGCCCCAGGGCCGGGCTTCCTTCAACGGGCCATCCAGGAAGGTCCGCATCCGGCCGGAGAAGGTATCGTTGACGTTGGGCGAGCCCAGGATGATGCCCGGCGGGTACACGAGGTCGTTTTCCGAAACCTCCTGCACCCTCTTTACTATACAATCCGCGCCGCTTGCCTTCACGCCCGCGAGCACCTCGGCCGCCGCCTTTGCCGTCGTGCCCGTGATCGTATCGTAGATGATGATGACGTCGACCATGTCTGTCCCGTAACAAGGTTAGTTTCTTGCATATAAATGCTTATTGACCTGCTATGACGGCCTGGCGATGATCAGGTAGTGGTCCGGCCCGGCGTCGGAGACAGACTCCACGGTGAAGCCGGCGGAGGTGATCAGCGCGGACGCCCGGGCTTCGTCGAACCGGATGTCCGGCGGCGGGCCCCTCGCCGTGGGCTTTTTCTTCCAGTCCAGGTCGGCCAGCTTCCCGCCCTCTTTGACCATGCGCCTCGCGTTCACCAGGACCTGCTCGGGGTCCTTGAAGTCGTGCAGGCAAATGCCAAAAAAGACGATGTCGGCGCAGCTTTCGCAGGGCACGACCGTCTCCGCCTCCGCCGCGACGAGGCTGACGTTGAACAGGCCCGCGTTCTCCGCCTTCTCCGCGAGCCGCTTGATCGAGCCGGCGTCCGCGTCCAGGGCGTACACCCGGCCGTCCCTGCCCGTCATGCGAGCGGCCGGTATCGCGAAGTACCCGTCGCCGCACCCGATGTCGGCGAACACCATCCCTTCAGCCAGGCCGATCGCGCGCAGGATCGGCTCGGGCTCCTGCCACTGTCTCCGTTCCGTCTCGTCGTGGTACTTCTTATGGCCGCGCATCGCTCCCCTCTCTTTCGTCTATTTCTTTTTATAGGCCATGCCGGCCGAGAAGGCTTTGCCAGCCTGTTTGCCTATCTGCCAGTAGGCGGACTGCGAGTAGACCAGCGGATCGATCTTTGAGATGTCCGGCTTCCCGTCCTTCGCACAGTCCCTGTCCGCGTAGACCTCCGCGACCTCGCCGATGTAGAGGGTGTGGCTGCCGCAGTCGACGGCCTTGAATACCCTGCACTCAATGTTCACGGGGCACCCGGCGGCCATGGGCGCCGTTTCGAGCTTGCCGTAAAACGACTCGAACACCTTCGACTTGTCGGCCCGGGCGCCGGTGGTAATGCCACAGTAGTCGGTTTCGACGATCTGCTTTGCCGAAGGGACGTTCAGGCTGAACGTGCCGTTCTCCTCGATGCCCTTCGCCGTGTGGCGCGCGTGGTTGACGGCCACGCAGACCATCGGCGGCGCCATGCAGGCCACCGTCGCCCAGGCGGCGGTCATGTAGTTCGGCTTGCCCTTCACGTTCGCGCCCACGAGCAGGGCGGGCATGACGCTCATGTAAGGCTGTGGACCCAGTTGTACCTTGTCCATATCGAAATCTCCAGATAAATATCGCCGTGTAGATATTTAGTTCCTCGGATATGGGTCATGTCACGACGGATAACCCGGCAGGCCGGGGCCTGACGCTCGCACGCCAGGCGACTATATCCTGTCCCGGCAAGGATCGTCAGCCCCGGACTGGCTTTCCCGGCCTCTAGCGGCCTCGTCCTTGCGCTCCGGCCTGCCTGTTAGCTTTTTCCTGCATTCGCAGCCGCTCCTGCCGCAGGGTCCCATGCCCAGCGGCCCCGTACCGTCCCTGCCCGGCATACGAGATATGTCGGCCCGCGGGGATAAAAAGGCCGGCTACAGATTGTACAGCCAGCCGACGTCGATGCCGTACTCTCCCGGGTCCATGCCCATAGGCCGGCCGGCGTCGTGGTGGTCCGAGGCCATGGTCAGCTTCAGCCCGTGCTTTTGCGCCTGCGCGACGGTCCAGAGGTTCATCTCCCGCTCCCGGGCGAGCAGCCCGTCCCCGTCGAGCGAGCTCAAGGCGGATGATCGGACCTTATACCGGTACTTGCAGAGCTCCACCGCCTCCCCGCCGGCCGCCAGGAACCGCTTCAGCACCAGCGCCGCGTCGTTGCTGAAATCGAAAGGATGGGCCAGCACCGGCACGCCGCCCCACTGCTTGATATAAGAGACCGCTTCGTCCACCGAAAGCTCGAACTCCATGGGCACCCAGAGATCCCGGTCCAGGATGACGTCCATCAGCTCTTTCTCAGTCAACCGGATGCCGCAGGCCTTCGCCATGCCCATGGCGTTGACAAACACGCTCGGCTTCGTGTCCCACACGGGCTGCCAGGACGGGTGCCTTTTCGCCATGAACGCGTTGACGTTCTCGAGAAACCCGACGTTGGAACGGTCCCGTGCGCGCACGATCTTATCCAGCACGTCAGAGACTTCCCGGCCGACGCTGATCCCGAGCCCGACAATGTGAACACAGCAGCACTCCTCCTCGTCTCTGGTCGTGATCTCCACGCCCGGTATGACTTTAATTCCCCGTCGCCTGCCTGCCTCGATCGCCGCAGGATAGGCAAGCACGAGGTCGTGATCGGTGATGCTGACCAGGTCGATGCCGTCGTATGCGGCCAGCTGAATGACTTGCTCAGGGCTTTCCAGGCCGTCGCTAAAATTCGTGTGGACGTGGGTGTCGATCACAGGGTCACCAGTTCAATTATGCACATGACGCTGATCGGGCAAATAGGTTCTGCATATTTCGCGGGTAACGACTAATATCGACGAGCGGGAAGCATTATACATGCTGCGGGACCGGGTCACGGCGCTCAACGGCCGGGCGGGCCGGGACGGCAAGTGCGTCGTATACTGGATGCAGTCGAGCCTGCGGGTCGCCGATAACCCGGCGCTGGAGCTGGCCGTCCATGAGGCCAACACGCATCGCCAGCCATTGCTGGTGTTATTCGTCATCGATCCTTCGATTCCCATGGCCAACGAGCGCAACTTCACGTTCATGCTCGAGTCGCTGGCGGAGGTGGCGCGGAGCGTCGAGGGAGTCGGCGCAGGCATGTGCCTGCGACTGGGCCGCGCGACCGATCAGGTCATTAACGTGTGCCGGGAGGCCGACGCATCGTTCCTGGTCACGGACGAGTCCCGCCTGCGGGAAGGCCGGAGGCGCCGGGCGGCCGTGGCCGGTAAAGCCGGCATTCCCGTACTGCAGGTCGACGCCAACGTCGTCGTGCCGGTCCGGCAGATCCCTGGCGAGCAGTATGCCGCATACGCCATCCGGCCGAAGCTCATGAGGCTCATGGGCCGGTACCTGCAGCCGGCTGCTGTGACGGACGTGAAGAACAGCCGGCCGATCGATGTCGCCAGCGATCTGGACGTCATCGATGTAAGGCGTATACTGAGGAAACTACAACTGCCAGTGGTGGAGCCTTCGCCCCTGTACCGCGGCGGAGAAAGCAGGGCGATGCAGGCGCTGCGCGAGTTCGTCGACCACAGGCTCGACGGCTATGCCGAAAACCGCAATCGCCCCGAACGGGACGGCACGTCGGACATGAGCCCGTACCTCCGGTTCGGCTGCATCTCGCCCGTGGCCATGCTGCGGGAAGTGATCGAAAGCGGCGGAAGTGCGGAAGAGATCGGGGCCTTCGTCGAGGAGGCGTTCGTGAGGAGGGAGCTGGCGGAGAACTTCACCTTTTACAATAAGAATTATCGTAGCCTGGCCTGTCTGCCTGGCTGGGCCCGCCGGACCCTCGACGACCACCGGGACGACCCCCGGCCGGCGCAGTTTGGCCTGGACGTGCTGGAGGAAGGCCGGACGGGAGACGAGCTGTGGGACGCTTCCCGGCACGAGATGCGCTGTACCGGGAAAATGTCGGGCTACATGCGTATGTACTGGGGCAAGAGAGTGATCGAATGGACGCGGACGCCCGAAGAGGCACTACGGGCTTTACTGTACCTGAATGACCGGTACGAGATCGACGGCCGCAGCCCGAACGGCTACGCGGGCGTCCTGTGGTGCTTCGGAAAGCACGACCGGGCCTTCGCGGAACGGCCCGTCTACGGGAAGGTGCGGTACATGAGCCCGGGAGCGCAAAAGAAGAAATTCGATATCAGTGAGTATATCCGAAAAACCGGCTACAAGGCGAAACAGACCGCATACATATAATGAATAGGGCTTTGTTCCAGCACCTGTTGCATCAGATCCTCTGCGGTCTCATATGTCGGGCATTACGGCAATTGCGGCTGTCGTTAGCGGGCTCTGGCGGGTTTATGAGCCGGGGCGGCCGCTCGCGCGCGTGCGAATGTTCTGGCCGGACATGCGACGACGGCCCTGCTCGTTTTTCATCGTTGATACCTGATAAAAATCCCGGTCATCGACCGACTCCAGGGAAACGTGTCGGATTTGCGCGCAGGGTCGTGTCGTTTGCCGCCTTCGGCGGGCCATTCGTACTACCCGCCCTCCCACCCCGGGCGCGCGGCGCTACACTGATTGACGATACGATGGGGGGAGATCATCCTTTTTTCACTATCTCTACCTGACCACGGCCCCGGTCATCGATCGACTACCTGCGAGGTATCATTCAACGCATGCGTAAAACTTTTATTGTATGGCCTTTAGAGCTTCAGAATTCGAACTCCGTACCCCGGCCGGTCTTCATCGCCCGGTCGTAGACGATATGCGCCACGGCCATGTCCTGGATGCTGAGGCCGGTCGAGTCGAAAACCGTGATCTCGTCGCCCTGGCGGCCCGGGACCGTGCCATTGATGACCTGGCCGATGGTGCCGGCCAGCATCTTTTCGTTCATCAGGCCCCGGGCCCACGGGATGTTGATCTCCCCGGAGTGCGACGCCTGCTCGATCGAGTCGACAAAGACCCGCGCCTTCAGCGTGAGCTCCGTGAACAGCTCCTGCTTGCCCGGCGCATCGGCCCCTATGGCGTTGATGTGGGTGCCAGGCCTGACCCATTCAGGCCGCAGGATAGGCTCGCGGGCGGGGGTAGTGGTCGCGATGATGTCGGCTTCGCACGCCTCCTCAGGGGTGCGGCAGGGCTTGACGATATACCCCAGCAGCATCTCGATCTTGCGGGCCAGCGCCTCGGAGTGCTCGAGCCGCCGGCTGTAGATTTTGACCAGCCGTATCCGGTCGCCGAACACCGCGCGGTATGCCAGCATCTGGGTCCACGCCTGGCGGCCGCTGCCGATCAGGCCTACTGTATGGGCGCTCTTCGCCAGGTGCTTCGCCGCGACGCCTCCGGCCGCCCCGGTGCGCATGTCAGTGACGTACGTGCCGTCCATGATGGCGATCGGAGAACCGGTCGCAGGGTCGTTCAACAGGATGGTCGCCATGACCGTGGGCAAACCATGTGCCGGGTTTTCCGGGTGCACGTTCACCCACTTGATGCCCGCGGTACCGATGGACGGCACGTAGGCGGGCATCGCCCGGAAATCGCCATGCCCGGCGATGTCCAGATAGATCTTCGACGGCATGACCACATCGCCTGCCGCGTATTCCCCGAACACGTGCTCGACCGCCGTCACGATCTCGTCCATCGTGACCGATGCGGCCACGTCGTTACCGGATAAAAGCCTCACCATAGACCTGCCACTCCAATACAGAGTAAATGGCCGGCGGAAGTATAAACTCTTGCCCGTAACGTGATTGCCTGTGGCTATGCGGGCCGTCTGTGAAATACCGCCGCCACAGGCACAGCTATCGTTACAGCCTGGCGGAAAATGTTAAAAAGAGGAAAGCGCTTTAAGCCTTTGCCTTCTTGACGGTGACCTTTTCGGGCACCTTGCCGCCGCGGACGTTCTCGTCGTACAGGCGGGGCGTGACGGTCATGTTGGCGCGCTCGGCACCGAAGAATTCCATCGTGTATTCCTTCACGGCCTCCGGGTCGAAGTCGGCACACGAGAAGACATCGATATATGCCGAGTGGTCCGATTCCGAGAAGTGGCCGCTGACACAGCTCGTCTCGATGAACTGGAACATCGAGTAACCCGCAAGGGGCGTACCTGCCTCGCCGAAGAGCTCCAGATGACAGTCGCCGTAGCGCTTCATGTGGATGACGTCATCACAGAGCGTGGTGACATAATTTTTGATCGCCTTGCCGTCATTTACTTTGCCATTGCAGCCATAGAGGTCGAGACTTACCAGTAAACCCCATGCCTGCCCCGTCGGAGAAAATCTACAGTTCATTGGATTGGCTGATTTATACGGTTGTGTATTTATATTTTGTGGACACACGCATGCTAGCCATGGGCACAGTAGCCTTGTTATCGCAATAATGTACAGTTAAAAACGAAAATTATAAAAGAAAAATCACTCAGGAAGCTTTTTTACGACTTCCAGAGGCCATGAAGGTTACAGTATGCCCTCGCCGTATACTGCGCAGGCTTGCTGCTGAACTCGAACTCCGGCTTCTCGCCCGGCTTCAGGAACTTCCGGCAGACGCGGCCGTCAGCGATTAGCTCGAGGAACTCGATGTAGTGCTTTTCCTCCATCGGGTGGGGCGCCGCGCCCACTTTGATCAGGGTACCGGTCGCCGTCTGCGTGACGACCGGGACGTGCTTCTCCTTGCTCGCGTCCACCGAGTTCTCCTTCAGCAGGCCCATCGGCTGGTCGCAGCAGACCAGCTTGCCCCCGCCCGGGTGGACGACCTCAACCACGTTGCCGCATACGGCACACTTGTAGATCTGGTTCAGCTCTGTTATGTTCGTTGCCTCCTCAATATGTTTCACATCTGACCTGGTAATAGGAGCGATCGTGATCGCACGACGGGCACTTTACCGGCGGCTCTTCGCCGATGTGTATGTAGCCGCACTTCCGGCACATCCACTGGACCTTCTTGCCCCTCCGGAAGAGCGTGCCGTCGTCGAGGTGCTTGAGCAGGGCCTTGTACCGTCCCTCGTGGTGCAGCTCCGAGACTCCGATGGCCCTGATCCGCGCCGCGAACTCCGGGAAGCCGTCCTTCTGCGCCTGTTCCGCGAACGCCGGGTAAAGGACCGAGTTCTCCATGTGCTCGCCGTGGATTGCCGCTTTCAGGTTCTCAGCGGTCGTCTTCCACAAGACCGGGGCCTCCGCCTCGACAATCACGGGGTCAATATTCTTCCCGCTCTTCGCGATGGCCTCGTTCAGCATCTTGTAGAACCACTCGGCGTGCTCGTTCTCGTTGTCCGCGGTGATCTGGAAGATCGACGCGATCTGCTCGTAGCCCTCCTTCCGCGCCGTGCTGGCGTAGAAGGTATACCTGTTGCGCGCCTGGCTCTCGCCAATGAACGCCTTCGTCAGGTTTTCAATAGTCTTCTCCATAATGTCACGACCATCAACATAACGTGCGCTGGCCAGCGCCCGCGATGCGGCCTGGCGGCGGACGTTCACTAATTGTTCTATATGTTACGAACGATTATAAAAGCGTTTGCACCACGGGCGATATGTCTCTGATGTGCCACCTGTGAAAAACAATGTCAGTTCGGCGATGACGGGGCCTGTCCGATCTCACGCGGACCGGTGTCGGCCCGGTTCTGCACACGTCGATGACTCTGTCCCGGGTACCTTTACAGCGGGACCATCGCTGCCGCGATAACCGTAAGGGCAGTAATTCCCGTTACATCCGTGACTCAAGCTGAAAAAGGTTTGTCATGCGGCCATCGCTGCCTTGTTCATCTGGCCGCACAACCTGGTGATACATGTTGAAACCCGGCAAAAATTGATCTGGCGCCGGGAAAAAACAAAAAGGGAGCCCTCTACAGGGCTTTCCCGTCCCTCTCCCCCGTGCGGATGCGGATGACGCTCTCCACCGGCGTGACGAAGATCTTGCCGTCGCCGATACTGCCGGTACGGGCATTATCGATGATGGCGGATACGGCTTTGTCAGCCATGCCGTCCTCGACGACGAGCTCGATCTTGATCTTGCTGATCATGTCCACCCGGTACTCCTGTCCTCTCCATTGCTGGGTAATACCCTTTTGCATTCCTCTACCCTTGACCTCCGTTACGGTCATGCTGGTAAAGCCAGCTTCCTCGAGCGCTCTTTTCACGTCCTCGAACTTTACGGGCTTGATAATAGCCTCCACTTTCTTCATGTCCTACGCCCCCTTTTCCATTGCCGGCATCGCTTTCATCGGCTCTTTTTCGGCCCCCGTCTTATGCATCGAAGGCCCGGCCGTCCCGAATGCGCCGTCCGTCGTCACGAAGTTCGGGTATGCCGTCACACCATGCTCGCTGAGGTCGAGGCCTTCCAGCTCCTCTTCAGGCTTTACTCTCAGTCCGATTGTCTTCTTCAATATATAGAACATGACCGCGCCGATGCCAAACGCCCACAGGGCCACAACGATCGCGCTGATGATCTGCGCCAGGAAGAACCCGGCGTTGCCGAAGATCAGCCCCGTGACCTGCATGTACGTCCCGTCGGCGAACAGTCCGAGCGCCAGCAGGCCGAATACGCCGTTGGCCCCGTGTACCGATATGGCGCCGACCGGGTCGTCGATCTTCAGCTTATTATCGAAGAACCATACCGACGCTATGACCAGTCCTCCGGCGATGAGGCCGATGGCCACTGACGCGGCCGGGCTTACGAAAGCGCAGGGTGCCGTTATGGCCACCAGCCCGGCGACGACTCCGTTGCCCGTCATGCCGACGTCCGGTTTCCTGTACAGGTACCAGGTGATGAACATCGCGCTCATGCCGCCCGCGGCGGCAGCGAGCGTAGTGTTCACCGCGATCAGCGCTATCCGGGTGTCGGTCCCTGCCAGGGTGCTTCCGGGGTTGAACCCGAACCACCCGAACCAGAGGATGAACACGCCGAAAATCGCCATCGGGATGCTGTGGCCGGGGATCGCGTTTACTTTTCCGCCGGGGCCATACTTGCCGATGCGCGCCCCGACGAGCCAGGCGCCGGCCAGTGCCACGAACCCTCCGACCGCGTGCACCACGCCTGACCCCGCGAAGTCCATGGCGCCATAGCCGTTGCCGTTGTTGGCCAGGCTCACCATGAATTCGCCGGTCGCGAGCCAGCCGCCGCCCCACACCCAGTGCCCGTATATAGGGTAGATCAGGGCGCTGATCACGATACTGGCGATCACGTAAGTGCTGAACTTCGTGCGTTCCGCCATCGCACCCGACACTATGGTTGCCGCCGTCGCGCAGAACACCATCTGCCAGAACCACATTTTAATCATGTCCGGGCTGCTGTAGGTATCGCCCAGCAGGAAAAACCCGTCGGTACCGGCGATCAGCTGCATGGCGCCGGTCGACGTGCCCATCATGAGGGCGAAGCCGACGGCCCAGTACGCGAGCGAGCCCGCGCCGAAATCCATCAGGTTCTTCATCATGATGTTGGCGTTATTTTTTGCCCTCGTCAGGCCGCCTTCGAGCATGGCGAACCCCAGCTGCATGAGCATCACCAGGAAACCGCAGACGAGGACCCAGACAAAATTCACGCCCGTGATCGCTGTCTGTACGCCTTCATCGACCGACTCGAGGGTCACTTCACTCTGTGCAAGCGCGGGCTGACCCAGCAATAAAATTACGCATGCCATAATTATAATAAATACTACCTTCGGCACTTTCATATAATCACCTGCCCCTCAACCATTGGAGCAGTCAGAAACATACTTCCTAGCTATTGTATATAAATCTTTCTACAAATTGCCCGGCCGGATAGCCGCATGAGACCAGGGGATCGATTATAACCGGCTGACATCGGTACGGCGATGTGACCTGTCGCTATCCGGGTGCGATAAAAAAAGAGCCTGTGGCAGTGCGGGATCGTGTCGCCACCCGAACAAGCCGGCCTGGCGCCATACAGAGATTGCCTGTGTGGCAGGGAAAAAGCAGCCGTGGCCAGGCGCCTTATGATACAGGAGTTTCCGCCAGGCGGACTTTCACGTTGCCCTCGATGTTGCCCCGCTTGACCGCGAGGGTCAGCACGTCGCCCACTTTCTTCTTCCTGACATAGCCTGCCAGCTCCGACATGTCGGCTATCTTTTTCCCGTCGACGCTCATTATGATGTCGCCCGCGGTGATCCGCTGCTGGCCCGCCGGGCTGTTCTCGTAGCTCCGCGTCACCAGCACGCCTTCGCTCGCGCTGAGGTTGTAGTACTCGGCCAGCTCCTTGTTGATGCCGACGCCGAGAATGCCCAGCCACGGGCGCACGACCTTGCCGTGCTCGATCAGCTCTTTCGCGATGCGCATGGCCAGGTTGATCGGGATGGAGAAGCCGATGCCCTGCGCGAACGGGATGTTGGCAGAGTTCATGCCGATGACCTCGCCGTCCCTGTTCAGCAGCGGGCCGCCGCTGTTGCCCGGGTTGATGTGGGCGTCGGTCTGGATGAGGTTCTCGAAGACGCCCTTATCCGCCTGGATGGTGCGGTTGAGCGCGCTGATGACGCCGACGGTGACCGTCGGGCCCCGGAGCATGAAGCCGAACGGGTTCCCGATCGCGACGGCGATATGCCCGACCCGGATGCCGTCCGAGTCGCCGAGCGTCGCCGCCGGCAGCTTCTTCTTGCCCGCGTCCACCTTGATCACCGCCACGTCCGACATGGGGTCCGTGCCCACGACCTTGCCCTCGAGCTTGGTGCCGTCGAACATGCTCACCATCATGCTCTGGGCGTTCTCCGCGATGTGGTTGTTCGTCAGGATAAACCCCTTCGGGTCGATGATGATGCCCGAGCCCATGCCCTGCTGGGGCGTGACGTTCATGTACGCGTCCTGCATCAGCATGACCGTGTTGATGTTCACCACGCTGGGGCTCGCTTTCTCGATGATCTTCACGAGGAGATCTTCGTCAAAGGGTAGGATAGTAACGCCTCCTTCTATGATTACGCCCTCAAGGGTAATAAAGAGTTACAATTGAACAACGAGCGATTCATAGTTAATCATGGCGCTCCTGGCTACCTGGCGCTCTTGGCGAGCGTGACAGTGGTCGCATTGCCCTTACCGGGCTTTCGTCGCACTTGTTGTATAGGCTATGCGCCCTGGTCACGCTCGCCAGGAGCGCCAAGAGTGTTTAAAATGGGCATTTTAGCTGGACGCTGCCATATCGATCCAGGCCACGGCCTGCTCCGTGACGTTCTCAGCCACTTCGAACGACTCGAAGGAGTACACGGCCACGTACATGTTGCTGTACCGGCCCATCACGAAGTAACAGTCGCTGACCGTGCCGTTATAGTCGGCCGTGAAGCGGTACAGGTCGCCGCCGCCCCCGGCCTTCGTGGTCCCGGCCTTCGTGAGGTTGCTGGCCCCGCCCTGGTTCAGGTACGGGTCGTTGATGATGCCCATGGAGACGCCGAGCATCGAGTTCAGGCTGTGGATGCCCGAGTCCACGACGAAGGGGCTCCCGGCCTTCGCGAGGAACCCGCCGAAGCCGGCCCTGCCGCTCGCGTCGTTGTACTCGAACCACTTGTACTGGTCGACGGCGCCGACGTCCATCATCTGGTCGACGCTGCGGCCGTACATGTCCGGGCTGTAGCCGATCCGGGGGATGAACGCCCGGAAGCCGGCCTTGGCCGCGGACCGGTTCAGGTAATCGTAAGAATACTGCAGGGTGTAGCTCTTGCCGCCGACGGAGAGCTCGCCGGGCGGCGCGATGTCGGTCACCGGCCCTTTCATCTTGCTGAAGTACCCGTCGAGCCCGCAGCAGCAGATGCATCCCGATACCGCGACCGCCGCCGCCGTCACGGCCAGCAGGGCGGTCAGCCTGTAAGCGTTAGCGCCGATGTCTTTCGCGAATCGCATAGAATTGCCCGGTGATTATACTGTACGGGAGGTAATAATAATGCCGCATGACGGCCGTCGGGCCCGGTCGTATGGCAACGTACTTATACGGCCGGGGAATACCCTTTTACCTGAACGGCGGATACAGGCCGGGGTGGGACCGGGTATGCTTAAAATATTATTCATCGTCGCTTTGCTGGTCTTCGGCCCGGGGCTCCTGCTCTTGTCCTGCTACGGCCATCCGATCGTGCCTGCCTTCGGGGTCACCGCGTACGACCCGGACCGGGCATACAACGGCTACACGTTATTCTCGACTGTGGACGGCGACGCGAGCGGGGGCGCGGCCGGGGTCGTCTACCTGATCGACATGCGCGGGAACGAGGTGCACCGGTGGAACGTCAGCCATACGCCGGGCGACTATGGCTATCTGCTGCCGGACGGCGACCTGCTGTACGCGGGCGAAGTGAAGTCCGGCCCGGCCCCTGCCGGCGGCAAGGGCGGGGTCCTGCAGCAGATCGGCTGGGACGGCACGGTGAAGCGGGAGTACAGGAACGATACGCTGCATCACGACTTCTGCCGCAAGCCCGACGGCCACAACCTTGCCATCGCGTGGGCGCCGATGCCGGACAGTTACGTCGATCAGGTGGAAGGGGGCCTCGGGATGTTCGCGCCGGGCGTCATGTACTCCGACTCGATCGTCGAGATCGCCCCCGACGGCGCCATCGCGTGGGAATGGCACGCGTGGGAGCACCTCCCCCCGGAGCAGATGCGGCTGCACGCCCTGGCCGACCGGAACGAGCTGACGCATACAAACGCGGTCGAATACCTGCCGGCCGGCAACCCGTATAACGGCCGGGAGAGCGTCCTCGTCTGCTTCCGGGAGCTGGACACGGTGGCCATCGTGGACCGGGAGACCGGAAACATCTCCTGGTCGTGGCGGGACGACAGCGTGCGGCATCCGCACGATCCCACCCTGCTGCCCGACGGCCACGTGCTCCTGTTCGCCAACTGCTACCTGGCGCCCGGCGCCATTTCCGTCCCGCCGGCCTCCGCGATCGTGGAGATCGACCCTGCCACCGGCGACATCGTGGACGTATACGAGCGCAGCTCCGGCGGCGACCGGTTTTTCTCCTTCCTGATCAGCGGCGCCCAGCGGCTGCCCAACGGCAACACGCTGGTATGCGAGGGCATCGGCGGCCGCCTCTTCGAGGTGGCCCCGGGCGGAGAGATTGTCTGGGCGTACGTCAACCCCCATTTTTCCCCGGGCTTCATGGGCAACTCCGTGTTCCGGGCCTACCGGTACGCGCCCGGCGACATCGACTGGCCGGAAGCCCTGCCCTCGCCGGACCCGGGCTACGGTCCCCGTGTAGAAGTCTCTTTAAAGGACAGGCTGTTCGGTACGCTGGCCAGGCCCGTGCTCGCCGACTTCAACCTGATATTCAGCGTCCGGGAACAGGTCGAGCGGCTCATCAGGACGTGAAGGCGGAAAGCCATATACGCTAAAATCGCCCGGCAAAGTCGTACCCGTGCCCGGCTGCGACCGTACATATATCATATGTAAAAGCTATGGATTGAACTTTATGCATTTATCCCGCAGGACTCTGTGGGAAAACTACATATTAATCAAGGTATAAAAAAACTTACTATTTGATATTCAGGGTTGACTGAGGTTCGGGTGGTTTTGGTCACATTGACTTATGGCCAGAGCCCGATGGCTTCAATGATGATACTCGGTTAAACATTGCGCGCTCCAGATTGCGCCAGTAACAGGGAAGGTACAGGAATGACCAGAATAATACCAGGTGTTGAAATCCAGGTAATCAAGGAGATCGTGCCGCAGCAGCTGAACCCCTCGGGTGTCGTCGCGTTGATCGGCACGACCGAGAAAGGGGCGGCGCTCGTGCCCACCCCCGTGAGCAGCTACGCGGAGTTCGCGGACAAGTTCGGCTCAAGTGACCGGTTCACCGTGACGAAGGACGCCAAGCAGGCGTTCCAGAACGGCGTGTTCCAGGTCGTCGTCGTGCCGATCGCCGGCAAGGATGGCGCACGCGCGACGCTCATCCTGAAGGACCGGAAAGGCCGGGACACGGCGCTTTTTACGGCCAGGTCATCGGGCGAGGAAGGCAACAAGATCGTCGTCAAGGTGGAGGCGGAGGAAGCCTCGGAGTCAGTGAACATGTCCGTCACGGACGGCGCGAACGTCGAGATCTACGAAGGCGTCTCGATGAACTCTTCCAGCGACCGGTATCTGGTGGACGCCGTCAACCGCAAGTCTTTATTGGTGACCGCGGAGGACCAGCACTCCTCGACGAAGTCTCCGAACAACAACCCGGCGGCAGTCGAGGGTAGCCTGAGCGGCGGCAAGACCGGCGAGATCTCGAAGGCGGACTTCGAGGCGGCGCTGGAGCGGCTCGAGGCCGAACCGGACGTGGACATGGTCGCGGCCTGCGACATCACGGACCCGGAAATCCACGCGCTGATCGAGGCACACTGTATGAAGATGAGCCTGGACGCCAAGAACAGGATTGGCCTGGGCACGGTGGCCAGGAACGAGGCCATTGCCGACATCGTTAAGCGGACGACCACGCTGGCGAGCGATCGCTTCGTCCTGGTGGCGCCGTACGGCGTGCTTGGCGCGGTCGCCGGCCTGATCAGCAAGCTGAACTACTACGAGTCGCCGACCTTCAAGGCGATCAGCGGTATCGCGAAGCTGGAGCGGAAGTATACGCCATCCGAGGAGATGGAGATGCTGAAGGCCGGAGTAATGCCGATGGAAGCGCAGAAGGGCCGGGGCATCGTGGTGGTCAAGGGCATCTCCACGAGCAAGGAGCAGATCAGCGTGACGCGGATCGCCGACCACGCCGTCCGGGGCGTCAAGAGCGTCTCGGACCTGTTCATCGGTACGCTGAACAGCCCCGACGGCCGGAGCGCGCTCCGCGGCAAGATCACGGAGTTCCTGATGCGCATGGAGTCCGAGGGGGCCCTGGTGCCCAGCACCGACGGCAAGGAGCCGCCGTTCCTCGTAGACGTGTACAGCTCGGAACTCGACTTTGCCCAGGGCATCGTACGCGTGAACATCGCGGTCCGGCCGGTCAGGGCTATGGACTACATCTACGCGACAATTAAAGTGGAAGTATGAGGAGGTAAGAGGAAATGCCTGTCACACCAATATCGTCAAGGTGGAGCACTGCCACCATCACGACGAAGGACGGCTCGGAAAAGGTCGGGCTGCAATCGATCGACTACAAGATACACCTGAACAAGCAGGACCACTTCGAGGGCGGGGAGCACCTCCGGAAGTACGTGAGCTACGGCTACAAGGTCGTCTCCGGCATCATCCGCGTCAAGTCGACCTGCACGCCGCTGGACGCGCTGCTGGACCACATGGACGAGGCCAATAATAACTTCACGCTCCAGGTGGTGCTCAAGGGCGAGGGCGGCCAGATCGTCAAGACGCTGGACTTCCAGCAGTGCTACCTCGACGGCAAGGACTACGCCATGGACGTCAACGGCCACGGGATGTCCAATTACTACTTCACTGCCAAGGACCTGAAAGAAGGCACCGGCGCCTGAACGGAGTAACCCGGGATGAAAAAACTGACCAAGCAGGACATCCTCAAGGGCAAGGAAACCCACGAGACGCTGTACGTCGACGCGTACGAGTCGGAGGTCGTCATCCGGCCGCTGACCGACGGCGAGCTGAGCGAGGTCTTCGCCGTCATCGGCACCGTGCCGCTGAAGGAGGACGGTACCCCCGACCCCTCCCGCGTCGACGTGATCCGCAACTTCCAGGCGCTGCGCCTCGTCGCCTCCTTCGGCCTGGTCGAGCCCCGGCTGACCGTGGAGGAGGTGGCCGAGATGAAGTTCGGCGTGCCCGAGGTCATCGGCACCCGGATCCTGGAGATCAGCGGCATCGCCTCCGGGGCGGCGATAAAAAAAAAGAACCGAGATGAGAAGGTTCGTCCAGTCGCCCGAAGGCCAGGAGCTGGCGGCGCTCTGCCTTGATTACGGCTACAAGCTGGCAGAGCGGCCGTCCGACCTGACCCGCCCCCAGATCAACTTTTTGATTGCGGCGCTGGTAGACCGGCTGGAGAAGGTATCGGTGGCCCGGGCCCAGAGCGCGGGCGTCAACAGGATCATCTTCGCCGACGATGAGGCTGAGGACGACGAGGAAACCCCGGACTGAACCGATGGCCGGGCAGGGTGTGGTGAATGGCGGCTATTGACAATCTCCTGAACGCGGCTGGCGAGCTTAGCCAGGCAGGCCTGACGGGATGGGCCCCCCTTCTGGACGAGATGGCTGACGTACAGGCATCCGTGGCTGAAGCGCTCCTGCCGATGCTTGCGGCAGGGACCATCGGCACCGAGCCGTTCCGCTACGGGTTCCAGCTTCCGCCCGGGCCGCCGCAGCTGAAGCCGGAGGAAGGCGAGCCCACCGGGAAGGCCGACCCGCCCGGGGTAAACGTCGGGCCGATCAACGTCTATGCCGTCGCGCGGGAGATCCAGCGTGCGCTGGACGTCCTGGAGCAGGATACCGCGAGCCTGCCGGCTATCTTTTCTGCCTTCGCGCCCCCCGGTCGAGTGCCGGCGCCCGAGGCTCCGGCAATAGCTGAGCCCTCCGCCTTCCCGGTCTGGCCGGCTCTGCCACCCCTGCCGGCCGAAGGGACGGTATTCCCCGCGCAAGCCCCGGATCGCCAGGAGACGTTTGAGAAGGGAAGGCAAAACCTTCCGTCACCGCTCCCTGCGGTGGATCGTGCCCGGGCGGGGCCGCCGCCGGAGGCAGTCCGGCAGGCACCGCCGGCTGAAACCCGGGCCCGGCGGGCGATCGACGGGGAGCCGCAGGGCATGAGGCGCTCGTTCGCGGCCGTGGACGAGCTCCGCGCCGTGTACCGGGATATCGCCCGCCATGCAGCCCCGGCCGGCCGGTCCCCGGGTGCCGCCCCGGACGCGCTGGCGGTGGCGCCTGCGGCCATGGCGGCTGTCGGGGCTCCCTCGCTCCCGGCACCGGCCGCCGGATCGCCGGCGGCGGGCGAAGCTTTTGCCGTCCCCGGGCCCGTACTGCCGGCGCCCGGGCCGGTCCGGGATACCGGCAGCGGAGCGGCGGCAACGCCCGTGCCCGCCGAAGTGAAGGCGCTTAAAAAGACGTTCGTGGTGCCGACGATTATTGCCCGCGTGCCTGCGTTACCCCTGGCCGCAGAGCAGGCGGGACCCGCGTCGCCCGATGCGGACAGGCTGGCGTCAGCGCTGGCTGGCAGCGTGGAAAACGCAAGCGCCTCTTCCCGTTTATCCAACCGCGGGCCAGCCGATGAGAAGCCTCCCGAAAGAGCCGGACGGGCCGGGGAGCCGGCCATGCCCCCGTCGCCGCAGGCCCCGCCGGAGGCGGCCGGGGCAGTTACGCCCGCGGCAGCGGTGGCGCGCTCGTTCGCCGTCATGGGCGACTGCGCGAGGGCCTCCGCCGGGATGGGGCGTACCGGCATCCCCGCGTACGATGTCGCCGGCGCTCGCGGGCCGGCGCCGGCCGCCGGCATGCTGCTGGAGGCCATGGCGTCGGCGGCCCCGGTGGCAGCGCTGCCCGTTCCGGCCCCGGCCCCCCCGCGGGAACCCGCCGGATACCCGGATGACGCCCCGGGAGGATTCGCGCCCGGGGGCATGCCGCAGGCGCTCGCCCCGGCGGCCGGCCTGGCGGCGGCCCGGGCCATGCACGGGCCGGGCCTGTCGATGGTACAGCAGCTCCTGCAGTCCGCGCCCCGCGGCCCGGGCCTCGCCGGCGCCTGGCCGCCGCCGTCCGCGGGGATAGGCCCGGCGTTCGACCTCTGGGGAACGCCGCCCGCCTCACCCGCGCTGGCCAGCGGGGCCGAGAGCGTCGTCAACATCACCGTGCCCCCGCCGCAGCCGGCCAGGGTGGTGGAGAACACGTCGACCAGTAAAGTGTCCAGCTTCCACAATACCTTCAACATCACGGTCACGGTCAGGGGCGGCGAGGAGCGGGACCTGAAGGAGCTGGGCCGGAAGATCGGCCAGATCCTCTCGGACGAGATGAAGCGCTACGGGGGCATCGGATGAAGATCGAGCTGAACGGGATCGCCCTGGACGGCGAAGGGGAAGGCGGAGAGGGCCGGAGCGTCAAGAACATCACGACGGAGGACGCCCGGAACGTGGAGGCCTACGACGCGCCGGGCACGCAGGGCTCCTCGTACAACGACCAGGGCCGATCGGCGGTGAAACTCGCCTTCGAGGGCACCGTCGTTGGAAAAGACGCCCGCACCCTGCTCGAGAGTATCTGGTCCTGCTTCAAGAAAGGGGACCCCGTCGATTTCTACTCGGACATCTCGGGCGCGGCGGACATCACGAAAGTGCTGATCGAGAGCTTCGTCGTCACGGGCGCGGCGGGCGACCGCAACCGGTACGACTACGCCATCGGGCTATGGGAATACAAGGAGCCGCCGGAAGAGCCGGACATCCCCGGCGGAGAGCCGGAAGAGGGCGCGGAAGAGGCGGAGGACGAGGCGAAGAAGGGCCGCGCGGAGAAATGGGCCGATCGGCAGGCGATCGAGTCCGAGGAAAGCCTGAACACGCTGACGGGCAAGGTATTGAACGATGCCGGCGAGCCGGTCGGGGGCGTCAGGGTCCGGATCGTTGGCCGGAAGCAGGAGCTGTCGGCCACGACGGATGCGGAAGGGGTCTATACGGTCAGTAACCTTGACCCCGGTGTATATGTCATCACGGTCGAGGCCGAGGGCTTCGAGGACGAGGAAGAGGAAGTCGTCGTGGGGTAGGTATGGGGAAAAAGTTCTGGGTCATCGTGCGGCGGCAAAGCAAGAAGAACACCCGGACAGCTGATTACGGGCTGACGTTCGACAAGGAGAAGTCGCACATCGTGCAGCTGAAAACCCGCGCAGACCTCGACAGGCTTAAGAAGCAGATCGCAGGAGACCTCAAGATACCCGCGGGCTGGGAAGCCCTGTTCACCGATACCGAAGCGCTGGGCGGCGAGCCGGATAAGCTCGCGGCCGTGGCAGACGAGGCCGACCGGAAAATGCGCCAGATCTTCCAGTACTACGATCAGCCGGAAGAGGGCGTCAGCTACACCGGCGAGTTCGCGATCCGGGCCACGTTCTACAACGCCGGCAACCGCAGCGACTCGACGCTGGGCTTCCAGTTCCTCTCGCCAAAAATCACGCCCCGCAAGAAAAAAGACCGGTACTGCATGTTCGACTTTACCGCCGCGAAGGGCACCCGGTACGACGGCAAGAAGGTGTACATGCTGCAAAGCACCTACGACCTGGAGATCAAGAAGTACCGCTCGGGCCTGCGAATGGCGGTGAGCAGGGGCAAAGAGGTCGTAAAGGCGTGCCGGAAGAACCAGCAGAAATACTACGAGGAGATCTATAAGAAGCACTGGTTTTGCCGCTGGTGCTCGGACAAGATCGGGGGGGCTAAATTTCCGCCGCCCTCCATCTGGGACCGGGCCGAGGAAGAGATCAGCTATGCCGAGCGATTCCTGAACATCGGCTCCTACGATCTGGTGATGGGCCGGCTGGAGCGGTTCGAGAGCGAGCTCAACGCGGCGGAGCGGGCCTGGGGCGAGTACCGGGGTAAAACGATCAGGGGTGCGGAGCGGAACGTGCTGGCGCTGAAGTTCGTCAAGGAGACGTCGTTCCTGACGCTTAAGATCCTGATGGTGCCTGCGACGGCCGGGGCGTTCGGCACGGGCCTGGTCGTGAAGTCGCTGACCGAGATGGGCGTGGAAGTGGCCATCGAAAGCGTCAAGGAAGGCTTTACCCGGATGGCCGAGATGAAGAATGAGCTGCGCAAGCAGTTCGACTGGGGGGACTACGTGAAAAAGCTGGGCATCGAGGCGGCATCCGTCTTCGCCGGATCCCTGGTCGGGAACCTGCGGGGCGCTTTCTACGATAAGATGAAGACGGTGCTCGCGGAAAAGGTAGTCCTGAAAATCGACGTGCCCAAAAGCGCTGTCGTCAAGTACCTCGACGGAGGGGTTATGGACCAGATCATCGAGGGCCTCGAGAGCGAGATGATCGAGCAGGCGATCAAGCTGGCGGCCAGCCAGCTCCAGAAGAAGAAGGGTGAGACCATGGAGGAGTTCATCACGGCGATCGCCCGGAACTATGTAAGCGGAAAGGCATCCCTCGTGGACAGCATATCCAGCAAGCTGGCGACGGGAGAAGCCCAGTAGGCCGGGATTGAGACCATGAAAATCGAGCTTGACGGTATACCGCTGGACAAGACGGAGGAGAGCGCGACGGGCGGCATCCCGGAAGCCCGGAGCATCTCCGGGATCGTCTCGTCCGCCCGGCGCAACTACGTCATGCACCCGATCCCGGGCATGGACGGCTGCGTCTTCCAGGACATGGGCCGGACGGCCGTGCGCATCAGCTTCGACGGCGCCATCTCGGGCAAAAGCGCCATCTCCACCGTGGAGATGCTGCGGGCGAGGTTCAAGGGCGGGGCGCCGGTGCCGTTCAACTCCGACGTATCGGGGGCCTCGGACATCACGCAGGTGGTCATCGAGGACTTCAAGGTCTCGGCAGCAGCCGGAAACAAGAATCGGTACACATATTCGATCGTGCTGAAGGAGTACAAAGAGCCCGCAGCGTGAGGGCGACAGGAGAGAATGACGGTGGAAGGCAAACGCTGGCGAACGGGGGGCAGCGCGCGATGCTGAGGCCGGCATATAAAATCAAGATGGGGTCGAAGACCTTCGAGTCGGAGTCCGGCAACGACGTGCTGAGCATCAGCACCGACACCGACCTCCGCGTGCCGCTCGACACCTTCCGGGTGCTGCTCCGGCCGGGCAACGGCGCGGCCGGGATCAAGAAGGGCGACGAGACGACCATCGAGCTGGGCAACGAGGGCGCCCTCACCAGGGTGTTCACCGGGCTGGTCGACACGGTGCTCCCGGGCATCTCCGGGGTCACCGTCACCGGCTACACCGCCGCGAAGCTACTGATGGAGACCCGGCTTCACCAGATCTATGAAAAGCAGTCGTCGGGCGCCATCATCGACGACCTCGCCGCCAGGGCGGGCCTCAAGGCCCGGGACCCGGAGGACGGCATCGATTTCCCCATGTACGTCATCGACGCGTCGAAACCCGTGTACGAGCACATGATCGAGATCGCGTCCCTCAACGGGTTCGACCTGTTCATCAAGCCCGACGGGGCGGTCGTCTTCAAGAAGTACGGGCGCTCGAAGCCCCGGCCGTTCAAGTACGGCCGGGACATCATCAAGAGCGAGGTGTGGGAGCTGACGCCGCAGTACGACTGCGTCAAGGTCGTCGGGGAGAGCCCGGCCAGCTCGAAGGGCACTGACAAGGCCCACTGGATCTCGAAGGGGGGCACAGGCGTCACGTCGGGCAGCGGCACCCGGGTGCTCGTCGTCCGGCACCCGGCGGTCCGGGACAGCGATACGGCGGACAGGGTCGCCGCGGCGAAGATGGAGGCGATCCTGGTCGAGCTGGGCGGCCGGCTGGTCGTGCTGGGGAACCCGAAGGTAGCCCTCGGCGACACGATCGCGATCAAGGAGTTGCCGAACGAGCAGAACAACGGCGAGTTCGAGGTGGTCAGTGTCAGCCACGAGGTCAGCATTGCGAACGGTTTCGTGACGACGATCGGCTGGATCAAGAAGGTGACCGTGGAGCCGGGCGAATCACCCGCTATCGAAACCCCGGCAGTGCCGGCGCCGCCGAAGAAGCCCGGCATGCTGGAGGAGATGCTGGCTAAGGCCAAAGAGGCGGAAGATGCGGCCAGAGAGGCGCTCATCGAAGCCATCGAGGCGGCCGAGGAAGCCCTCGAGGGCGTGCTGCAGGAGCTGCAGGCCGCCGCGTCCGGGGTGGATAAAAAGGCCGCCGAGATGATCGACGCGGCCGGCGAGGCGAAGAAGAAGGCCGAGGAAGCGGCCCGGGAGGCGCTCAGCTACGTGGACGAGCTGAAGAAAGAGCTCAAGGAGGCGAAGAAAGAGCTCGACAAGGTCGTCGACGACGCCGAGAAGGAGTACAACGAGGCCAGGGCAAAGGTCAAGGAAGAGATCGATAAGGTCAAGGCCGAGGCCGATAAGCTGAAGAAAGAGGCCGAAGACTACGTCAGGAAGGCCGAGGGCAAGGTCAAGGAAGCCAAAGACAAGATCGCCGAAGAGCTGCGGCCTGTCCAGGACGAGGTCGACAAAGCCCGGGCCGAGATCGCGGCGTGGGAAGAGAAGGCGGAGAACCTCGAACAGGAAGCGAAGGACAAGGTCAAGGAAGCCAAAGACAAGATCGCCGAAGAGCTGCGGCCTGTCCAGGACGAGGTCGACCGGATCAAAGGCGAGATCGACGAGCACAAGCGGAAGGTCCATGATCTCAAGAACCAGATCCCGCCTGGAGGCGGAGCCACAGGCGCGAACGTGCAGGGCATGGACAAGTCGGCGGACACCTCTAAGATCGAGAAAGAGATCAGGGACAAGATCGAAGAGGCTGAAGGCAAGGTCAAAGACCTCGAAAAGCAGGTCGAGGACAGGCTCAAGCAGATCGAAGAGAAGAAGAAACAGATCGAGGACAAGGAAAAAGAGGTCGAAAAAGAAGTCGAAGGCAAGGTCAAAGAGGCTGAAGACAAGGTCAAAGCCCTCAAGGAGCAGGTCGAGGACAGGCTCAAGCAGATCGAAGACAAGAAGAAACAGATTGAGGACAAGGCGAAAGAGATCGAGGACGAGTACAAGAAAAAGAAGGAAGAGGCCCTCAAGAAGTACGACGAGCTCATAGGCGAGGAAGAGAAGATCGAGAAAGAGGCGGAGGAGAAGCTGAAGGAGCTTGAAGGCAAGGTCAAGGAAGCCCGGCAGAAACTGGACGAGGGCGTCAAGGAGATCCAGGACCGGATCGACGAGGCGCAGAAGACCGCGAACAACATCCTCAAAGACGCCAGCAAGGCGTACAACGAAGCGGTGAAGAAGGTCGAGGAAGGCCGCAGGGAAATGGCCCGGGCTATGGAGAGCATGAAGAGCGCGTACAGGGCGTCGAAGGAGAAGGTCGAGGAAGGCCGCAAGGCGGCGGGGCTCGACTAGGGCGGAGGGGCGGAATGACGGTAAAAGACGCGACGAAGAAGGCCGGGGCGGCGAAGGAGACGCTTGACACGAAGAAGCGCCAGGCCGATGCCGCGCAGCAGAAGTACCAGCTGGCCCGGGATCAGGCCGAGGCGGCGAAGCAGTTCCAGCAGACGAAAGACCTGGAGTACCTGCGGGGCCGGAACAACGCGACGGACAAGATCCTGGCGGCCCGGGACAGGGCAAACCAGGCGGCGGGCAGCGTCGAGCAGCGGAAGATGGAGCTGGGCCAGGCCCGGGACGCGGTTAAAAAGATCATCGAGCAGATAGAGAAGGCGGGAGGGAAGCAATAATGCCAGCTGATAATGAGGGGAGTGTCGCGGAGCCGGGTGGCCGGAGCGGTGGCTCCGCCACCGGACAGTCCGACGGGAGCGAGGGCCTGTCCATGGTGGGCGCGATGAAGAAGATTGCGGAAAGCGAGACGAAGAAGCTGCGGACCTTCGATTTGGGCCTGGTGACCTCCGTGTTTCCCCACGCGAGCGCGAGCGACAACGAGAACTACTACTGTAGCGTGAAGCTCCGCGACAGCGATGCGGACGAGCTCAGGAACGTACCGATCATGACGTCGCACATCGGCCTCGCCTATGTCCCGAACATCGGGGACCTGGTGCTGATCGGCTACATCGGGGGCAACGTCAATTCCCCCGTCGTCCTCGGCAGCCTGTACAACGACGAGCAGAGGCCGCCGGTCAACAAGGCAGGCGAGATTGTCTACGAGTCCCCCGACAGCGAGGACAGCTCGGGCAGCCTGAGGCGGGTACATCTCAAGTTTCCCAGCGGCATGGAGATCACGATCACGGATAAAGAGGCGTCGATCAAACACAAGGACACTTCGATCCACATGACGACTGAGGGCAACATGTACATCGGTACGGAGAAGAAGTTCGCCTTCACAGGGTACGGGGACTCGGGCAACCTCAAGGTCGGCGGCTCCGGGGACGTGAAGCTCTTCTCCGAAAAGCAGAAGGTCGTCGTGGAGTCCAAGAGCGCCGACGTCGTGATCAAGGCTGCGGCCGGCCTGTCCATCCAGTGCGGCGGCGAGCTCAAGCTGAAGGCGGCCACGATCACGATCAAGAGCGATGCCAACACCGAGATCACGGCGGGCGCGAACATGAGCGTCAAGGGTGGCGCGGTAACGGAGATCAAAGGCTCGCTCGTCAATATTAACTGAGGTGCCGCGATGGGAGTGCCAGCTGCGAAAATGGGCGACACGATAACTGCGATCGACACGCACATCTACATGATACCGTCGCCGGGCGGGCCGGTGCCCACGCCCCTGCCCAGCCCGTTCAACGGGATCATCTCCGGCGGTTGCAGCACCGACGTGCTCATCGAGGGCAAACCGGCTGCCACCGCGGGCTCGACGGCGACGAACACGCCGCCGCACCTGCCCCAGGGCGGGCCGTTCCAGGTGCCGCCGACGAACCAGGGCACGATCATCGCGGGCAGCTCAACCGTGTTCATCAACGGGAAGCCGGCGGCGCGGGCCGGCGATATGGCGAATACCTGCAACGATCCGGCCGGAGTGCTGCCGATCGGTACGGTAGTCGCGGCGGGCACGGTACTAATAGGGTGAAGGTCAGGGATAGAGATGGAAGAGGAGCTATACGGCAGAGACTTAAAACTATACCTGGAGACCAGGGAGGAATACGTCGGCCTGGGCGCCGACCTGATGGTGGGCCGGGAGGGCGACCTGCAGGTGGTCGCCGGCCGCGAGAACCTCGGGCAGGCGATCATGCACCGGCTCCTGACCCGGCAGGGCGAGCTGGCCGAGCTGGGGCACCCGCGCTACGGCTCGCGGCTGCACGAGCTCGTCGGGCAGCCGAACAACGAGCGGACCCGGGACCTCGTCCGGCTGTACGTCAAGGAGTGCATCGGGCAGGAGCATCGCGTCAGAGAGATCATCAGCGTCAAGGCGAGCGTTTACGGCGATAACCCGCACGCTGTCATCCTGGACATCACGATTTTACCCATCAAGAGCACGGTGCCAATGAACCTCGTGTTCCCGTATTACCTGGAGGTGAGCTGATGACTTATGTGAGGAAAACGTACAGGGAGATCACCGACTCGATGCTGTCGCAGATAACGAAGGGCCTGGTGAGCGAGAAGTACGAGTACCTGGCCAACCGGACGAAGTTCCAGCTGGAGTACCCGAACGTCAAGGATATCGTTAAGGTGGAAGGGGTGCTGAAGGGTGCCAGGTTCACGTTCCGCAAGGGCACGGACTACCGGCTGGGCGGGGACATGATCGAGTGGCTGGAGGGCGGGGAAAAGCCCGACGACCGGACGCCGTTCTTCGTCTACTACCTCGTCGAGACCGCCGCGGGCATCACCGACGTCAACCCCGGTACGGTCACGAGGACGCTCATCGAGGCTATCGCACTGGAAATGGACTTCATGTACGCCCAGATGGACCGGGTGTACAGCGCCGGGTTCGTCGACACGGCGACCGGCAAGTCGCTGGACCTGGTCGTCTCGCTCCTGGGGATCACCCGGAAGATGGCCGGCTTCGCGAACGGCGAGGTCACGTTCGCGCGCAACAACGAGCCGCCGTCCGCGGAGGTCGTCAGGGAGGCCGCGGTCTACGGGGTTAAGGACCGCTACGAGCTGAAGAACGCGCTGATCAAGGAGGTCAGGAAGATCGAGGCCACCGTCGGCGGCCAGGCCACGACGCTCCTCCAGGGCGCGGACTACGACGTCGCGGACAACCGCGTCATCTTCCTGCCGCAGGGCAAGCGCCCCGACAGCGGGTCGGTATTCTACGTGGACTACGCGGCGTACCCGGCGATCGTCATCCCGCTGAACACGGTGGTATCGACCTCCGCGAGGAACAAGGAGAACGTGAAGTCGTTCCGGACCACCCGGGAGGCCGCGCTGGTGAAGAACGCGGCGGGCCGCTGGGAGGTGGACGTCCCCGTGATGGCCACGGTCCCGGGGAAGGAGGGCAACGTCAACGCGGGGAGCATCACAGTGATGCCCCGGCCGGTCGCCGGCATCGAGTACGTGATCAACAAGAACGACCTGACCAACGGCACGGGCGTGGAGACGGACCCGGAGCTCCGGGACCGGGCGCGGCGGGCGCTGGAGATGGCCGGCAAGGCCACCCTGAAGTCGCTGAAGTCCGCGGTCCAGGGCGTCAGCGGCGTCGCCGGGGAAGTGGTCGTCATCGATCAGCCGGACGGCGTCCCGGGCATCGTGCAGATCGTCGCCAGCGGCGGAGACCCGGAGGATATCTCGCGGGCCATCGAGGAAACCCGTTCGGCGGGGATCGTCGTCGAGTTCAAGAGGCCCGCCATCGTGCCGCTCGACGCGCGGCTCACGGTCGTGGTGGCCCGCGGCGCCGACCGGGAGGCCGTCAAGGCCCGGGTGCGCGGCGCGATCACCGAGTACATGAGCTCGCTCGACATCGGACAGGACGTGGTGATCAGCCGCATGATTCTCGCCGCGCTGCAGGTGCCGGGCGTGAAGGACGCCCGCGACGTGTACGTGAACGAGAGCAACGCCAACGTCGAGATCAGGCAGACCGAGAAGGCCGAGGTGCGGTCCCTCGAGATCTTCGTGGAGGAATGAGTATGGCCCGGGCGGAAAAGATCGCCGACCATCTGCCGCATTTCTACATGTGCTGGGACGAGACGACAGCCGTGTCGGCCCTGGTCCGGTCGGCCGGCAAGAGCATGGACGAGGCGGAGAAGGACTTCGTCGGCATCATGCGGGCGCACTGGGTGGACAGCGCGGCCCGGGACGACCTGGACGGCATCGGCGCCCTCTACAGCATGGCCAGGAAGGCCTCCGAGAGCGACGACGACTACCGGGGCCGGCTGAAGACGGCCGTGTTAAGCTACAAGGGCGGCGGCACTGCGAACGCGGTGCGGATGATGGTGCGGATCGCCCTGGGCCTGCCGGCCGACTACCCGGTGGCGATCGAGGAGAACCCGCCGGTCCGGATGACGAAGAGCTGGAAGGCCCTCGCCGGCGCCGAGTGGACGGTGAACCCCCGGAACGTCCGGGAGGCCGCGCCCCGGATCACCATCGAGGTGGAGACCGAAAACGTCCGGATCACCGACCCGGCCGTCACCAACCGGGACACGGGCGAGGTCGTCGGGTACCGGGGCGACCTGAAGAAGGGCGACCGGCTGGTCATCGAGGGCAGCCGGGCGACGCTGAACGGGAAGGACGTCTCGGAGCGGCTCACGGGCAAGGCCCCGGTGCTGCCCCGGAGGAAGACGAAGTGGCAGTACACCGAGTCGATCGGCGCCAACCTCGGCGTGTTCGACCAGGCGCTGTTCGACCGCGCCGTCTTCTCGGTGGACATCAGCTCGACGATTACGCTCGAGTGGACCGCGAACCAACCGGCCGCCTTCGACGTGATCCTCGAAAAGGGCCTGGTCGAGAGGGCCGGGGTGACCGAAGCGTACCTGCAGGAGATTGTGAACATGGCGAAGGGCTGCGGCGTGAAGGCCGGCGTGCGGCTGACGGAAGGTAAAAAAACCGAACCACAGGTGGTGGGGTAACCAATGACATTTGAGCCAATTGTGAAAAAACCCGGAGACGTCATACGATCCGACGAATGGAACAGGATACAGGAGGAGCTGGTCAGCCTCCGTAAGTACATCGACAACATGGCGCGGGGCACCACGCTGATCGGGCTGCCGAGCCCGATCGGGAACGCGTACGCCCTGAGCGCCGGCGTGCCGGAGGATTTCAACTACGGGACGGACGTGATGGGGCTGATCAGCCGGCAATACTACTGCGGGATGGGCGAGACCGGCGACATCTGCACGTTCGGCCTGAACGACTACGCCGACACGATCTCGTACTGGTCCGGCGCGGCCGCCGGGGACAGGGAGGCGCTCCAGGTCACGCTGGAATACATCGACGGCAGCACGTATACCTCGGATAAGCTGATGATACACGAGTGGACGAATTTGCGGCCGAAGGGCAATAAGAACCCGTACGTGGAATACCTGCAGTCCCCCAACCAGCGCCTGTGGTACCGGTACGTGCTGGTCAACCCCGGCCCGGACAAGGCGATACGCTACATCACCTTCAAGGACGTGTCGAAGGAAAGCGGGGTCAGGATTGCCAACGTGCTGCACTATACCGCCCGTGTCAGGCAGCTTCCCGAGGCCAAGAAGTGATCCGGCGATGATAGCGGAAATCGACGAAGCACTGGCCGGGTCCCTGCGCAAGGGGCTGGCCGGGATGGTGCCTGAGGAGAACATCGTGGCCGGGCAGGCCGGGCACACGCAGAAGGGCGTGAGCATCGCGAGCACCGATTTCACCATCGAGGAGTCGGGCATGCAGGTCAGCGAGGTCCTGAACGAGGAAGCGGAGGAGACCTTCGATGCCGGCGGGCAGGCCGTCGAATTCGTGCTCAAGGGTCAGCCCGTCCTCCAGATCCTGCAGGTCGAAAGCCCCCGCGGCAC
>MVRA01000043.1 GCA_002067315.1 Methanocella sp. PtaU1.Bin125 | reverse complement strand
GGGTCCACGTTGACCTGGTGGACGACGTCCAGCGTCCGGTTCGACAGGATAAAGGACTGGTACCGCTCGTTCTGGGCCTGCAGCGACTCTATCTGGCCCTGCAGGTCCATGATTTGTGCCTGGTGGCTGTAGAAGGTCGTGTTGTTCGCCAGCGCCAGCGCTTCCATGGACTTCCTCTGGCCCTCATTCTGTACGATCAGCGCCGCGATGACGATCACGCAGACGACGCACACGCCGATCAGCAGTATGATCAGCTTGGAGACGACGTCGTTGTATTTCCGGATCTTCTCGTCCTTCTTGCGGTCCTGGCTCTCCTTGAGCTTCCTCAGCCAGTTTTGCACGTGCTCGGTGCCGGGGTTCGATGTACCGTCCATGGAGGAACCACCGATAGTATCTGTACGCTTATGCCGTATATATTTTCTTGAATGCCGGGTAGCGCTGTAAAAAAACTTGAGCCCGGGCCCGGGCCCGTTGCAGGCGGCCACAACAAAGATGGCACAGACAGAGATCATACAGAACCTTTTCGCATACAACGGATAAGAGTATTTGATTAGCCTGTTTGTGATTGCGATGACCGGAGAGCCAATAGCATTGCTCCGGACAGTAAAATGGAATTATCACCGATAGAAAATATATTGATGATCGGTAGTTACTTCGGTTTATAGATCCTAATAACATTTTACAGTGGTCGACTTATGGGGAGGAAGGCGACAAAACCGGCCAGTGGCAAGAGCGAAAAACGCCCGGGCGACAGGCGACTCCGGGAGACACCCGGCCAGTGCGAGGACGAGTATCTTCCACTGATTTCCAGCTTTCTCGACATCGTCTACGCGATAACGCCCGGCGGTATCATCAACTATATCAGCCCCCGAATAGCTCACTACGGGTACGAGCCGGGAGATCTGCTCGCGCATAGCATTTTCGACTTTATGACCGCCGATTGCCGGGAGCATATGCTGGCCCGGCTTCATGAAAGCCTTACAAAAGGCGAGAGTACCCCGACTGAGTTTAAATTGCGGGCCAAAGACGGGCAGATCTACTGGATGGAGGCGCTGGGTAAAACGATCTACGACGATGCCGGGCAGCCGCTGCGCCAGGTCGGCGTGATCAGGGACATCACCCTGCGTAAGCGCGCGGAACACCGGCTACGGGAGAGCGAGGACAAATATCGTAACCTCGTCGAGCAGGTCAACGACTGGGTGTGGGAGATCGACACGCGGTGCCGCTACTCGTACGCCAGCCCGCGGGTGCGCGATCTGCTCGGCTACGCGCCGGAAGAGATGATAGGCAAATCTCCCTTCGATTTCATGCCCTGCGGGGAGGCGGAACGGGTCCGGTCGGGGTTCGAGCAGATATTTCTGGCGCGCAGGGAGTTTTCTCTCCTGGAAAACACGCTGGCCCGAAAGGACGGCGGCCACGTGATCGTCGAGACCAGCGGCATGCCGATGTTCGACGCGGACGGCCGCTTTGCCGGGTACCGGGGGATCGATCGCGACATCACCGGGCGCAAGCGCGCGGAGGAAGAGGTAAATGCGGCCCGGAACATGCTGCAGCTCATCATGAATAACATCCCGGAGGCCATCTTCTGGAAGGACCGCGACTCCCGATACCTGGGGTGCAATAAAGTCTTCGCGAAGGCCGCCGGGCTCGCGTCCCCCGCCGACATCGTCGGAAAGACCGATTATGATCTGCCATGGTCGAGGGAGCAGGCGGAGAGTTTCCGTAGCTATGACCGCAGGATTATGGAGACTGACGTCCCGGAGTACTATATCATCGAACGGCAGCGGGAAGCGGACGGTAAGCTGGCGTGGATCGAAACCAATAAGGTCCCGCTGCACGACGCGCAGGGTAACGTGATCGGAATCCTGGGCACGTATGAAGACATCACCGAACGCAAGCGGGCGGAGGAGATGCTGCGCCGGAACGAGACGTTGCTGAGAAAGTCGCAGGAGATCGCCCGTCTCGGCAGCTGGGAGCTGGACCTCGCGAATGACCGGCTGGTCTGGTCCGACGAGGTATACCGGATCTACGGCATCCAGCCCGGGGAGTTCGACGGCACTTACGCTGCGTTCCTCGAAGCTGTGCACCCGGACGATCGGGAAGCGGTCGACGTGGCCTATACCGGCTCGGTCCGGGGGGGCAGGGACACCTACGAGATCGAACACCGGGTGATCAGGAAATCGGATGGCGATGTCCGTGTCGTACACGAAAAATACGAAAACTACCGGGACCTGTCGGGACAGATCGTCCGGTCTGTGGGCGTCGTGCACGACATCACAGAGCGCAAACGCGCCGAGGAAGCCCTGAAGCAGAGCGAGGCCAACCTGGAAAGGGCGCAGAGGATCGCGGCGCTGGGGAGCTGGGAATGGGACCTGAAGACTGACATGCTCTCCGGCTCCCGGGAGTACTACCGCATGTTCGGCCTGGAGCCCTCCGGCCCTGTCCCCTTTGACGAGTTCGCCAGCCGGATGCACCCCGACGATTTGAAGTGGGTCAAAAAAGTGAAGGAAAATCTCAATTACGATAACCTGCCCGACAGCTTCGATTTCCGGATACTGGCCCCAGGCGGCGAAGTGCGATACATACACTCGGAGGTCGAGGTCGTCAAGGACCGGGACGGGCAGCCGGTGAAGATCTTCGGCACGATGCAGGATGTCACCCGGAGAAAGCAAGTCGAAATGGCCCTGCGCGAGAGCGAGGCCCTGCTTAACAGCATTTTCCGGAGCGCCCCTACCGGGATCGGCGTCGTAGTGGACCGGGTCATCAAGGAAGTCAACGAAAAGCTTTGCCGGATGACAGGGTATGCGCGCGAGGAGCTGGTGGGCCAAAGCGCGCGCATGCTATATCCTTCCGACATGGAATACGAGTACGTGGGCAAGGTCAAGTACGATATGATCGCGGAGCGCGGCGTCGGCGACGTCGAGACACGCTGGCGCCGTAAAGACGGCAGGGTCATCGATATCCTGTTGAGCTCGTCGCCGATCGATCCTGCTAATCTCTCGGCCGGGGTGACCTTTACCGCGCTGGACATCACCAATCGCAAGCGGGCGGAGAACGAAGTAATTGAGGCAAAATCGCAGGCCGAGCTTTACCTGGACCTGCTGGGACACGACATCAACAACCTGCACCAGATCGCGCTCGGATACCTGGAGCTGGCCAGGGATATGCCGCCCACCGAGCGACAGAACGAGTATCTGGATAAGCCGATTGAGGTCTTGCAGCGGAGCGCCCGGCTGATCAAGAACGTGAGAAAGCTGCAGAAACTCCAGGAGGGCGTCTTCCAGGCCCAGGAAGTCGATATCGCGACGGTGCTCGCGGACGTCCGGCGGGAGTTCGGGGCCGTGCCCGGCAAGACGGTCACGCTGAACCTGAACCGGTGCGAGCATTGCTATGTACGTGCCAACGGGCTCCTGTACGACGTATTCGCCAACCTGGTGAGCAACGCGATCAAGCACACAGGAGATCGCGCAGACATCGTCATCGACATGGACATAGTGAACGACGGTACCGGCCGCTACTGCCGGGTGATCGTCGAGGATAACGGGCCGGGGGTCCCCGACGATTTCAAGGGCCGGATCTTCAACCGGATGCTCAAGGGAGATTCCAGGGCCAAGGGCATGGGCCTCGGGCTGTACCTGGTCAAGTCGCTCGTCGAAAGCTATGAAGGGCGTGTGTGGGTCGAGGACCGAATAACCGGGGACCACACGAAGGGGGCCCGATTTGTGGTTATGTTGCCGGTCGTTTAACCTTGAAAGACCGTCATCGTCGACGGACGGGCGTAATACAGGCAGCCCCAGCTATACACACGAGCAGCCCCCGCTGCACACACGAGCAGCCCCCGCTGCACACACGAGCAGCCCCCGCTGCACACATGAGCAGCCCCCGCTGCGGTCACGCGCACGCGCGCGGCCGCCCGGGCGAATCGCTGCCCATCACATAGCTTTACATGAGAGCCGCATTTTCAACACCGGGTAATCGTCCGATCTGGGATCAGGTTACCTGGCGTGAGTATCGTGACCGGGGATCATAGACATATTGCCCGAGCCCCGGCCTCGCATGAAGAACGCCAGGAGCCCCAGCGGTACCACGCCGACGAACAGAAGCGTGATCGTATCCGTGTCCATCGGCGACCCGGTCAGAAACGCCCCGAGCGCGAAACTGACGGGGACGCCGATCAGGAGCGCGGCGATCTGGAAGAGCAGGCCTGCGCCTGCCGCGTACCCGCGTGCCGCACGCCGCCACAGCAAGATTCCCCCGAGAAGCAGCGCCGGGCACTCAACGATGAGATCGACGATCCACGGGGTGCTTGTCTGTATATCGATCGGTTTATTGCCAGCGAGCATATCGACGACGGCGTACGCGTCCATCGCGATGAACAGGACGGCGAGCCCGATCAGGACGCCCCCTGCGGCCCTGTGGGGCACATGGCTGGCAAGCCGCTGGCGCACGGCATCGCCATCGATGCCCGCGACGAGCCCGATGAGGGCGTATGCGCTCAGGACGACCAGGGCGACGTAGGGCAGGAAAAGCACCGTGACCGGCAGGCCGATGACGTAGAAGGCGTAAATGTACAGCACATAAAAGAGCGCGCCGGGCCAGAGCAGCAGGCCGATGAGTCTGCCGCGGCGGGCGAGCCACATCGATAGTAGCAGGACAGGCAGTATGGCGACGAGGTTGAAGGCGTCCGAGCCGGCGGAGCTCGCCGCCTGCGACGCCGGATAGAGATCGCGCCAGTACAGGATACCGGCGACTGACACTGCGATCATGAGGACGGCGACCGCGAGCGAGCCCGCATACACGAGCTTGAGATCACATCTAACAGGAGACGGGGAATCGCTCATTTATATCGCCCCGGTGTCCGCATTTGACATCGCAATTCTCCTTGCTTCCGGGGCATCCCGCCACAGCCGTATCAGCTTCAACCCGGTCAGGATATGCCAGATCATCAACAGCAGGCCGGCCAGTGGCACAAGTATGAGGCCGGTCCAGGGTACGAAAGCGACGAGGACACAAAAGGCCAGGTCAGACACGCTGGCCAGGATGCCCGTGAAAGCGGTCACCCTGCCGAATACGCCGCTCTGCAGCATGACGAGGGAGAGCGCCAGGCCCGCCGTGGCCACGAGCAGGAAACCCATGTAGGCGCCGGTGCCCTGGAAGTAAGCGCCGGGATTATCGATAGCCAGTATCGCCTCCCCGGCCGCAAGTAGCATAGAACGCTGCGCATCGGTCGTCGCAGCCGCATACTGGTCGCTGAGAGACAGCATGGATACGGCGCTGTTCGACGTGATGCAGATCGTTATCCCCGCTAACCCGAGCGCGGCCGCGATCAGCGTATAGCTCCGGTTATACCGCCAGAGAACGACACAGAGGGCGAGAAACATCAGGCCGACGAGGGCATAGTCGACGACGTCGAACAGGTTGAGCATGACGAGCCCCGGGAGCCGGTTGTCCTGGAGCAGCGTAAACCAGCCCATCGCGCTATCCGGCAGTGCCTGGCCGGTGAGCAGATATGCCTCCGGGCCCAGGTTCCGTCTGAAGACGAGCCCGGCAGCGAGGGCAGCCACGCCGCCGGTCAGATACAGGCGCTTCCAGGCGTGGTCTCCGGCGGCGGTTCCGTCGGCCTTATTCATGAGCGACGCCTCCCTCCGGCCGGGTCAGCGCCACGAACAGCTTAATCTGAGCCCGGGTGGTCTTTTCGACATGACTGGCGTCCAGTGGCACGCCATAGTCGAAGATGAACGTCTCAAAGTACCAGTAGGTGATGTACGCGATGAACACCTTCGCCAGCGCCCCGGGATCGCATTCACGGATCTTTCCCTTCGCCATCAGTCTCCGGAACAGCGCTTCAGTCTCGTCGACCGGCCGCTGGAACAGCTCTCTCTGGACATATTCACGTATCTTCTCGTTGCGGTACATCTCGATCATCATGATGCGCGTGATCCGGATCAGCTGAGGGTCGGCGATCATATACCGGGGTATGCTCTGGAGCAGCTCCTCGAAGGGGACGGCGTCGACGATGGCGTCGTAGCTTTCCTCCGGGGCCTGCGGATAGATCCGGCCTTCGACGAATGCGAAGATCGAATCGAGGATCGCCTCTTTGCCGGGATAGTGACGGTACACCGCAGCCTCGGAGATGCCGACGGCCCGGCCGATATCCCGGATGGACACGCCGTCGTAACCCCTTTCCGCGAACATCTCGATCGCGGCCTCGAAAATCTTCTCTTTCGTCCCCTTTTCGCCCGCCACCTTCACCGGCCGGCCGGTTTTTCCTTTAACGCGTCTCGCGCTCATGCTTTTGCCTCCGCCGCCACGTCCGCCGCCCACTGCCGGATGGCGTCCCAGTCCCGGCGGTCGACGGGCCGGCTGACATCGATGCCCCTCTTCTCGAATTCCTTTTTCATGACGTTGTTCGCGATTCTCGCTACCGGATTCCAGCTGCCGAAAGCCGTATAGCTGCCGAAGTAGGCCGTTCTTAGTGGCTTGATTTCGGGGAATGCGCCGGTGACCTTTGCCATTGCCCGGTTAACGTTACCCTGATCGACCGGGTCGTCGCCGGCCCGGCCGGACCAGAAGAGCGCGACTTTCTTGCCGCACAGTACCTTCTGGTTCCGCTTCAGGAAGGCCGTCGCCTGCCGGGTCCACTTGAGCGCCCGGACTGAGCGGCCGGCAACGATGACATCGTAGTCGCTCACGTCGATACCCCCGGACTCTTTCGCGTTCCGCACAGTCGCCGCATAGCCATGTTCTCCGAAAATTTTACCCATCTCCTCGGCGATCTGTTTTGTCGAGCCGCCCCGTGTGCCGTAAACGATTAATGCTTTCATATACATCATCTGCATTATGTAAGTTAACGTTAACTAACATTATGTGATAAGACGTTACCATATAAAAAGTTAACGATAACTAACTTTTTCTATAGGAGACAGTTGACAGGATTTTCCAGATATCCCGGAGCTCAATCAGGCCGCATGTACGGCGCAGACGTTGGAACATGATGCCCTGAGAATTATTTGATATATCGATCGGACGGCAATCCGGCCCTGTAGAGTTATCGTTTTATGCCATGCTGAGCACTTTCCGGTAGTCCCGGTCCCGGTACTCGTCGGCGTCAGGCACCAGATCCAGCGGATAGGGAGCGAACAGCGTCTGATCCGCGGTCGGCCAGTCGGATACTTCGATTGCGAACAGGCGGAGCGCCTCAAGCAGGGCGTCCCGGCCGACCTTGTTCTTCCGGTATTTGGCGACTATATCCCGGAACCAGGCCGTCTCCGCAGGCGAGAGGCGATCGGCGTACCGTCCGAAAATGCGCATTGCCACGAGGACGTACCCGGCGGCGGTCCGGGCACGGGACATCACTCGCCCCATCCGGCCGAAATAAGCCGCATTATCCCCGCGCGCCAGCGCGCCGCCCAGCGTAGCCTCCGAATCCGGATCGTAACACAGGAACAGGCACCGGTTGCGCTCGTCAAAATCCTTCAACGCTTCCGGGTCGCCGGTGCCGGCGGCCTCCCGGAAGCCGGCAAAGACGAAAAGCTTCGTCAGGAAATCATCGCGGATTTTACGGTTCCTCAACCGCTGGTCGTCTTCAAGGGGATAGCCCGGGTATCGGCGCAATATTTTACGGGCGAACAGCCCGCTGGTCCGGCCTGCGACGCCCGAGCCCACCGGGTGATCGTATACCTTGATATTATAGAAGCCGATCGTCGGCGAACCGGATTTGAAGAGAAAACCGTCCACGGGTGGCAGCCCGGCAAGGAACCGGTCCGTGAACGCGTCCATCTCGTCCGTGACGTCCCGTCCTGTCAGTGGCTGGATGAGGCGCTCCCGGCCCCGAACGTTGACGATCCGCAACGGGTCGCGGGGCACAGGGAGGCCGATCCCGCATTCGGGACAGACCTTGATGAAATCGACGAAAGGCATAAGGTCTTTCACGATCGGGCACGGGACGACCTTGCCGTCGTAGCGGACATGTTCGAACTCGAGACATGAGCTGATCACGATCCGGGGCCGGGGAAATCTCCGCATATCCGATGGTGACAATGGTCATTCACTTATGCTTTAAGGCGTAAAAACGCGGTGGACATACATGCGTAAAATAAAAAAAATGAGCTGTCGATGATTATTTGGGCATCATGACAGTGTCGATGGCATGGATCACGCCGTTCTTCGTCTGAATGTCGGGTTTGACGACCTTCGCGCCGTTGATCATCAGGCTGCCGTCGGGCTGCTTTTTGATCGTCAGCGTCTTGCCGTCAAGGGTCTTGATGTCCTTCATTTTGGCGAGGTCGGCGGCCGTGTACTTGCCCTGGACCACGTGGTACTTCAGTATGCCGGTCAGCTTCGGCTTGTCCTTCACCAGCGACTGGACCGTCCCGGCCGGCAGCTTGTCGAAGGCGGCATCGTTCGGCGCGAAGACCGTGTACGGCCCTCCGGTGCTCAGGGTATCGCTCAAGCCCGCAGCCTTTACCGCAGTGACCAGCGTATTGAACTGGCCCGCGTCAGTTGCGGTCTGGACGATATTCTTCTGCGTTTGCTGGGCCTGGGCCAGCGCCGGGGACGCCAGTCCCGCGAGCAGTATGGCCAATACCAGTGTCACGATAATGCGTTTCATCCAATCATCTCCTACGATCGAGTATATTCCCGGCTTATTTATTACCTTAAAGAGTGGAATCAGCGACCGTCCCGGCAGGAGAAACGCAGAGAAGAAGTGCGGGTCTGCAAGCAGTCGTCCCGGCCGGCAGGGGAGTAGATCTGCACCCGTACAAGATTTGCCAGTGACCGGTTTTTGACGGTTATTTACCGGGACGGGCGCGTTCTGCCCGTTCTCCGCCACCCCGGCGGGCACGCTCGACCTGATGCCGTCGCTCGGTCGGCGTAAGGCTGTCCATATCGGCCAGGGCGTCGAGACGCAGGAGATAGCTGAACAGCTCGTCATCGGTGAGACCATGCATGGACTTGATGCGCTCCATCTCGATGATGTCCTCGTCCCGTATCGTTAGCTTGATCTTTTTTTCCATTGTGACCACCTCGTGTTAACTGGCCGGTAACGCTACCCTGAGATAATCATCGGACAGCGTTAATTGTTACTCGATTTTTATTCGATGAGGATCGATACCCGGCCCGGTTATCGTGGCATTACGGCGCTGTAAAAAAGTTAATATCATTGCAGTGCAACCATAATTTTATGAAACCGCTCCCCGCGCTTACGCTTATATTATTGTTCTGTGCCGTGGCGCTTCTCACGCTCTCACCGCATGCCTGTGCGAGGACAGAGCTCACGGCTTCGCTGGTCATCGAACCGAAAAACGAGGCCCCGGACCTGCACGCGATCCGGTGTGTCGCCTTCGACGGGGAGTCCATCGTCATCGGCGTCGATACCGGCGAACTGTCGAGCCTGAAAGACCGGGTCCTGATCTATGACACCACCGGCCGGCTGGCCGGCGAGATCGACGGCAGTTATGAAGGCGTGCACGTCGCCGGCGGGACGATATTCGTCTATGACAGCGGTTTTGTCAATGCCTATGACACGCGGGGTAACCGGCTTTATTCGGTAACGCCCGGCCGCTTCGGCATCACGCCGGCAGGGAGGTATAACAGCACCGAGTCCCTGGCGTTCGACGGGGAGTACATTTACGACTACGAGGCCCGGACCGGCACGATCAGGAAGGTGACCAGAAGCAACGTCCTGGTCGCGGAATACGCTTACTCGCGGGGCGGAGGGCCGCTGCTGTTGCGCGGCAGCGAGATCTGGGCGTCGGACCCGAAGGTGACCGGCAAGACCATCGTGTTCGACGGGTCCCTGCGGCCATTGCGGGAAATGGCGGCGGGATTCGAAGACATGGCCGTCTATGACGATAGGATCGTGACCCTGGAGCTGGACTACCTCGTCTTCCGGGATAAAGACCTGAAAGAGACCAACCGGGCTTATCCGATGCCTTCGTCATGGGTCATCGACATGGACGTCGCGGACGGGAAAGCCGTGGCCGCAAAGATGGTCAGGACGGCGAACGCCACGGCAACGAGCCCGGCGGTCTTCGACTACAGGGTCTACGTCTACGATCTGGCCGCGGTCGAGCCGCGGGGGAAACCGTTGCCTTCGCCAGCGCCGGAGCCTTACGTCGCGCCAGAGCCACCGGCAAGGGAGTTCGTGAAGACCTATAGCGCACAGGGCGGCGTATCGATCGCATCTGTTACGGGCGTGGAAGACGGGTATATCCTTGCAGGCAGTGTGAATACGCCCGGCGGCACGAAGGCATACGTCGTGAAGACGGGCCTCGACGGGAGCCCGGCCTGGGTGCGCACGCTGGAAAAATACCCGAACAGTCAGGCCCTGTCGATCGAGGCCCTGCCGGATGATGGCTGCCTGATCGTCGGCAACGCGCGGAACGCTGCGGGAGACGGCGAGGACTCGATTGCGGCCAGGCTGGGGCCGGACGGGGTGGTGGCATGGGAAAGCCGCTTCGAGGCCCCTGGCGACGACCGGCTCTACGACGTGGCCCTCGCGGCAGACGGAAGCTTCGTGGCGGCCGGACAGCAGTCAGGCCCGTCGGGCGCCTATACGCAACTGTACGTGGCACGGATTAGCGCCGACGGCAACCTGTTGTCCGCAAAGACATACGGCAATACCTCGAGCGAAGATTACAAAGCCGGCAGGGCCGTCACCCGGACCTCGGACGGAAACTTCGTCATCGCCGGCGCCGCCAACCACCTGTATAACCAGTATACGTCCAATTATACCTGCCTGGCAAAAGTCAGCCCCGACGGGAGCCTTCTCTGGGAGCGGTATTTAAACGTCGGCCAGCCAGCCTCTTTTGGCAGCGACGTCGTCGAGACGACCGACGGAGGGCTGGCCATCGCCGGTAACGCCATGTTGCCTGCGGGAAGCGGATCGTTCACCGCTGGGAAGAGCAGCTATACGATCAACTACGACGCCTTGCTGATTAAAACCGATCGCAATGGTGAAATCGAATGGTGCCGGACCTACGACGGCGTATACCGGGAAGGGAACTCGAACAACGATGCCAACGCCCTCCGGGAGACGGCAGACGGCGGCTTCCTGCTGGCAGGAAAGACTATGTCCCCGTCCGCCGATGGAAAGCAGATCTGGATCAACACGGCCTGCGTCCCCATGATCGTTAAGACCGACGCCCGCGGCCTGGTCCTGTGGAAGATGTATGCAGGCGATAACGGTGCGGTCGAGGGCCGCGCGGCCTTTGTGGACACCGGCGGCGCCTACCTGATAGCCGGCGACGGCACTGACGGAGGGCTCCCCGCCGGGTTCCTGCTCAAGCTCAAGGCGGAAAAGCTGGCGCCGACGACTATCGCGACACCGGCCCCTTCCGGTACCGCCGTGCCCGCTACGCCGGCGCCGGTGAGCCAGAGCGGCACAGGAGGGTCGTGCTGTCCCATGGCCGTCCTGCCGCTGCTGCTGGTCGGCAGCGCCATGATCGCCCGATCCCGGCTGCGCAGGGACAATGGTCGCCAGTAAAGGACAACGGTCGCCAGTAAAGGACAACTGTCGCCAGTAAATGAGGAGCTGCCAGCATATGTCGAGGAGGCAACCGGCAGGCGATGCCCGGGCCTCTTTCTCCGCCAGGTTTACATGAGCGGGTCTCGATCCGTGGTAATCTGTTATCCCGGACGACCGGAAAACGATCGATCGCCGGAAATGAGAGTTTATTTTTCACAACATAGAAATACTTTCCGACATTTGCCGATTCCGAAATGATTATCACCTTTTGGAGCCATACATATCTCATGGAGCCTCCTTTCAGGCTCCAGGGGTAAGAAATATGAACGTCTCAGACATAACAACCGACAGGTTCGAGAAGATCGACACGAAAGCGACGCTGCAGGAAGTCCTGCCGCTGCTGAGGAAGTCGCACAAGCCCGCTGTGCTCGCCTTCAACGGGAAGGAGTACGTCGGGATGGTTACGGAGAAGTCGATCGTAGGCTCTTTAAGGAACCTGAAGACAGGCATTAACGGGATGATTCGCAAGACACCGAAGATTACCCCGGACACGACGATTTACGAGGCGGCCCGGCTGATGGTCGAGAACCAGACCAGACAGCTCCCTGTGTTTGACAAAGCTAAAGTCAAGGGAGTGGTCACGACCGAGAGCCTGATGCAGCGCGCCGCCGAGACCGAGTTTGGCGACAGGCCGGTTTCGAGCATGATGAGCGAGGGCGTCATCTCGCTGGACGCGGAGGACCACGTGGGCAAGCTGATCAACGTCCTGCGGGAAGAAGGCATCTCGCGGGTGCCGGTCCTCTCGAAGGGCAAGCTGGCCGGCATCGTGACGATGCACGATCTCCTGCAGCTCATCCAGCCGAACAAGGCGGAACGTGGGGACATCGGCCGGGACCACAGCCCGACGCGGGACATCAAGATCAAGGACATCATGACGGACAGCGTGGTCACGGTCAAGCCCGACACGACGATCAGGGACGCCGCCGCGCTGATGATCAAGAAGGACATCCAGGGCCTGGTGGTTTACGACAACAAGAAAGTCATGGGCATCCTGACGGCGACGGACGTGCTGCTGGCCCTCGCGGCGCTAAAGAAGAACGAGATCAGGACGCCGTTCACCCTGCAGATGTCGCATGGCAACCTGGTGGACTACGACAAGGAATACGTCCAGACCTCGCTGGCGAGCTTCATCAAGAAGTTCGAGAAGTTCCTGGTCGGCGGCTACGTCAACGTGTACTTCAAGCAGCACAAGGAGACCTTCCGCGGCACGCCGCTGGTACTCTGCCGGGTGCGGCTCAAGACCGACCACAGCTACTACAACGCGAAGGGCGAAGGCTGGGGCGCGGACGGCGCGTTCCACATCGCCATGAGCACGCTGGAGCGCCAGGTGTTGAACGACAAGGAGATCTTCTACGACAAGCGCTACACTAACGGCAACATCGTAGAGAAACTTGATATCCTGTAAGCGTGTATCTGAGCCGCGATGGAAAGCGATCGCGAGCACGACCTCGACGGCCTGACGTGGCAGGAGTTCGAAGAGCTCCTGCGGGATATCCTCGACCAGCATAACTTCGAGGTCAAGTTCAGGAAGGTCTTCAAGCACGGCGGCCGCGGCTACCAGATCGACGTCGTCGGATATCGCAAGGACCTGTGCCTGTGCATCGACGGTAAAAAATACGGTCGAAGCAGGTACAGGACTTCTTCTTTAAAGACCGAGGCCACCAAGCATTATAATCGCTGCCTGGCCCATGAGGATGCTTTTAATATCCGGTCGATCCCGGTCATCGTCTCCTGGATCGACGATAACCTGGGCTTCGAGAACGGATGCATTTTTGTGCCGGTGGCCATGCTCAACGATTTCTTATTGAACCTCGACGCCATACTCGACGAGTCCGGGTTTTAAGAAGAGACAGGGGCATCTGGTGACCGGAGCCCTATCCACGCATAAGGCGATAGAAAACAGGCAGGGCCCGCGTCGGCCGGCGAACGACTGCTCGCGCGTGCGCGTGACCGCCCCGGGCCCGGAAAAGTGTTTCTCGCTATTGCGCGAGTATAGCCAGTATCTTGAACGGTTCCAGCCCTTTCGTCCGGATCATGTCAAGCCCGGCCCCGGGCAGGGTGCGGCCGATGCCCAGGAAGATGCGCCGGGCCGGGACGTCCTCGATCGCGTCGTCGAGGAAGACGATGCCCGATTTGACGGCCGCCCGGTCGATCTTGCTGAAGGCCATCGAGTAGATCGCGATCGGATCGGACACATGGGACGCGGCAAAATTCACAATACGTCCGCTGGCCGCCGATTTCAGGTCGGCCGCGCTGAGGTCGCCTGCATCGATGGCGCCGGCGAGGAACGTCAGCGTGTGGGCGGTGAAGTTGAAGGCGATCTGGAGGGCCATGGCCGGGTCCTTGCCGCCCCGCTTGCCCAGTATATAGTCGGCGTCGATAACGCCGATGCTTCCATAGGGCCTGCGCAGGACGGTAAGATCAGGTGAAGCCTGCCCGGGCGGCCGTATGACGATGCCGAACGAGAACGCCCCTTCGGCGGCTACCCGAGAAGCGACTTCGCCCGCGCAGGCGGCAGCGCCGGGCTCGGTCGGGTCGAAGACGATAAAGACGATCTCGAAGGCCGCGATATCCGCCGCCACCTTTTCGCCGGGCCGGGCCTTTATCCTGACGTCCGCCCCGCTTTCGCGCAGGGCCTCGTCGCTCTCGTCCACGGCGATCAGCCGGGCCTTTGCCGACGATTGCTTCAGGAGGCTCGTGATCATGCAGCCGCTGGGGCCGCAGCCTGCGATGGCCGAATACCGGGGTGCTTCTGCGTCCATATTATCACTGGCTCGCTCTGTCGGATGGCGCTGGCAGCTGATATACGTAACGCCATCTGTGCGTGGCTCTTCGCGCCAATCAGCTTTTATATCAATGGATACATAAATATAACCGATGATCGCCACGGGCACGTTTTACGAGGCTGTCGACGTCCAGCAGCGCTTCATCAAGCAGCTGGGCGAGATCGGCAGAGACCGTATCGGCGAGCTGGTCAGCCTCCTTACCGGGTTCATCCTGGAGAACCGGGAGCGGACGAAATACATATACGGCATCGCCGAGGGCCGAAGCGCGCTGGCGCTCTACGACTTCCTCCAGCAGTCGTCGCGTTACGAGAACATCATGCCGCTCACGCTCGACGACCCCATCCGGCGCTACGTCGACCCGGAGCGGCGGAACCTGGTCATCGCGGCCACCGGCTCGGGCGAGACGAAAAGCGTCATCCGGTACCTTGAGGACGCGTTCCACCTCGACGTCCCGGTCCTGCTGTTTACCGCGAGCGTGGGCTCGAAGGCCTACACGATGGTCAAAGAGTACGACAACGGCTACGTGTTCGTGATCCCGCAGCTCGCCGGGGTCGACAGGAAGAGCCTCACCGCCCTCGGCTCCGAGTTCGAGCTGAAGCTGATCGTCATGCTCAACGCGCTGATCCCCGAGCTGTACCACCACGATCGCACCGATATCGAGCGGTATTATGCCCAGATCGACCACTTCGCGATCAACGCCAGCCTGCTGAAAAACATCGAACCGGGCTACCTCAGCGACTGGATTGACAAGGTGCTTAACCGCCGGGGCAACTATATCGTGGACGGAGTGGGCCGGTCCGGGTTCGTGGCCCGGGCGTTCGGTATGCGGCTGACACATTTAGGCCGCAACGTGTTCATCCGCGACGGCCCGACCACGCCCGCGTTCCTGCGCGGCGACGCTTATATTCCGTTGAGCGGCAGCGGCAACACGCGGGAGATTATCGAGGGCGTGGTAAAGGCGAAGCTCCGCGGCGCCGACGTGTTCCCCATCATGGTCAACATCGACTCCCGGCTGTCGGGCCTGATGGACTCCTGGGGCTACTCGAAGAACATCATGTACATCCCGGTCTCCCTCGAGGACATCGGCCTGTACTGGGAGCGGGAGATGAGCAAGATCGTGGCGACCAAGTCGGTCCAGGCCCGGCCTTCGGTCTCGGAGATTAATACGTATGTCTTCACCAATGCGATCATCGCGCTGGCTATGGACATGCTGGGCGTGAGCGAGCAGTACCTTAAAAGGATACACGTCTAAAATATCCTGATAGTAATGTCAGATATTTAGCTAATGGCACAGTTGGCTTGAGAACACAGACTTGCTCGACCCGGGGTGAGAGAAGCTGGCCTCCGCTCGACATGTTTCGATTGAACATTTATTCGATGTTATATAGAGCTGAGATGTTGAGGCGAAGACAAACGGCGTCCTCGCCTCGGCGATCCTGATGGAAAAGGCCGACTCTATGCCGGGGATGAGTACGTTGTCCAGTTGGAAAGTAGGTAACCGTAACCAATAATTTTTCCTTAATTATATGTTTATCTGAGGATAATTAATGAGATTTTTATATTTTTATAATTACGTATTATTAAAACAAATAATATGTCAATTTTTTATTGTTTATGGATTTTTTGTCTTGAATGGGAAAGACTTATAATATTGTAATTACTTAATGGTTATTATACAACAGGTTAGTAAAACGGCGTAGTTTACATTATAGGTTGCCAGATGTGCTGGCTTACCTGATAAATATAAAACGCCTTTTACATTGGGGGGATATATCGGATGAAAAATTACAAAGACCTTAAAATATGGCCGAGAAAGTGTCTCGCAATAATTAATGTTCTGGTAATATTACTTTCGGTGTCGATAGCGAGCTGTTTTCCTGCTATCGCAATAATTCCGGAAGTTACGTTGCCTGCGACAGTTCAGGCAACTATAACATTCCCATCACCGGGATGTCCCGCCTATCTGCCGGGTACCCAGATCACGAGCGGTGGCATTCTCAATGGAGCATACAATGGATGGTGTATCGATCCGAGCAGCTACATCTATCAGAATACTTATACTGCTAATGTTTATTCGACCTATGACTCGTTACCCGCCGGCTTAGTGGATATCCCGGACAATCTGGACCTGGTCAACTGGATTATTAACCAAAAGTTTGTGGGCAAGACGTCCCCGTACGGGAACGGTGTCTATACTTTTGGTGATGTGCAAGTGGCTATCTGGACCCTTACAGTAAGTGGATGTTATCCGAAGGATTCATCTCAGGACTATTACCTGTTCGAGACGAATGCCGCCCGGATTAACGAGATCGTAACAGCGGCACAGACAAATGGCGACGGTTATGAGCCCGGATACGGCGATGCTCTTGCAGTCATAATTCAGCCGACGAATGGGGCACAAGTCTTCATCATTGAGGTACCATCACCATTTAATGAACCTACAGTGTATTTCAAGCAAAGCGCTTATACGGTCAGCGAGGATGCCGGGAGCATTACGCTCGACGTTATTATGGACTGGAAGACCAATGCGCCGGTGACGATTACCTACGACCTGGAGGATGGCACCGCAGTCTTCGATGAGGACTACTCGCCCTCTGATGGCAACCTCGTAATCCCG
>MVRA01000042.1 GCA_002067315.1 Methanocella sp. PtaU1.Bin125 | reverse complement strand
GACGTTGCTGTTCTGCCGCTGCAGATGCTCCAGCTCGTCCCTGTAGACGATGTCGGCCTCAGTTTTGTTCGCGTAAAGCATCCTCACATCGGTCGACAGCTTCCTGTCCATAATGTACCGGAGCATGCTGCGCAGCGGTGTCACGCCGATGCCGCCTGACAGGAACCCGATCTTCGGGTATTCCCCGGAGAAGTGGAAGTCGCCGTACGGGCCCCAGAGCCGGAACCATTCGCCGCCCTTCATCCGGTCCAGCGCCAGCGAGTACGGGCTGTCCGTGATCTTCTTGGTGAACATGAGATAGTCCTCGGTCGGGCTGCTGGAGATGGTGAAGTGGTGCATCTTCGTCACGCCTTCTATCTTGATGTTCACGTACATCCACTGCCCGGCTTTATACTCAAAGCCACCGGGCTTTTCGAAAACGAAGCTCTTCACGTCGTGCGTCCTCGGCACGACCCTGGAGAGGGTGGTCTCGAAGTTCATTACATTGGCCTGTTGCGGCTGCTGCGCGGCTGCCATTGTCGTTCTCCGGATCATGATCTCGTCCGCGTCCCCATAAAGATGTCACGCGAAAAACGCGCAAGCGTTCGATTCGGGTTGACCCCTTCGATATAGCGGTGGCCGGGCCCGGGCCACGCGCGCGCGAGCGGCCGCCCGGGCATAGTGACAGCGAGCGGCCATCTGCAGCCCTCACTGCACTCAGATCCGGCCCCCGCTTGCAAAGCATTTATAAGTTGATGTGCAATTGTATTACCGTATGACCTCGGTCCCGGGTAACGAAAAAGCGCCGATCGCGATGGAGCTCGCGAAAAAGCAGAAGGCGATCAGCGTCGCGGAGTTCTTCGAGAAGAACCGGCACATGCTCGGCTTCGATTCGCTGCCGCGCTGCCTGATCACCTGTATTAAGGAAGCCGTGGACAACTCGCTGGACGCCTGCGAGGAGTCGTCCATCCTCCCCGATATCTACATCCGGATACGCAAGGTGGACGAGCGGTTCCTGTCCATCGTGATCGAGGACAACGGGCCCGGCATCCAGAAAGAGGTGCTGCCCCGGGTGTTCGGCAAGCTGCTGTACGGCAGCCGCTTCCACGCCATCCGGCAAAGCCGGGGCCAGCAGGGTATCGGTATCTCAGCCGCCGTGCTGTACTCGCAGCTCACAAGCGGCCGGCCGGTCCGGATCACGTCGAAGATCGACCCGCGACTGCCCGCCTACATGTACGAGCTGAAGATCGATACCGAGACGAACGAGCCCCGCATCGTCTCGGAGCGGGTGGACGAGTTCTTCACCTCCCGGGGTACCCGGATCGAGCTGGAGATGGAAGCCGCCTACGTCAGGGGCAAGCAGTCGGTGCTGGAGTACCTGCGCAACACGGCCATCGTGAACCCGCACGCCCGCATTACGCTGCTGGACCCCTTCGGGGAGAAGACTACCTTCGAACGGGCCTCGGACATCCTCCCGAAACAGCCGGTCGAGATCAAGCCGCACCCCCGCGGCATCGAGCTGGGCACGCTGCTCAAGATGCTCCATGGCACCGAGTACGAGAAGCTGTCGACCTTCCTCAACGGCGAGTTCGCCAAGGTCGGCGGTTACACGGCAGACAACATCTGCCGGGAGGCCAGCGTCGACCCGTCGATGAGCCCGCGGGAGCTGGCGAAGGACGTCGAGGCCGCGAAGCGGCTCATCGCGGCCTTCCAGAAAATCAAAGTAATGGCGCCCCCGAAAGACTGTCTATCCCCCATTACCGAGGACCTGCTGAAAAAGGGCGTCGTCCAGAACCACAAAGTCGATTTTATCGCGACGGCGTCCCGGCCGGTGAACGCGAGCCGGGGCAACCCGTTCCTGGTGGAGGCGCTGATCGCCTACGGCGGCGATATCGATCCCGAAGGCCGCATCGACATCGTGCGCTTCGCCAACCGGGTACCGCTCATGTACCAGCAGGGCGCGTGCGCGATCACCCACGCCATCGAACGGATCAACTGGAAGCATTACAACCTGGAACAGTCGAAGAACGCGAAGCTGCCCAGCGGCCCGATCATGATCATGGTCCACATCGCCTCCACGAACGTGCCGTTCACGTCGGAGTCGAAGGACGCAGTCGCGGACGTGCCCGAGTTCATGGACGAGATCGAGCTCGCGGTCCGGCAGGCGGCCCGGGACCTGAGCCGGTTCCTGTCCGAGCAGCGGAAAGCGCTCGACGCCCGTAAGAAGATCAGGATATTCGAGTGCTATACGAAAGAGGTCGCCATGGCGCTGAGGGACCTGACCGGCCGCGACCCGGCCGCCATCGAGGCGAAGTTCATGGACGTGCTAAACAAGAAGTACACGAAGTTTGTGGAAGCGCCCGCAGATTCCGCCGGGGCCGCCACAGAGCCTGTAGCGACCGCGCCCGTGGCGCCTGCCGCTCCGGTAAAGAAGGGAGGCAAATGACATGGCCGTCAAGAAGAGTGAACTGATCGTACAGCGCCTGAAGTCCATCGGCGACGGCATCATCGACGACGTGGACGCCGGCCGGAACCCGTCCTTCGACATCCGGACGCGTGCCCTCAGCAACGTCCACTTCGACGAGCAGACCGGGATCATCAGGCTCGGCGACGAGGCCCAGAAGCGCTACTACTTCAACGTGGGCCAGGCCAAAAAGTTCCTGCAGACGCTGCTCATTGCCAAGCAGATCAAGGTCCTGCTGGAGCAGGAGCAGCCCGCCCTCTCGATCCGTCAATTATTCTACACCCTCAAGCACGACATCCCCGGCGCGAACGAGAACACGTTCGACGAGCAGGAGGAGTCCGATCCGCTCATCGAGGACGTCGAGCTGATGACCGACGCGCTGCGCGAGGAGCTGAACCTGATCGCCACGCCGAACGGCGTCCTCTCCGGCCCCATGGTCGTCGAGGATAAGACCGGCGATGTCCTGGACTTCACGAAAATGGGCTCCGCCGGCGGCGCCGTCCCGCCCATCGTGGAGGACGACTACTTCCATATCAAGGAGATGAACGCCGACTATATCCTGGTGGTCGAGAAGTACGCGGTCTGGAACCTCCTCAACCAGAGCAAATACTGGAAGAAGAACAATTGCTTACTGATGACCGGTAAAGGTCAGCCGGCCCGCGCAGAGCGGCGTCTCCTCGCGCGGTTCGGCGAGGAGTACGACATACCTATCTACGTCTTCACCGATATGGACCCGTGGGGGTACTACATCTACTCGGTATACAAGTACGGGTCCATTAACCTCGCTTTCTTTTCCGAGAAGGCCGCCTGCCCCCGGGCCCGGTACCTCGGCCTGTCCGTCAAGGACGTGATGAACTTCGACATGCCCCGGAGCTCCTGGATCAAGCTGAACGACGAGGACTTCAAGCGCATCGAGGAAATCTCGTCTTACCCGTGGTTCCAGAATGACTACTGGCAGAAAGAGCTGGCGGACCTGAAAAAGTTCGGCTACAAGATCGAGCAGGACGCGCTCGTTTCGAAGTCGATCGAGTTCACGGCCAATAATTACCTGCCGGCGAAGATCGAGAATAAGGATTTCATGGACTAGCCCGTTGAACGCAGCTTCGCCTGTCTCCGGCAGTTATCGGGGCGTATCGTGCTCTCGGGCTGTTCCATCGGCGTGTTCACCGGATGACTGCCTGGCTCACAGTTGTACAATGTCCGGCCGCGGCATCCGGTCCCGGCCTCCGAGGCGGTTCGCCAGCCAGTCCACGGCCCGGGGCATCCACTCGGGGAACCGGTGGGGGGCGCAGTGGCCGTCTTCCTGGAAGACCCACTCGTCCTGCTTCACGCCTCCCTCCTCCGCGATGATAAAGAGGTCTTCGATCGGCACGACAGGATCGTTCGACCCGTTGACGCTGAGTAACGGGATGTCGATACGCCGGAGGTCGACGCATTTGAGCAGCGAGAACTCCCCGAGGATGCCCAGCGCTTTGTCGAAGTCGGCGGGGTCATACCCCATAGCTGACGACAGCGCCAGCTTATAGTAACCGGGCAGCTTCTTCAGGCTCTCGTGGGAAAAGGTCCGGTGCACCGGTCCGCCGCAGTTCACGGCCGCCTTGAGCTCCGGGCATGTGGCAGCAGACGCGATGGCCCAGTATCCGCCGAACCCGAGGCCCATCATGCCAATCCGTCCCGGGTCGTCGCCCCTGCCGGCCAGGTATTTGATGGCCTTATCGTACACGTTATCCGTCCCCGGCGGCCGCAGCTTCCACTCGCTTTCGCCGGTGCCGGGCATATCGACGGACAGGCAGGCCATCCCGTCCCGGACGATCTGTAGGGCCACGGCGTGCACATCCTCCTTGGTCACGTCCGCCCCGCCCGTCAGCAGGACCGCCTCCGGCCGGGTGATCTCCCGGGGCTGCCCGGGCTCGTAATAATAGCCGACGATCTTCCTGTCGCCGAGCGGTATCTCCTCCCTCCTGAACGTGAACGGAAAGCGAGGCCCGGCCTCCGCGAGGGCTTTCCTCTGGCGCTGATAGGCCTGGCGTTTCGCCGGGGTCTCGGCGGACGGCATTTTCGCGATGCCGTAATACAGGGCGGCCTGATCGTAGAGATCGGCCTTCTCCAGGTCGCCTATGGCCGGAGACCGCGCCCGGTCCATGAGCCGGTCCCCTTCGCGCATAAACCCTGTCGCCCAGCCGTTACGGCCGTCCGGCTCGAACAGCGGGCCGCCGGACCGGGAGGCGATTTCCCGCAGCCGGCCCCGGTCGGCCCCGCATGCCTCCCAGATCGGAAATTTTTCGAACTCCAGCCACTGCAGCTCCTCGTCCACGCCCTTGTCAGAAAGCATGATCGTACACCGGATATTCATTCGGCACGCCCGGCGTTATACTTTAATGACGCTTTCGACGGTATCAGCAGGCGGCGCAATCGTGTATGCTGCTATCGTATATCACAAAAATCCCTTAAGCAAGAAGCGTATTCATAGTGCCGATCAACAATGAGGCACCACATGGGTTTCCACGGGCGGTTCGGCAGGCGGATATTCAAGCTGCTGCTGATCCCGGGGTTAGTGCTCGCCGTGATCTACCTGATCAGGCGCCATAACATGCGCAGGGCCGGCGTCCGGCCAAAGCCGTTCCTGGAAGACCTGCGCGACGTCGCGGGGGAGATGAGCAACTGTCTTGACCGCGGCGACCCGGGTTGAATGGTCGACGTGGCGCTGGGGAGAACGCATGGCCCGGCGCAATGCGTTTAACTTTTTTATGTCTGATGTCCTTTTATCCTCCCTGTGTTCTTATGAAAAACGTCTTCAAAGCCTGGCCAGATCGGCGATGGTGAAGCCTGCGCGCTGGCATGTGTCGCAAGCCGCCTTCAGCGGGCCATTCGTACTGCCCGCCC
>MVRA01000041.1 GCA_002067315.1 Methanocella sp. PtaU1.Bin125 | reverse complement strand
ATGAATTTCCCATACGCATCGTACGCCACATGTAGCGGCGGCGACGTCGGCTCCGGTGTAGGCCCCGGTGTAGGCGTGATCACAGCTACTACGTGAACATTCTCCCGGGCCTCATCCCCGAACCACCCGTACCCCCCGCCCTGCATGCGGTATGAAACCACATAATCCCCGGGCATAGCGGGTGCCGTTAAGGTCACTGTAAACGTAGCAGACCCACCCGGCAGCACCCCCGAACCCGGGATCGCACAGTTGCCAGCCCCAAAGTAGTTACCGGCGTACGGAGCGAGCGAATACCCCCCGGAGTTATTCCACTCCAGGTTCCCGCTATTCTCATACACAATATGACAAAAATAAACCTCCCCGGCCGTCATCAGCGCAGGGATATCATCACCAATAAACCGCGCATCAGGCACGTACCGGATGTGCGAGGTAAAGTTAACCGCCGCAGGAACAGACTCCCCGCCGTTATCGTCGTAAGCGATCGCCTCGATCCGATAGCGGCCCTCCGGATATTTCTCCGTCACTCCAATCCACGTATCATTAGCGAGTATTGCTTTCACCCACTCGCCTTCGTTCACCCGGTAGAACACCATCGCCGTCTGCCTGCCCTCGTCAGGCACGGCCCTCCCGGCAATCCCCACCCGCTCGTCGTAGTAATAGGCATCGGCCTCGGCAGGTGTGGTAATGACGATGCCGGGCGGGGCGGTCTGATTATCTGCGATCGCGTTCTCCGCGCCCCAGGCCCGGAAGCTGCCGAACGGGTTGATGGCGGATATGAGAGGGTCTTTGACCTGGGTGCTGGTAAGAAGTACAAGCATGAAGATGAACAGGAGCAGTATCAGGGTAGCTAACGCGCCGGAGGCCCCGGAAACGTCCTCGGGCATGTGAAAAAGGGTTGGAGTGTGTGATCCTGTCCGCATGGTCCCGTGGCCCCCGGCGCTGGTGGGTATTTCGGTTGGTTGTTGTTGTTGAGGTGTTGGTTGGGTGTATGTTCAATGCTCAACCGCTTGAACAAGACTTAATTACAGTTTGATGGATATATTGTTTCGGACGTTTAACGTTAAACGGGCTAATATCGTGAGCCATGAATAAAAATTTGATATCTCTTGATTAAGGGATTGGGGCTTTGCCCCATACATAAAATGCGACCCTGTCACGCTCGCCAAGAGCGCCAGGAAGCCAAGAGCGTCAAGGACTTTTTAAATATGGACTGATATACATTAAATAACATGCGTTCTAATTGTTGTTTCGGCTATTCGACTACTGTCACGCTCGCCAAGAGCGCCAGGAAGCCAAGAGCGCCAAGGATTAATTATTAAAGGAGACTCTTCTGCATTGTTGGGATCGAAGGGCGGCGGCCGGATGTCTCTGATAGTTTGCGGTTCAGGCGTCCTGTGATGAGTACGCAAGGGCGCAAGACTGCATACTCGCGACGATGCGGACATCTGCTGATGTCCGGCAACGAAACGCGACGGGCGCGACGACGGTTAATGGACAATCGGCTATATTATCATTCTTAGAAACGTCGCGCCCGTCGCGTTTCGTTGCGGTCGTCGCGAGAACTTAGAGAAACGTTGCGATCGTCGCGAGTACTGGTACATCAGGCCCCCGAAACAAAGCCCATTTCATTGAATCGGCAGATCAGAATAACGCAGAAGAACCTTAAAGGAAATCTTGATGAAAAGTTGGCAATTTCATCGACATCAAGTTGATATGAAAATAGGTTTGTTCTAATCCTAATCGTCTTGGCGCCCTTGGCTTCATGGCGCTCTTGGCGGGCGTGACAGTAGTCGAATAGCCTTAACAAGGCTTCAACAGATAGCCATTAAAAAGTATAGATTTAAAATGTCAGATCTTCAGCCTGAATATGCGCCAAGCGTTTTTTGTGCTGACAGCTTCGACGATGACATTATAGATCCCCGCCAGCCGCATCGCGTGTGCGGCCCGGGCCACGCCGAGCACGTCGGTAGGGTTGGAGGACATATCCGTATTCAGCACCAGCCGGGCCGGATCGTACTTCTTCACGATCTCTACGGCTTGCGCGGGCGTGAGCTTGCCGGGCTGTATGGTCAGCCCTGCGTTGAAACCCCGGTCGACGATGAGCTTGACAGTATCGGCGTCGGCGTGGTCGATCACGACTGAATCGCGGTCTAAAGAGAAGGTGGAGAGTATGCTGATGATCTCCCTCGTCATCTGCATCTTACCCGTGCGAGGAGTATGAATAATGACAGGCAGCTTATACTTGATCCCCAGCTCGATCTGCCGCTGGAGCATATCGACCTCGAACGCGTTGCCGGTCTCGAGGCCGATCTCGCCTATGGCGGTGACAGGCCGGTTATTATCAGCTAAATAAGACTCCAGCAGCGCCAGGCACGCGGGTAAATCCCCCGGCCGGGTGCGGGGGTGCAGCCCGAGACAGACGTGGAGGCGTACGCCGCTCTTTCCGGCCCGGGCCCGTTCGTCGAACAGGCGCTCGAAGTGGTCTTTGAACACGACGCTGGAGCTCATCTTCATGGGGTCGTGGGCCAAAGTGAGGACGTCGGTCATCCCGGCGAGGGCCATCTGCTCGAAGTCCTCCGAGGGGCGGGTGTCTGCGTGCGCGTGTGTATCGATCATGAGGGGGGTCTCCGTGCCTGTGGTCTGATCATCTAGCTATACGGCGATTTATAAATAGCTTTTTCGTGGCATGGCCATGTGGATGAACAGGATGGTATACAGGCCATAAGTAAGTTTATATAATACTTAAATATATTTATTATATCGTAACTGATTGGCCAAACGCCTGATCATATGACCCATAATCATAGCGATACCGACCTTGGCCATACCGGCCCGTCCATCCCCAGCCCGCCTCAAGAGGGACGGGGGCTGCTCTGGCACAACCTGACGGACTTTTATTGCAACTTTTTCGACCTGATCGAAGCCGTGGCGATCATGATAGACAAGGACGGCATTATCAGGATGTTCAACCGGAAGGCCGAGCGGCTTACCGGCTACTCGCGGACGGAAGCGATCGGCCAGGACTGCTTTTCCCTGCTGTTGCCCGGGCATCTATGCGCTGCCGCTCGGGAGATGTATTTGCGGGGCCTGAAGGAGGACAGAGTCCCGCCGGCCATAGCTACCGACATCACGACCAGAACCGGAGCCGTGTTACCGGTGGACTGGAGCGTGAGCATCGTCAGGGATGATGACGGAGCGGTGTTCGGCCTGGTCGGCCTGGGATACCTGCGGCCGGCCGGGACACCGGCCGTCGGGCTGACCGAGACGAAGGAAAGCGTATACTCGTTCGTCGAAAGCATGACCCACGACCTGCTCAATCACAGCCAGGTGGCGATGGGATATCTCGAGCTGGCCATCGAACGTGCGGACGACGACACCGATCTTAAATGCATGCTCAACCGGGCCTACGACGCGCTGAAGAAATGCGGCAATATCGCCATCAGCGTCCATAAGCTCGGCGCCGGCCCCGACCCGAACGGCTACGCCCGGCTGGCCGGCTACCGGAAAGACGGTCACGAGTAAAAGAAAACCTGTTACTATACGATCTCCTGTCGTCACGTCTTTGAATCATATTATTATAAATACAAATAATATAATATTAATGGCAACGTTTTCTGGAGGGCGAACATCGATGAAGATTTACGTGAGAGAACGTACTCGTGGTAAAGAGGGAGGCCACAACCCCCGGTTCCGTATTGTGGCCACGGAAGGCGGAGAACTGCAGTTCCACGCCGAACACCTGCGCAAGACGGACATCGAGACGATCGCGAAGGACCTCGGCGCGGAAATCGTACAGCTGCCCGGGCGCGGACGGGAGGAAAAGGAGCCGAAAGAGAAAATGGAATAATCACGCACGGGCTTCCGCCGGGGGCAGGGAGGATGACGGCCGGATCGCCGTATACAACGATCGTTACGTTTTTATACATTTGAATATTAAATACCATTTTGTGCTCTCCGGTGCCGTAATGACGCATGTGCTGGCCGTCGTGCGAAACAGCGCCGGCCATTGTCAGACAGCGGCGATATTGCGCCAGGGATGGCAGGAGGCGTCTCCGTGACTGAAGCCGCCCCGGAAGTCCCTTTCGACGGCCTGACGCTCGTTAAAAAGTTCGCCAGCCGTAAGAACAGCGTGTACCTGGTCGAGCGGGAAAACAGACCGCTCGTGATGAAAATTTTCTCCAGCGACCGGTACAAGAACGAATATTGCGTCCTCCAGGCGGCCTATAGCGCAGGCGTCCCGGTGCCGCGGCCGGTCGACCAGAAAGGCAAGGCTATCCTCATGGAGTACGTGGACGGCCCGACGGTCAACGACCTGATCGACCGGGAGCAGCGTACGGACCTCGTGCTGGACGTGGCATCCTGGCTCGCCCGGTTCCACCGCGCTTTCGCTACCGGGGAAGACGAGGTGCTGGTGAAATCGGACGCCATCTTTAAAAATTTCATCGTGGCCGACCGGGTCTACGGCATCGACTTCGAGCTGGCGAGATGGGGCCGGCCGGAAGAAGACGTGGGCGAGACGATCTCGTTCCTGCTCGACACGGCACCCATGTTCACGGAGGACAAGTACCGCCTGGCCTACAGCTTCATCAAGCGTTACGAGGCCGAGTCGGGCATCATCCTGGACAACATCGAGGATAGCATCGCCAAGTCGCTCATCGAGGCCGCCAGCTTCCGCCCGGGGCAGCGGGAGCTGATCTACCGGAAAGCGAAGGACCTGATCGTGCTGAAACCCTTCTCCCGGTAACGCGCCTGAAAATATTTATCCCGACCCGGAGCAGGTCTACGCGTGAAACTGCTCTGCTTCTCCGACATACACGGCAACAGCGACGCCGTCCGGGCTCTGATCGCAGACACCGGGGCACGCGACGCCAGCTATGATGCGGCCATCCTCGCCGGGGACGTCACGAACCTCGTCGTCGATAAGGACCTCGATGAGGCGCAGCGGCAATACGACGCGATCATGAAGCTGCTCTCCGATGAGTACGGCCGGGTCTACTACGTGCCGGGCAACCGTGACCGGATGGGCAGGGGAAAGAACGCCAGGACAATCGAGCACCGCTATGGCATCCTGCTGGAGCCGGATCAGTCCTATCGGATCGGCGACGGCATTAAGATAACGTCTTCCCTGGAGCTCGCGGACGATCGCACGATCCTGGTCCGGCATAGTAACGTCGTCTACGCCGGCAGGTTCGACCGCACGGCGATGATTTGCCGGAAGGCGCTTTTACATATCACGGGCCACACCCATACGGGCGTCCTGACGAAGAACTACCTGAACACGGGCTTCCTTTACCGCGACGGCTCCAACGGCGCCGGGCCCATGACGGGCGGATACTTCGATGTCGAGATCAGGGGCGTGGCCGTAAGCGTCGATTTCCATGCGCTCGGCCCGGTGAAGCGGGCACCCCTGAAGTGCAAGGGTTTCGAGGGATACGTCTACGCCCCGCGCGGCCACGCCTTCCCGGTAAAGCTCGGGCTGAAATAGATATAAAAAGAAAAGGTACCGCGATCAGGCTATTTCCTGACCCGGTACAGGAGCGCACAGCCGCCGATGACGGCCATAATCGTTAGCATTATGCCCGGGTACGGTGCCGGCGTGGGCGATGTCGAAGGAACTTCGGACGGCGCGGGCGTCCCGGTAGGCGCAACGCTCGGTCCCGGCGTCGGGGCCGGAGTCGCCGTCGGGAACCCGGTCTTCGGGGCGATCTGGATGTCGGTCACGACCGTGCCGTCGTGGCCCGGGTTCGCCCAGTAGTCCTCGGACCGGCCGTCCCTGTACGTCGCCCAGAGCCGTCCGGGCATGCCCTGGTTATAGACGGTCAGGCTATAGTAGCCGGTATCGTTCGCGTACTGGTCGACAATGTATTTGCCGTACACGATGATGACATGCGCGTCTTTGGCGGGAGCGCCGCCATAATAGACACGGCCGGTGAACGTCGCGGTCGGCCCCTCGGATATGCCGGGAGCGGGACGCGGCGTGATCCAGAAGTCGTGGACGATGTGGGCGCCGGCCTCGGGGTACCAGGTAAACGAGTCGGTATCGCCGCTGTACGAAGCGATCATGACAACCTTCCCGCTGCCGATGTAATCGACGGTCAGATGATAGTTACCGAACTCGTCAGCGGTGGTGGTGTACGTCTGCATCCCGTATGTCAGGGAGACAGTTGCGCCGGAGGCGTTGAAGTTCTTGTAGTATACAGTGCCCGAGAATGTCGTAGTTGTCGGCGTTTGCGCCATCGCCGTCCCTGCGCCGGCGGCCAGAACCGCTACAAGAATCACTGCTGCCAGTATTGCCGCCTGCGTAAGCAGGCATGTCCGTATCTTCATACTCTATCCCCCTCAAACCGATCAGCCGATCGATCGTTATATCATTGCCAGCCGTACCTATAAAAGTTCCTTTCGATGCACCTTTATAATAATCCGATTAATATCAGATTACCGGGTACCAGAGTATGGTGATGAACCGGGCGGCCCGATAATAAAGGCCCGGCGGCACGGCGATAATGCCGCCGGCGGGAAACTCCGCCGGTGCTGAAGGCCGCTTCCTGCGACCTCCGGGCCGTTCATTGCGCCGTATCCCCGCGAAAACGAGATATAAGAATAGCCCGGAAACGTATTGATCGTATTGTCCCGTACGGCGCGTATAATAAGAAAAGATGGTGATCACGATGGCAGACCGACAGAGGATCGGACACAATAGCACGGGCGTCGAGGACTCGGTCCTGTGGTCGACTGACTGCCTGGACGTGGCCCTGATCGTCACGGACGGCCAGGAGAAAATAACCTGGACGAACCGCCCGTTCGACGAGCTGTCCGGCACCCCGCGGGAAGACGCCATCGGCAGGAGCCGCCGGGACATGCTGGAGCCCTTCGCGCGCCGGTTCCGGGACCCGGACATTTTCATGAAGAACATCCTCTGGCTGTACGATCACCCGGCGGAGGAGCTGCGCGCCACGTGGGAGCTCGCCGGCGGGAAGGGCCTCGTGCACCTGTTTTCCCGGCCGGTCAGGGACCCGGAAGGCAGGATCGCCGGCCGCGTGGAATCGTACCGCAAGGCCGACGCGCGCGACCTGCAGGGCGGCCTGGAGCAGGCGGCCCTCGACGCGCTGCCCGTCGCTATCATTGTCGTCAACGACGCGCTGGACATCGTCCGGTACAACCGCTCCGGCCGGGACTTCATCGGCGACGTGCTCGGCTACGACCCCCGCGAGGCCCATAGCCTGGACGTGCTGGGTCACGACAGCCCGCTGACCGGCACGGTCATCGCGGCGCTGGGGCACGGCAGGACCGAGAAAAGGAGCGGGCTGGAGCTGGGCGGGCGCTACTTCGACGTGATCGTCACGCCGATGGCCCGGGGCAAACAGGCGCACGGCGCGGTCGTCGCCCTGATCGACGCCGGAGAGGCCCGCGAGCGGGAGGCACAGTGCGAAAGGCTGCGCCGGGAGACGGAGTTCTACGTGGACCTCATGAGCCACGACATCCGCAACTTCAACCAGGTGTCCATGGGCTACATGGAGATGCTGGAGCTGAGCGAGAACCTGGCCGAGGACCAGCGCGCTTACCTTGAGAAGGCTTTGAGCGGCGTGAAAGGCAGCAATAAGCTGATCGACGACATCAAGCGGATACGGATGATCAGGGAGACGGGCGGGAACAACCTCGTCCCGATGGACCTGGGAAAAATTCTCGCCGAGGACGTGCAACATATCGTCAGGACCTATGAGGGGCGGCGGGTCGTCGTCAACCAGAACGCGGGCAGCGGCTGCATGGCCATGGTAAACGGGCTGGCGCACGACGTGTTCCGGCACATCATGGAAAACGCGATCAAGTTCGACGAGCACCCGGAAAAAGTCATCGACATCGACGTCGTCGATTCACAGGAGGGATTCTGGACAGTCAGGATAGCCGATCACGGGCCTGGCATGCCGGACGATCGGAAAAAGCCGGTGTTCGAGCGCATGTCCGGAGGCTCCACAAGGGGAGCAGGCCTCGGACTCTCCATCGTGAAGCTGATCGTCGACCGGTTCGGCGGGCGCATATGGGTGGAGGACCGGGTGCCCGGGGACCGATCGCAGGGCAGTGTCTTCGTGGTACAGCTGCGGAAGGCCTGACGACACCCTGATTTCCCTGTCGACAACGTCGGCCTGACGACACCCTGATTTCCCTGTCGACAGCGTCGGCCTGCCCCGCGTTTTTTCTTTCCCGGATTTTATTATGGCGCAGGCCGACTCATTCTACGAATCAAAAGGGGAGGTGAGCAAGGATGTGCATAAGCTGTGGGTGCGGGATGCCCAACGACAGGCACAACAACCCGGACCTGATCACGCAGGAGGATCTTGACAAAGCGGCAAAGGCGGCCAACATGTCCGCTAAGGACGCGGCGAAGAACATTGCGGACGCGGAGGGGCTGAACTGCAAGATGCAAGGAGCCGGGGTATTTCCCGGCCTTCCTGGCATACTATCGCGGAGATGCAGGCCGTTTCAGGGCTATGTGTGGCGTAACACAGAGCGCGGTTAAAGGCCGCAGAGAGACCACTGATGACAGGTGCCCTTATCAGGTCGCGCCCTGCTATGCGTGAAGGAACGGCCACACAGTTTAAGGCCGCAGAGAACGCAGAGGGGCGCAGAGAACGCAGTTTCTTTATAATTATTAGTATGCCATATCTAAAAAGGAAACTGTGCTCTCTGCGCCCCTCTGCATTCTCCGCGGCCATTTACCGTTCCTTGTTTCCCGGATCGCGTTTACAGGAAAGAGAGATAAACGGATGCGGATACGTTCACTTCAGGACCGCTTCGACGGCCTGGAAGTCGTCCTCGTAGATGTGCACGTTGTCCCCGAAGCACCTGAGCTTGCCGATCATGAAGTCGGTGGGCCCGATCAGCTCGTCCTTGACCAGCTCCTGAAAGGCCATCAGGTTCGCTTCGAAGGCCTTGAACATGTCCCAGGACCGGTAGTGGATGTGCACGTCCAGCCGGTTGTTCCGGTGGGGGAACACCCAGATCCGCTGGAAACAGGGCTGGTCCTCGGGCTTGGCGCAGTCCACCTTCGGCATCCAGGTGATCGCCTGGATGCGTTTGGACTCGTACCGGTTTTTCTTCAGCTGCTCTGCCATCCAGTGAAGCTGGTCGAAGCCCTCGTAGTTGACCATCCGGTCGATGTACGTGTATTCGAAGCCGTGCTTGCCGGCCGACTCGCGCTTGAACTGCTGCTTGTAAAAGACGATGCGCTCGGGCGAGCAGAAGGGGTCTTTTTTGTGCCATGCCTGCACGGGGTTATTGATCTCAAGCAGCATGCCGTTCACCATGCGGGCCTTGATGCCGTATTCGGTGTCTACCAGCTGCCCGCTCCGGTAGATCTGGCCGATGGCCCAGAACCATGCCTCGGATATCGTTTCGAATGTGCCCGCGATCATTCAGTACCCACCAGATGTCACACTACATAGGCTTGGAGAATATTAATTAGTATCGCTTGGCTGAATCACCATAATAAAGCATAATGGCGAGCTACTTTTCCGGTAGTCAGAATAAATCCGGGAGCGATTACTTTCACTGAGCACTTGGTCCAGCTATATAAGCCGGCATGTGCAAGTATAGATCAGAAAGTCGCAGCACTACACACGCCCTACACGCTTCAGGGCCAGGATGTAGTGCCGCATCCCAACCTCACTTTCCAGTGAATGGCCGGGCCTGCCCATCCCTACCCTTTTGTCCCGGCCATCGGTTTTTTGCTCCTGTGAATAATATCCCCCGGCCAGCCATAAACGATTTTTTGCCCTCGGGTGATGAAATAGATATATATTAAACATTAGATAATAATTAATGGTATTGAGACTGCCATATGGGCTCTTACTTCAAAGGTGTTGACGGATGACAGAGGCTCCCCGGGACCGGATGGTGAACCTGGACGCAGAGATCAGCGAAATCCAGCAGGCGCTGGCCGGATTTGACGCGGGGGCCCGAAGGAACGTCGCGGTGGTCGGATATCCCCTTTCCGGAAAGTCTACGCTGATCGAAGCCGTCATCGCACGGTACGGGAAACAGATCCGCAAGGTGAGCCTGACCTCGATCCGGGATGACGTCGAGGATATAACGGCGGCTGCAGGCGGGGACAGAATCATCGCCATCGACGACTGCCAGTACCTGTTCACACGCAGGATTGGCGGCTTCGGGACGCTGGAGCGTTTTCTCGACATTGTGGCGACATCGGATCACCTCTTTCTCACCACGTGGAACACGTTTGCCTGGAACTACCTGAAACAGGTCTTCGATCTACAAGACTACTTCCCGGTCAGGGTCGCCATGCCGGAAATGGGCCCGGAAAGTATCGCGGCGATCATCGGGGCACGCTACGACCCGGGCAATACCCGATACGTGGACGATGCGGACAGTAACGGCCAGTTATGGAAGCTCAAGCAGGGACGCTTCAGGCTCCGGGGCATCGCGGCCGCCGTCGTCGATAGCGGCCGGGACAGGGATGATTCCGGGCTACAATCGGCGATTTTCGAGAAGATCGCGAAGCTGTCGAACGGCAACCCGGGAGTGGCGATGGCCATCTGGCAGCGGGCATATATCGACGGGGAGATCAGGACCGGTTTGATTGAGGTGCCCGACTTCGAGACAGATATGAGTCCCGATCAGGCCTTCGTGCTCAGCAACATTTTAATGATGAAGTCGGCGACCCGGGAAGACCTGCAGAAAATCACGGTCGGGCACCTGAAGATGGACCGGATACTCTTTACGCTTATCGACAGGGGACTGATCATAAAGGACTCGGGCAGGTTCGTCGTCGAGCCCCTGGCCCTGTACGCAATTATCCATTCCCTGAAGAAATCGCGGCAGGTGTGGTGATGCAGGCATCCGGGCTGGAAAAGTTCGTGTCGGATGTCACCATCTACAATATCATAAACGCCCTTGTCATACTGGGCATAGCATACGTGGCGGCCAGGGTCGTCAGCTTCCTCATCGACTGGACGGGAGAGCGCATGGGACTGAAGCGTATACCCGTCAAGATGATTACCCCCTTCGTCAGGATCGCGATTTATGCCGTAGCCATCTATTATATCCTGATCAGCACCCTGAGCCTCACGCCAACCCAGTTCGTGGCCGTAGCCGGACTGATCGGCGCAGGCATCGGGTTCGGGCTCCAGGACGTGTTCGCCAGCTATGTCGGCGGGCTGATCATCGCCTTCGAGCGGCCTTACAGCGTGGGAGATAACATCACGTTAAAAAACCGCTACGGGGAAGTGAAAGAGATCGGTATCCGCGCCACGAAGATCCTGACCCCGGCGGGCAACACGGTGACAGCCCCGAACAGCGCGGTGATCAGGGACCTGGTCTCCAGTTCCAACGCCGGGGATATCGAGATGCTGGTCGTCATCGACCTTTTCATCGACCCGTCCTCTGACTTCGACCGCGCCATGAAAATCCTGAAGGAGGCGGTCATCACCTCGAAGTACGTCTATGTCACGCAAGATCGCCCGGTGTTCGTATACCTGAACGACTTCCCGTTTTATCGCCGGGTGAGGGCCAAGGCTTACGTCTATGACCTGCGGCACGAGTTCGACTTCCGCTCGGACGTCACGGTCCGGGCCTGGCGGCATTACCTGGAGAGCGGCATCAATCCGCCCCGGGCGGATATCCTGAACATGACCGGAAACCCCTGGCCACCGGATGCGGCGGGCGGCGAAGGGGAGGATACGACGGGCGGTGAAGGATAGGCTGACGCGTCAGGCCGTACACGCCGCTGTACCGGGAAATGCATATCTGTATGCCGGTTTTATAGGATCATATGATCAGGCGCATCGCTTATTTTCTCATCCCGCTTGCCATCGCCATCGTCCTGTGGATAGCGAATCTCACCTACGGTAACTATTACCTGGAGCGGGGCGCCATCATGTTTTTCGCTGTCTCGATCGTCTACCTGTTCTTTAAGATTGCACTCCAGGACCTGGTGACCAGGAAAGTTAGCGATCCCCGGAACCAGTACTCGCTCCACCGGGCCGTGTCTATCATGTTCTACGCCGCCATGGTGCTGGCCGTCATCGGCACCTGGATCCCGAACATCAGGACGCTGGCGGTCACCTACGGTATCGTCGCCGCCGGTATTGCCGTGGCCCTGCAGGACATCTTCAAGAGCTTCGCCGGGGGCGTCCTGCTCTTTATCAGTGGCGTCTACCGGGTGGGCGATCGGATCGAGATCGACAACAAGTATGGCGACGTCATCGACATCGGCCTCATGTATACTACCATACTGGAGATCCGGGAGTGGGTGGAGGGCGATCAGCCCACGGGCAGGATCGACATTCTTCCCAACAGCCTCGTGCTCAACCATACGGTACGGAACTATACCAAACAGCTCAACTTCATCTTCGAGGAGCTGAACGTGCCGATCTCTTACGAAAGCGACTGGAGAAAAGCCCGGGACCGGATACTGGAGATCGTCAGGAAAGAGACCGGCCCGGTGGCCGATGCCGCCGAAGGGCAGATGCGCTCGCTGGGCGAGAAGTACTTCCTGGAAAAGCGAGCCGTGGAGCCTTCAGTATTCCTGACACTGACAGATAACTGGATCAACCTCGGCGTACGCTACCCGACGTGGGCCCGGGAGCGCCGGACGATGATGAACCGGATCAGCCGGGCGATCCTCGAGATGGTGGAATCCGAGCCGGACATCGATATCGCGTCGGCCACCATCGACATCGTGGGCTTTCCGAAGCCGGACGCGGAGCGGGCGAAGGTAAGCGGGCCCCCGGACCGTTAGCCGCGGGCCGGTACGATGCCGGTCACTTCTCCCGTGCCATTCCCTCGCTGCCGCAGTGTCCGCAGCCCGTGAGCCAGTTATAGATCAGGGCGAAGATGGTCCCGCCGAAGAACGCGTCGACAAAGGCCCAGGCCGTGCCGATCAGGATCCCGCCGGGCGTCCGCCGGTAGCCGGGGTATATCGACCTCACCGCCGACTGCGCCATGTTACCCCAGTTCAGGTAAGTCGCCATGGCCCCGAGAAAGAACACGTACATACTCCACACGATCGCTGTCGTCAGCCCGAACTGCACCGGCCTGAGCCCTGATGCCATCACATCCACCATAACATGTCAGAGGAAGAGACATAATAACGCTCTCCCCCGGTTATGGCGTAAACGGCATCGGCCGGAAATGCGATCGAACGGGACGCTGGCGTCCGAATCCGCCCGGGACCTATTCCGCGCTGTTCGAGGGCCTGCCAAAGGTGATCACGTACCGGGTGCCCTTCGACGTGTCGGTCTTGATCGTCCCGTCGATCTGCCCCACCAGCATCGCCACCAGCTGGAGGCCGAGGGACTCGGACTTCTCGATGTCGAAGCCGGGCGCCATGCCGACGCCGTCGTCGCCCACCTCGAGCACGTACCTGTCGCCTTCGGCCCGCATGAGGACGCTGACGGTGCCATCCCGGCCGGCGGGAAAGGCGTACTTCAGCGCGTTGGTGACCAGCTCGTTCACGATCAGGCCGCAGGGGACCGCCGTGTCCACGTTCAGGAACACGTCCCGGATGTCCAGGTGAAGGTTGACGTTGCCGCCGCTGCCGCTATAGGAGCGAAACAGGTTGGTCACCAGGCGCTCGATATAGGAGCTGAAGTCTACGCTCGCCAGGTCGCTCGACTGGTAGAGCTTCTCGTGGACCAGGGCCATGGACTTGACCCGGTCCTGGCTCTCCTGGAAGAGCTTTACATCGTGAGGATCGGACAGGTAGCGGGACTGGATGCTCAGCAGGCTGGAGATCACCTGCAGGTTGTTCTTGACCCGGTGATGGATCTCCTTGAGCATGACCTCTTTTTCCTTCAGGGAGGCACGGATCTGCTCCTCGGCCAGCTTGCGCTCCGTGATGTCGCGGACCACCGCGATGATCCGGTCATTGCCCCGGATGCGCCCGTACTTGAGGCTGACCTCGATCCAGAACTGCCGGCCGTCGGAGCCTTTCATCTGCCCTTCCAGAAGCCTCGAGCCGCCCGAGGCGATCGCCTGGAGCTCCTTCAGGAAGTCTTCCCGGCTGACCTTCAGGTTGACGGCGATCTCGCCCAGGAAGTCCATGCTCGCCGCGACGTCGTGGCTGATGCCCAGTATCCGGCAGGCGGACTCGTTGACGTCCACGGCCCGGCCGGTGCCGATGTCGAGGATGACGATGCCGTCGTTGACCGAGTTGAAGATCGCCTGGTAGGTGTCCTCGGAACGCTTGACCTCGTCGCCGATCTGCTTCCGAACCGCGACGTCACGGGCGATGGCGACCGCGATCGCCTTCCCGTCCAGCAGGGCGATGCTGACCGAGATCTCGCAGGGTATCTGTACGCCGTTCCGGCCGCGGAGGGTCGTGCCGATGTCGACGTGCTGCACCCGGCCGCCGAACAGGCTGTCGAACGCGCCCCGGGCGCTCTCGTCGACGAGGTCGGCGAAGCCCATGCCGATCATCGCGTTGCGGCTGTACCCGAGCTGACTCCAGGCCGAGCCGCTCACGTCGATGATGCGGCCGGTCCCGGTGTCGACCATGAAGATGCCGTCGTCGCTCTGGTCCAGGATGGCGCGGAACTGCTCCAGGTCGGCGATCTTTCGCTGCAGTTCCGGGTAGTAGCTCTTGCGGAACGAGCTGTCGCCCAGCCCGATGATCTTCTCCCGCAGCGGCAGCCACTCGTCCTGGTCAGAGCGCATGCTCGAAGATCACCTCGATGTCGGCGGACGACGGCCTGCGCGGGTTCGTCACCAGGCACGGGTCTTCCATCGTCCGGGCCGTGAGGACCGGGATGTCGTCTCTGCGTACGCCCATGCCGGACAGGCCGCTCCGGATGGAAACGTCGTGCTGCAGCCGGATGAGATCGTTGACGATGGCCGCTTTCCGCTCCGGCAGGCCCTTGCCGGCCATGTCGAGGCCGAGGGCGATGCCTATCCGGGAATACCGCTCCGGGTCGCTCGCGAAGTTATAGTCGACCACGAGCGGCAGCAGGGCCGCGTTACAGGCCCCGTGGGGCAGGTCGAGCAGGCCGCCGAGGCTGTGGGCCATGGCGTGGACGGCCCCCAGGCTGGCGTTGGAGAAGGCCAGGCCGGCCTCCAGGCTGCCCAGCATGACCCGGGCCCGGATATCCTGGTCGCCCGGCCGGGCAACCACCTGCGGCAGGCTCTGTCGCAGCAGGCGGATGGCTTCGTAGGCGTGCAGATCGGTCAGCGGAGAGTGGGCGTTCGAGACATAGGCCTCGATCGCGTGCGTCAGCGCGTCCATGCCCGTGCATGCGGTCAGCTGCGGGTCCATGGTGAGGGTCGTCAGCGGATCGATGAGCGCCACGTCGGGCACGACGGTCTTGCTCACGATCGCGACCTTCCGCTTCTCCACCGGGTCCCGGATGATGGCGAACTGGGAGACGTCGGCGGAGGTGCCGGCCGTCGTCGGGACGCAGATCAGCGGCGGGCCGGGCAGGGGCACGTTGTCCACGCCGGCGAAGTCGAGCACGGGGCGGTTGTTGGCGCTGACGATGCCGATACCCTTGGCGCAGTCCATCGGGCTGCCGCCGCCCACGGCCACGATCATGTTACAGCCTTCGGCCTTATAGACCGCCGCCCCGGCCATGACCTCCCCCGCGGTCGGGTTGGGGGACACCTCGTAGAAAAGCGAATAGTTTACCCCGGCGTTCTCCAGGCTGCCGAGGACGTGGTCTGTGACCGCCAGTTTCCGGACCTTGTGGTCCGTGACCACCAGCACCTTGCCGGCGCCGAGGTTCCGCGCATAGCGGCCGGCCAGGCTGACTGCGCCGGCCCCGAACACGATCTCCGGGGCGACGAACTTCCTCAGCTCGAGCAGGTTATCGGCCAGTCGATTACCCCCGTGTCATAGATAAGCGTCATAGATAGTAATGATAAGGTCATATTCCTGATGGTTTAAGTCCTTATCGTTAGGAGTTACAAATTAGTTATAACCAATAGTAGAAAAAAGGATTAGATTACGGTAAGTAACCAAATATATTATCTTAATGCCATTGGAAAGGAAAAGCGCGGGCGATGAGCTGGCTACCGCCAGACATCGCCGGCCTTAAAGAGCTATATTATTCGTTATATATTGATTTCCTCGCCGATTTTCGGCGCGTAGGCGTTAACGTCGAACTCGGCTTTCACCCAGGCCGCGAAGTCCTGCGTGTGGTCCCCGTGAACACAGATGACGTGCTCGCAGCCTTTATCCACCATGTGCTTCACGATGGCCTTCAGCTCGGACTCGCCGCTGTGGGCGCTGAACCGGTACTGTTCCAGGGCGCAGCGCAGCGGCAGGATCTCGCCGTCGATGTCGATATGGCCCTTCTCCAGCGCGTTGCGGCCGTTGGTGCCCTCGACCTGGAAGCCGGTCAGCATGAGCTTGTTCCGGGGGTTGCCGGCGGCGCGCTTCAGGTAGCCCAGCACCGGCCCGCCGTTGAGCATGCCGGCCGTGGTCACGATGACCGACGGCTCGAAGAGGAGCGACTTTCGCATGCCGGGCTTCACCGTCGTGGCGTAGCCGTAGGCGGAACGGAGCCGGCCCGCGTCGCGCAGGAACTCCGGGTCCTTGAGCAGGATGTCGGTGACTTCCGTGCCCATGCCGTCCACGTAGGCGCTGATGCCATACTCTTTCAGGATGAGCAATATTTCCTGCGTCCGGCCGATGGCGAAGCCCGGGATGATCACGTTGCCGCCTGTGTCCAGCGTGTAGCGGATGGACTCGATGAACTGTTGCTCCAGCGCCAGCCGGTCCGGGTGGTCGTTGCCGAAGTACGTGCTCTCGATCATCAGGACGTCGGCCTCAGGGTAATGGATCTTCGAGCCCTTGAGGAGCCGGGTGTCGCTGTTCTTGATGTCGCCGGTATAGAGCAGCGACTGCCCGCCTATCTCCAGGTAGGTCAGCGCGCTGCCCGGGATATGCCCGGCGTCCAGCAGGGTGATCGTATAGTCTTTCGCCTCATAGGCGTCCATGTAGTCCAGTTCCTGGGTCCGGCGCATGAGCATGTGGATGTCCACCGGGTCGAACGGTGCGACGGTGCCGTTGCCGTCCGCGATCTCCATGGTGTCCCGGGCCAGCAGGTTCGTCAGGTGTTTCGTCGGCGAGGTGGCCAGGACCCGGGGCTCCAGGTCCATGAGGTTGGGGACGACGCCGCAATGGTCGAGGTGGCCGTGCGAGATGACGACCGTCTCGGGACGCAGGTCGCCCTGCGGGTACAGGGGCGGGTCGCTGGGCTTGATGCCGTAGTCGAGCAGGATCCGGTCGTCGACGAGAAAGGCTGATCGGCCGACTTCCTGGCTGGCACCCATGCAGTTGATCTTAATTTCTGTTACCTCCAAATCATATATGAAAACCAGACGGCGCGTGTTTAGCGCGCCTTTATGTAATAAAGTTTCGTTAATTCAAGACCTTATATAACAGTTTCCATACGAACTTTTTATATTTTTGAGATAATTTCTCATCAGTGATAATATATAAAGCATAGTGTGCCGCGCACCTGTCTCCAATGATGCGCCATAGAAAACTATAAATTCTAGACGTTCTATGTATGATGCCGTCAGATATAAGTTCTATAACTGTATGGTGAGTGCCGCGATACATCCCATCGACGTCCATAGACTCGATAACTGTAAATCGTCCGCGTATAAAAACGTCAAGCATTCAGAGAGGGCTCATAGCTCAGTTAGGTAGAGCGCCTGGCTTTTAACCAGGCTGCCTGGGGTTCAAATCCCCATGAGCCCGCTCACCCTCTGTTATAGGGCTATGTCACATCGCAGCAAACCGTATCAGTTTTAGGAGGAAGGCAAGTTTGACCACCAAAAAATTCGACGTCCGGGAACATATGCTCGTACCCGAACATACAGTGCTGTCCGAAGATGAAGCAGCCGAAATTTTAAAGAAGTACAGCATCACCGCGGGACAGTTGCCAAAGATCAAGACCTCCGATGTCGTCGTCAAGCAGATGGGCGCGAAGCCGGGCGACATTCTCAAGATCACCAGGAAGAGCCTGACCGCTGGCAAAGCGATCGCGTACCGGCTCGTCATCGAATAAGAAGGTAAAAAGGGGATTCCATCGTGTTAGACCGTACCGAACTCAGTAAGGCATATTTCACCCGCAAAAAAATTGCGCAGCATCACATTGACTCTTTTAACGTTTTTCTGGAACAGGGCCTGCAGAAAGTCATTGACGAGCAGGGATTCATCGAGACCGACATCGAGGACATCGAGCACAACATCGAGCCCGTGAAGGTCAAGCTCGGCAAAATACGCGTCGGGAACCCGGTGGTCAGAGAGGCTGACGGCTCTGTCGAACCGCTGTTCCCGACTGAGGCGCGGCTCAGGAACATCACCTACGCGGCGGAGATATTCCTGGAAATGGCCATCGTGCGCGGCGAGGTCGAGGGCGACTACATCGAGGTCAACATCGGCCAGATGCCCATCATGATCGGCTGCGCGAAGTGCAACCTCGCCCGGCTGGGCCCGGACGAGTGGGTGAAGAACGGCGAAGACCCGGTCGACCCCGGCGGATACTTCATCATCAACGGCACCGAGCGCGTCATCATGACGCTCGAGGACCTGGCGCCGAACAAGATCATGGTCGAGTACGACGATCGCTACGGCGACCAGATCGAGGTGGCGAAGGTCTTCTCCCAGAGGCGCGGCTACCGCGCCCTGGTCATCGTGGAGCGCGGCAGGAAATCGATCCTGGAAGTATCGTTCCCGTCGATCTCCGGCCGGCTGAACCTGGTCATGCTGATGCGAGCCCTGGGCCTCGAGACCGACCAGGAGATCGTCAACGCGGTATCGGATGATCCCGAAATCCAGAAGTTCATGCTGGAGAACCTCGACGAGGCCGAGGCCGACACCGTCGAGTCCGCAATGGAGAAGATCGGCAAGCGTGTCGCCGCCGGGCAGGCGAAGGACTACCAGCGGAAGCGCGCCCACTACGTGATCGACAGGTACCTGCTGCCGCACCTGAACCCGGAGAACTTCGAGCGGCTCGGGCCCGAGGACCCGAAGCTGGCCGAGTCCCGGATCAGCAAGGCGTACTTTTTGGGAAGGATGGCCGAGGCCTGCTGCGAGCTCGCGCTGAAGCGCCGCGCGCCGGACGACAAGGACCACTACTCCAACAAGCGGCTCAAGCTCGCCGGCGACCTGATGGAGGACCTGTTCCGGGTCTCGTTTAACAGGCTCACCCGCGACATTAAGTACCAGCTCGAGCGCGCCAACATGCGTAACAGAGAACTATATATGATCACTGCGGTCCGCGCAGACGTGCTGACCGAGCGCCTGATTCACCCGCTGGCCACCGGTAACTGGGTGGGCGGCAGGACGGGCGTCTCGCAGCTGCTGGACCGCATCGACTACATGGCCATGCTGTCGCACCTGCGCCGTGTCATATCCCCGCTGTCCCGGGCCCAGCCCCACTTCGAGGCCCGTGACCTGCACGCGACCCAGTGGGGCCGCATCTGCCCGTCGGAGACGCCTGAAGGCCCGAACTGCGGCCTGGTGAAGAACTTCGCCATGTCGGTGGAGCTTTCCACCGGCGTCGAGGACGAGGAATCGATCAAGAAAATCATGCTTGAGGCCGGAGTCAGGCCTCTGAGGAGGGGTGTCGTTGAGTAAGGCCAGAGTATTCGTCAACGGCGCGCTCGTCGGGACACACGAGAACCCGGAGGAGCTCGTGTCGAGCATCCGCGAGAAGCGCAGGCAGGGCATCATATCGCACCAGATCAACATCGCCCACCACAAGCTAACGAACGAGATTATCATCAACACGGACATGGGCAGGGCGAGGAGACCCCTGATCATCATCAGGGAAGGCAAGCCGCTGATCACCCAGGAAGACGTCGAACAGCTGAAGAACGGCGAGATACAGTTCGACGACCTGGTCAGGCGCGGCCTCATCGAGTACATCGACGCGGAGGAAGAGGAAAACACCTTCATCGCCATCGACGAGTCGCAGCTCACCCGGGACCACACCCACCTGGAGCTGAACCCGTCGCTGATCCTGGGCATCGCCGCCGGCATGATCCCGTACCCGGAGCACAACGCGTCTCCCAGAGTAACGATGGGCGCAGGCATGGTGAAGCAGTGCCTCGGCATGAGCACGGCGAACATGAAGCTCAGGCCGGACACGAGAGGCCACTTCCTGCACTACCCGCAGCGGGCCATCGTGAACACGCAGGCCGCGGAAGCCGTGAGCTTCAACGATCGCCCGGCAGGGCAGAACTTCGTGGTCGCGGTACTGTCGTACGAAGGCTACAACATTGAAGATGCGCTGGTCTTCAACAAAGGCTCCATCGAGCGGGGCCTGGGCAGATCACACTTCTTCCGGACCACCGAAGGCGAAGAGCGCCGGTACCCGGGCGGCCAGGAGGACACCTTCGAGGTGCCCGACGCCGAGGTGCGGGGCGCCCGCGAGTCCGAGTTCTATTCGATGCTGGACGAGGACGGCCTCGTGAACCCCGAAACGGTTGTCGGGCCCAATGACGTGTTGATCGGGAAAACCAGCCCCCCGAGGTTCCTCGAGGAGCCGACGGACCTGGGCGGCATCACCCCGCTCAAGCGGCGCGAGACCTCGGTCACGATGCGCAGCAACGAGAAGGGCATCGTCGACACCGTCATATTGACAGCGACCCAGAACGGCAGCCGCCTGGCGAAAGTGCGCACGCGCGACCAGCGCATCCCGGAGCTCGGCGACAAGTTCGCGTCAAGGCACGGGCAGAAGGGCGTCATCGGCCTGATCGCCACGCAGGAAGACATGCCGTTCGCCGAGAACGGGCTGATCCCGGACTTAATCATCAACCCGCACGCCATCCCGTCCCGTATGACGATCGGCCACGTCCTGGAGACGATCGGCGGCAAGGTCGGCAGCATGGAAGGCCGGTTCATCGACGGCACGCCGTTCAACAACGAGCTGGAAGACGACCTGCGCAACGCGCTCACCAAATTCGGCTTCTCGCACAGCGGCAAGGAGGTCTTCTACAGCGGCACCACCGGCGAGAGGATCGTCGCGGACATCTTCACCGGCGTCATCCTGTACCAGAAGCTGTACCACATGGTCTCCTCCAAGATGCACGCCCGCAGCCGCGGCCCGGTGCAGGTGCTCACGCGCCAGCCGACCGAAGGCCGTGCGAGGGAAGGCGGCCTCAGGTTCGGAGAAATGGAGAGAGACGTGATGATCGGCCACGGCGCCGCCATGGCTCTGAAAGAGAGACTCCTCGACGAGTCTGACAAGGTGTTCGAGTACGTCTGCAACAACTGCGGCATGGTGGCGACCGAGGACAAGAAGCGCCGGGTCGTCTATTGCCCGAACTGCGGCGCGGACACCAACATATACAAGATAGAGATGAGCTACGCATTCAAGTTACTCTTAGACGAGATGAAGGCTTTAGGCATAGCGCCGAGGCTTGACCTGGAGGACGCCGTATGACGAGCCCGAAGAGAATCAGGAAAATCCGCTTCGGCCTGCTGTCGCCGGCCGAGATACGGAAGATGAGCGTCACCAAGATCATCACGGCCGACACGTACGACGACGACGGCTACCCCATCGACATGGGCCTGATGGACCCCCGGCTGGGCGTCATCGACCCCGGCCTGCGATGCCGCACGTGCGGCGGGCGCCCCGGCGAGTGCCCGGGCCACTTCGGCCACATCGAGCTCGCGGCCCCCGTCATCCACGTGGGCTTCGCGCGGCTGCTCCGTAAGATCTTAAGGACGACCTGCCGGAAATGCGGCCGGCTGCTGCTGGACGAGAAGACCAAGACCGACTACCTCCGCCAGATCAAGCTGAGCCAGCAGTACGGCCAGCCGATCGACGAGATCGTCAAGAACGTCTTCAAGGACGCCAAGTCTACGACCTGCCCCTACTGCGGCGAAGAGCAGAAGGAGATCAAGTTCGAGAAGCCGACCGGGTATTTAGAGGACGGCCACAAGCTGATGCCGACCGACGTCCGTGACCGGCTCGAGATGATCCCGGACGACGACATCGAGGTCTTCGGCATGGACCCGAAGAACGCGCGGCCCGAGTGGATGGTGCTGACCGTCCTGCCGGTGCCCCCCGTCACGGTCCGCCCGTCGATCACCCTGGAGTCGGGCCAGCGGTCCGAAGACGACCTGACCCACAAGCTGGTCGACATTATCCGCATCAACCAGCGGTTCCAGGAGAACCGCGACGCGGGCGCCCCGCAGCTCATCATCGAGGACCTGTGGGAACTGCTCCAGTACCACGTGACCACGTACATGGACAACGCGGTCTCGGGCGTGCCGCCCGCCAGGCACAGGAGCGGCCGCCCGCTCAAGACGCTGTCTCAGCGTCTCAAGGGCAAGGAAGGCCGTTTCCGTGGAAGCTTATCCGGTAAGCGTGTCAACTTCAGCGCCCGTACCGTGATCTCCCCGGACCCGAACCTCAGCGTGAACGAGGTCGGCGTGCCGATGAAGATCGCCCGGGAGATGACCGTCCCGGTGACGGTTACTCCATTCAACATCGAGGCGGTGCGCGAGTTCGTCCGGCGGGGCTCCGACAACTGGCCCGGCGCCAACTACGTGAAGCGTGCCGACGGCCGCAGGCTGAAAATTACCGATAAAAACTGTGCGGAACTCGCCGAGGCGCTGGAGGTCGGATGGAAGATCGACCGGCAGCTGAAGGACGGCGACATCGTCCTGTTCAACCGGCAGCCGTCGCTGCACCGGATGAGCATCATGTCCCACTTCGTCAGGGTGATGCCACACAAGACCTTCCGGCTCAACCCGGCGGTCTGCGCACCGTATAACGCCGACTTTGACGGCGACGAGATGAACCTCCATGTCCCGCAGACGATGGAGGCGCTCGCGGAAGCGCGGATCCTCATGCTGGTGCAGGAGAACATCCTGTCCCCGCGGTTCGGCGGCCCCATCATCGGCGGCCTGCACGACCACATCTCGGGCATCTACCTCCTGACCAAGGGCTACCGCATGTTCTCCGAGGCCGACGCGCTGGAGATATTGAGCAAGGTGAAGCTGCACGAGCTCCCGGAGCCCGCCGAGGTCAGGGACGGGGTCAAGTACTGGACCGGCAAGCAGATCTTCAGCCAGATCCTGCCGAAGGGCCTGGACATGACGTACCAGGCGAAGATCTGCGAGAACTGTGATGTCTGCAAGAAAGAGGAGTGCGAACGCGACGCATACGTCGTCATCCGCGACGGCGACCTGAAGTGCGGCACCATCGACGAGAAGGCGATCGGCGCGTTCAGCGGCAAGATCCTGGACCGCATCGTGAAGACGATGGACGTGCAGACGGCGTCCGCCTTCCTGGACGAGGTCACCCGGCTGGCCATCCGGGCCATCACCCACCGGGGCTTCTCCTACGGCATCAGCGATACGGACATCCCCAGAGAGTCGGTCGCGCAGATCACCGAGATCGTCCTCAACTCCGAGAAGCAGGTCCGGAAGCTCATCGAGGCCCACGACCGGGGCGAGCTCGAGGCGCTGCCCGGCCGTACGCTGGACGAGACGCTGGAGATGAGAATCATGCAGGAGCTGGCCAAGGCGAGAGACGCGGCCGGCGCCATCGCGGGCAAGTTCCTGGGCAGCCAGGGCGACAACTCCGCCGTGATCATGGCCCGGTCGGGCGCCCGCGGCAGCTTCCTGAACCTCACGCAGATGGCCGGATGCGTCGGCCAGCAGTCGGTCCGTGGCGAACGGATCATGAGAGGCTACGGCGACCGGACGCTACCCCACTTCCTCCCGGGCGACCGGGGCGCGGACGCGAGGGGCTTCGTCGAGTCCTCGTACAAGAAAGGCCTGAACCCCACGGAGTTCTTCTTCCACGCGATGGGTGGCCGTGAAGGTCTCGTGGACACTGCGGTCCGGACGTCGCAGTCCGGTTACCTGCAGCGGAGGCTGGTCAACGCGCTCCAGGACCTCGAGGTCAAGTACGACGGCTCCGTGCGCGAGACGCGCGGCGTGATCGTGCAGTTCATGTACGGCGAAGACGGCGTCGACCCGATGAAGAGCGACTACGGCGAGGGCGTGAACGTCCCGCGTATCGTCGAGAGCGTGGTGAACGGAGGCGAGTCGAAATGAGCCTGTCGGAGTCAAGCATTTACGCCGAGCTGGATAAGCTAGCGCTGCCGTACAAGATCGTCGAGGACCTGAAGGCCAACCTGAAGGGCGTCAAGATCACCAAGAAGCAGCTGGACACGATCATCGAGCGGACGATGGAAGCCTACGGCAAGGCGCGCGTCGAGAACTGCGAGGCCGTCGGCATGGTGGCCGCCCAGAGCATCGGCGAGCCCGGCACGCAGATGACGATGCGTACCTTCCACTACGCAGGCGTGGCCGAAATCGACGTCGCGCTGGGCCTGCCCCGGCTGATCGAGATCGTGGACGCCCGGCGCGAGCCGTCGACGCCCATGATGACCATCCACCTGTCCCCCGAGATATCGGGCAACCGCGACGCGGTCAAGAAGCTCGCCTGGGAGCTCGAGGAGACGACGGTCGCCGACCTGGGCACGACGTCGACCAACCTGGCCGACATGACCATCATCATCGATATCAACGAGAAGCAGCTGATCCAGCGTAACATGACGCTCCAGGAGGTGTCCGACCGGATAACCGAGGAGATCGGCTACGAGGTCACCCCCGGGGAGGGCCGCCTGGTCATCCACCCGGCGGAGCCGTCGTACCGCGACCTCCTCCAGCTGGTGGAGAAGATCCGTGCCATCTCCCTCAAGGGCATCAAGGGCATCATCCGCGTCGTGATCCGCAAGGAAGAGAACGAATATGTCGTCTATACGCAGGGCTCCATGCTCAAGAAGGTCATCAACATCGAGGGCGTGGACGCCGCGCGGACGAAGACGAACAACATCAACGAGATCGCTGAAGTGCTCGGCATCGAGGCCGCGCGTAACGCAATCATCAATGAAGCGCTCGACACCCTGTCCGAACAGGGCCTGACTGTCGACATCCGGCATATCATGCTGGTGGCCGACATGATGACCATCGACGGGGAAGTCAAGCAGATCGGCCGGCACGGCATATCGGGCGAGAAGGCCAGCGTACTTTCGCGGGCCGCGTTCGAGGTAACCGTAAATCATTTATTGGATGCCGCCGTTGCTGGTGAAGTCGATGAGTTGACCGGTGTGACTGAAAACGTAATTGTTGGACAGCCCATACAATTAGGCACCGGCGACGTTGAACTGCTGGCTGTCAGCACAAGCAAGAAGAAGTGAGTAATATGGAATTAGACCTGGACAAGTCACTGAGAAGCGTGATGAGAACCGGCAAGGTCCTCGTGGGGACCAGGCAGGCCATCAAAGCAAGTAAACGCGGAGTAGCGAAACTTGTCATCGTGGCCTCCAACTGTCCCGGTGAAGTCAAAGAACAGATCAAAGGAGCGAACATACCGCTGTATGAGTTTCCGGGCATGAGTGTCGACCTGGGACCGCTGTGCGGCAAGCCGTACATCGTCTCGGCCCTGACCGTGCTGGAGCCGGGCGACTCTGACATAATGGCGCTGGCCAGAGGTGTAAAGAGTGCCTGATGTGACGTTTACCACGGAAACGATGCAGTTCATCGCGCTCTTCGAGCAGACGACGGGAGCGCATGCGAAGGACTGTCTCATCATGGACGACGAGCGGATCGTCTTCGTCGTCAAGAGTGGAGACATGGGCCTCGCCATCGGTAAAAATGGTAACAACATCAACAGGGTCAACAAGCAGATTGGAAGGCACGTCGAAGTCATCGAGTACTCTGAGGATCCGAAGGAGTTCATCAAGAACCTGTTCCAGCCGGCCTCGATCAAGAACGTCTCTATCTCCACGAAGGGCGACCGCCAGGTGGCCATCGTGGACGTCGCGTCCAAGGACAAGGGACTGGCGATCGGCAAGAACGGGCGGAACATCAAGAAGGTGAAGTCGCTGGCCCAGAGGCATCACAAGTTTGACGACGTCGTCATTAACAACCAGAAGTAAGGAGTAATTATCATGGGAATGGGAAAATTCGCAGCTCGCAAGCTCGATCATGACAGGAAGTTATACAGGTGGGGTGACAGGGACTACGCTCGCCGGGTACTGCGCTTAGACGAGAAGGCAGACCCGCTGGAGGGAGCCCCGCAGGCCAAGGGCATCGTGCTCGAGAAGATCGGTGTCGAGGCCAAGCAGCCGAACTCCGCCATCAGGAAATGCATCAGGATTCAGCTCATCAAGAACGGCAGGCAGGTCACCGCGTTCTGTCCCGGCGATGGGGCCATCAACTTCATCGACGAGCACGACGAGGTCACCATCGAGGGCATCGGCGGCCGGATGGGCGGCTCGTACGGCGACATCCCGGGCGTACGCTTCCGCGTATGCAAGGTCAACGACGTCTCGCTGGACGAGATGGTCAAGGGCAGGAGAGACAAGCCTCTGAGGTAATACCATGGCAGAAGCAAACGTAGAGAATAACACTAACGCAGAGGTCAAGGCGGTCCCGAACCTGCTGCTGTTCGGCAAGTACGACATGACGCAGGTCAACATCAAGGACCCGAGCATCAAGCGGTACATCAACCTCAAGCCGATCGTCGTGCCCCACACCGGCGGCAAGTCGGCGGCCCGGCAGTTCAACAAGGCCGAGATACCCATCGTCGAGCGGCTCATCAACAAGATGATGCGCAACGAGATCAACACCGGCGAGAAGATGAAGTGCTACAACATCGTGCGCGACGCCTTCGAGATCATCGCGGCCCGCACAAAGCAGAACCCGGTGCAGATTCTCGTCGACGCCATCGAGAACGCCGGCCCGCGCGAAGAGACGGTCCGTCTCAAGTACGGCGGCATCAACGTGCCCAAGTCGGTAGACACCGCCCCGATGAGGCGGGTCGACCAGGCGCTCATGTTCATCTGCGCCGGCGCGGAGAAGGCCTCGTTCAAGAGCAAAAAGACGATCGAGCAGGCGCTCGCGGACGAGCTCATGGCCGCCGCGAAGGGCGACCTGAAGAGCTACTCGGTCGGCAAGAAGGACGAGAAGGAGAGAGTGGCCAAGGCCGCCAGGTAAATCCTGTTTAACTTTTTGGGGAGGAAAATACTATGGCGACAAGAGGAAAGAAGATGGTCGAGCGGGTCAAGGACCTGATGGACAAGCCCTTACAGATCCGCAACATCGGCATCTGTGCCCACATCGACCACGGAAAGACCACCTTATCCGACAACCTGCTGGCCGGCTCCGGCATGATTTCCATGGACCTCGCCGGCAAGCAGCTGTTCATGGACTTCGACGAGGAAGAGCAGGCGCGAGGCATCACGATCAATGCGGCCAACGTCTCGATGGTGCACGAGGTCGGCGGAGAGGAGTATCTCATCAACCTGATCGACACCCCGGGCCACGTGGACTTCGGCGGCGACGTGACGAGAGCGATGCGTGCCGTCGACGGCGCGGTCGTCGTCGTGGACGCGGTCGAGGGCACCATGCCCCAGACCGAGACGGTGCTCCGCCAGGCGCTGAGGGAGAACGTCAAGCCGATCCTGTTCATCAACAAGGTCGACCGGCTCATCAACGAGCTCAAGATCGACAAGAAAGAGATGCCCGTACGGCTGGGCAAGGTCATCGACCACGTGAACAAGCTGGTCCGGAACATGTCCCCGCACCACTACGAGACCCAGGGCTGGAAGCTGGACGCCGCCAAGGGCAACGTCTGCTTCGGGTCCGCGCTCTACAAGTGGGCCGTCTCGGTGCCGTCGATGAAGAACACCGGCATCAGCTTCAACGAGGTCTACGACTACTGCAAGGCCAACGACATGAAGTCGCTGAGTGAGAAGTCCCCGCTGCACGCGGTGCTGCTCGACGCGGTCGTCCACCACCTGCCCACCCCGCTGCAGGCCCAGCCGTTCCGTATCCCGGTCATCTGGAGGGGCGACAAGGAATCCAAGGTCGGCAAAGACCTCATTTCCTGCAACCCCAACGGCGAGATCGTCTTCATGGTCACCAAGATCCTGACGGACCCCCACGCGGGCGAAGTAGCCGTCGGCCGGCTGTTCTCGGGAACGATTACCCGCGGCCAGGAGCTGTACATCTCGGGCACCGCGGCCCAGGACCGCGTCCAGTCTGTCGCTATATCGATGGGCGCCGAGAGGATGGAGGTCGAGAAGATCACGGCGGGCAACATCGCCGCGCTCACCGGCCTCAGGAACGCGATCGTCGGCAGCACGGGCTCCACGGTCCGCGACCTGACCCCGTTCGAGGCGATCAAGCACGTGTCGGAGCCGGTCATGACGGTGGCAGTCGAAGCCAAGAACATGAAGGACCTGCCGAAGCTGGTCGAGGCCCTCAGACAGGTGGCCAAGGAAGACCCCACGGTCAAGGTCGACATCAACGAGGAGACCGGCGAGCACCTGATCTCGGGCATGGGCGAGCTGCACTTAGAGGTGGTCACCAAGTCCCGGATCACGCGCGACCGCGGCATCGAGGTCATCACGTCGCCGCCCATCGTGGTGTACCGTGAGACCATCGGCACCACCGCCGGGCCGGTCGAGGGCAAGTCCCCGAACAAGCACAACCGGTTCTACATCGTCATAGAGCCCATGCCACAGCCGATCTTCGACGCGATCAAGAACGGTGACTTCTCCATGAACATGCAGGAGATCGACCGCCGTAACCTGCTGATCAGCCTGGGCATGGACAAGGAAGCCGCCAAGGGCGTCACCCACGTCTACGGCACGAACATGCTGGTCGACATGACCAAGGGTATCCAGTACCTGAAGGAGACCATGGAACTGATCATCGAAGGCATGGAAGAGGCACTCAAGAACGGGCCGCTCGCCAGAGAGCCGGCCCAGGGCATCCTGATCAAGCTGGTCGACGTCAAGCTGCACGAAGACGCGGTGCACCGCGGCCCCGCCCAGGTGATCCCCGCGTTCCGGAGCGCAGTGCAGGGCGGAGTCTTAATGGCACAGCCCACGCTGCTCGAGCCGGTGCAGAAGGTCTTCATCAGCGTCCCGCAGGCCCACATGGGCGCGGCCGTCCGGGAAATCCAGGGCAGGCGCGGCACGATCATCGACATGAAGCAGGAAGGCGACCTCTCGGTCATCGAGGGAAGCGCGCCAGTGGCCGAGCTGTTCGGTTTCGCCAGCGACATCCGCGGCGCGACGGAAGGCAGAGCCATGTGGAACACCGAGTTCCTCGGGTTCTTCCCGCTCCCCATGAACCTGCAGAACCAGATCGTGATCGAAATCCGCAAGAGGAAGGGGCTGAAGGCCGAATTACCGAGGCCGTCGGACTTCCTGGAGTGAAAAAAGGAGACGAGCAGACGAAAGGTATAAAAATAACAAATGCCTTTACGTCTGCAAGTACATTTACATTCAACATTGGAGGATAAAGTATGGCAGCAACCAAGCCACACATGAACTTAGCAGTCATCGGACACATTGACCACGGCAAGTCGACCCTTGTCGGGAGGCTGCTGTTCGAGACCGGCGCCGTACCGGCGCACATCATTGAGCAGTACAGGAAGGAGGCTGAGACCAAGGGCAAGGCGACCTTCGAGTTCGCCTGGGTCATGGACTCGCTGAAGGAAGAGCGTGAGAGAGGCATCACCATCGACATCGCCCACCGCAGGTTCGACACGGACAAGTTCTACTTCACCGTCGTGGACTGCCCGGGCCACCGGGACTTCGTCAAGAACATGATCACCGGCGCGTCACAGGCTGATGCGGCTATCCTCGTCGTCGCGGCACCGGACGGTGTCATGCAGCAGACCAAGGAGCACATCTTCCTTTCCAAGACACTCGGCATCAACCAGTTAATCATCGCGGTCAACAAGATGGACGCCATCAAGTACGACCAGGCCAGGTACAACCAGGTCAAGGAGGACGTCAGCAAGATCCTGAAGATGATCGGGTTCAAGCCGGACGCGATCCCCTTCATCCCGACCTCGGCGTACGCGGGCGACAACATCTCCAAGCACTCGGAGAACACCAAGTGGTACACCGGCGTCACCATCCTCGAGGCGCTCAACAACCTCAAGGAGCCCGAGAAGCCCACCCAGCTGCCGATGAGGACCCCGATCCAGGACGTGTACACCATCTCCGGTATCGGCGTCGTGCCCGTCGGCCGTGTCGAGACCGGCATCATGAAGAAGGGCGACAAGGTCATCTTCCGCCCGGGCATCGACGGCGTCGGGGCCTCCGGTGAGGTCAAGTCCATCGAGATGCACCATGAAGAGATTCCCCAGGCACTGCCCGGCGACAACATCGGCTTCAACGTGAGAGGCGTCGAGAAGAACGCGGTCCGCCGCGGAGACGTCTGCGGCCCGGTCGGCGACAAGCAGCCCACCGTCGCCGATGAGTTCAAGGCGCAGATCGTCGTCCTGCAGCACCCGTCCGCCATCACGGCAGGCTACACCCCGGTGTTCCACTGCCACACGGCCCAGGTCGCCTGCACCATCACCGAGATCATGGCCACCCTCGACCCCAAGACGGGCGGCGTGAAGGAGCAGAACCCGGCGTTCATCAAGACGGGCGACGCAGCCATCGTCATGATCAGGCCGACCAGGCCGATGGCCATCGAGAAGGTCAAGGAAATCCCGCAGCTCGGCAGGTTTGCCATCCGTGACATGGGCCAGACCGTCGCCGCCGGCGTGGTAATAGACATCAAGGCGAGATAAGAAGGCGGATACAGAGGAAGGCAAACTATATTGCTGAGGGACAACCTTGTTGTCCCCCGGCGACTATCGTTGCCTTCCCTCTTATCTTTACACAGGAGACACACTATGGCAAACCAGAAAGCGAGGATTCGACTCTCCGGCACCAGCCCGACCAAGTTAGACGACGTATGCGGGCAGGTCAAGAAGATCGCAGAGAAGACCGGTGTCAGCATTTCCGGCCCCGTACCGCTGCCGACCAGACGCCTGATCGTCCCGACGCGGAAGAGCCCGAGCGGCGAAGGCACTGCAACCTGGGAACACTGGGAGATGCGGGTCCACAAGCGGCTGATCGACATCGATGCCGACGAGCGCGCGCTGCGCCAGCTCATGCGCATCCAGGTGCCGAAGGACATCAACATCGAGATCGTCCTCAAGGACTAAGCAAAAAGTAGCAATAACGTATCCTTCGAAGGATACGTCCGGTATCCTTGTCTCAAGGATACTATCACCTCCATTACCCATATCAATGGGTACTCATTACCCATATCAATGGGTAATCACCCTGCTTAAAATAAGGGTGACTTTCACGGGGTTTTATAACCCCCATCTCACTTTTATTCATAATAGATGATTGTAGTATTTGTATTACTTTTAAACGCCTGTCCGCATCTGACTCGACATACGCGCCACGACCGCTACGACAGAGGTGTTTTCCTGCAGGAACGTAGCAGGCGGGACGTGGCAGCCAGGTCGTTCAACGAGAGTCCCCTTCTGGCCGGTCACTCATGCGCGCGCGAGACCGCCCGGCCACCGCCCGGCCACCGCCCGGCCACCGCCAGGGGCCTTTCAGGACGACTATTATCAGATTACTCATTCGTTTTCTCGACGACTGAAAAGTCCGTGGATGCGATACCGATGTCCTTATTATTGCCTTCGGCGTCGACCACCGTCATCTTGACGAAAAGCTTGTACTTTCCGGGCAATTGCGATGAGGTCAGAGGACCATAGTCCGGCAGGTTCTTTTTATAGGGGATCCTTAAGGTGCCTCCCGGCTGTATATCGACGACCGGGAACTCGTCGTTAGGGAAGTCCTGGCTAATGGAGGAAAAGTCCATGCCGAGAACCGAAAAGGGCTCGTATTTCCCGGTTTTCTCGTTGTACTTGACCAGGGTGCCGACCATGCAGACGGTTTTAATCGGGACACCGCCGTTGTTCTCAAGGTCTACATATGCCGATACGTCGTCGCCGATGGCCACGGTCTGGCTGGACACGCCGTAGTTCTTGATCTTACTGCTCAGGCCGGTATTAGGGACAGGCGTCGGCGTCGGCAGGACGGTGGGCACCGGCGTCGGGCTGGCCCCGTCATGGCTGCCGGAATTCTTGTCCAGATTTTCTCCGGTGATCACGGCCATGAGTATGTCGAAGGCGATCTCGCTGGCCGCATCCCCGACGGCGTCGATGAACTGCCGTTCCGTCATCCGGTAGAGGGTAAACTCGTCGCCGACGGTCGCGCGTTTGCCGCCCTTGCTTAAGCCTTGGGCGGCATCGTAGAAGACGGTATTGTTCGTCGAGTACATGCTGTTCCGGAAATGGGCGTACGACGAGTAGGTCGCCGCCCCGTACCAGATGCCGTCGCCGTGATCGATCTTGTAGGTGGCGACGTGGACCGCTTTACCGTCCGGCCCGGTAACCGCCGTGCCCCGGGCAATGTTCTTCGGCACGTCTTCGGAGGACGTCACCTTGCCCGTGCCAAAGAAGACCGTTGCGTTGGGCACAGGGTTGCCGTCGAAATCCGTTACCCGGACTACGACGACCAGCGTCGTCGTAATGTTGGTATCATTACCCGACGACCCGAAGAAATCCAGCCAGCTGTCGTCGTCGCACCCGGAAACAGCCACGGCCAGAACGATGACGGCAAAGACAGCTACAACCGGCCATGGCACAGACGATCGCATGATAGCTCCATGCCAATATATGTCATGGCCTATTTATTATTTATTGTTTTATTGCTGCTGGTAATATATGATAAATTTACCAAAAATATTAGAATATATTGCTTTTTCGTGTCCAAAGCCATTTATCGGCACATCTTCAACCGTATTCTGGATTTAGCGGTGCAGGTCATGACGCTGAGCAGCGAGATCAAGTTCCTGATCATTTCTATACCCCTTTTATTGATAGCGATCATCGTTGTATTGATGCAGCCGGCGATGGCCCCGGATTCTGTCCGCAACACCCTCATACTGGGCGAGGATTCCTCGCTACCGCTGGAAAAGATCAGGCTCCCGGAAGGGTTTTCGATCACGATCTTTGCCGAAAACGTCCCGAACGCCCGGGCCATGGCGCCCGGCCCGAACGGCACGCTATTCGTCGGTTCCCGGGACGCGGGCAGCGTCTATGCCGTGCGGGACAATGACGGGAACGGAAAGGCTGACGAGGTCGTCACCATCGCCCGAAACCTGCGCATGCCCAGCGGCGTCGCGTTCCGGAACGGCTCGCTGTACGTGGCCGAGATCAGCCGCATACTGCGGTACGACGACATCGAAGCCCGGCTGAACGACCCGCCCGCGCCGGTCGTCGTATACGACCGGTACCCGAAAGACGAATGGCACGGCTGGAAGTACATCGCGTTCGGCCCTGACGGCCTGTTGTACGTACCGGTCGGGGCGCCATGCAACATATGCGACCCGGACGACCCGTATGCCACGATCACCCGCATGAAGCCCGATGGCACAGGCTATGAGGTCTTCGCCCGCGGGATCCGGAACACCGTGGGCTTCGACTGGGACCCGCTCACCGGCGTGCTCTGGTTCGCCGAGATGGGCCGGGACTACCTGGGCAACGACGCGCCCCCGGACGAGATCAATAAAGCCCCGCGGCACGGCCTGCACTTCGGGTACCCGTACGTCCACGGCCGCTCGATCATCGACCCGGAATACGGCAAAGGCCACTCCCCGGATAACTATATGTTGCCAGAGGCCGAGCTGGACGCGCACTCGTCGCCGCTGGGCATGAAGTTCTACACCGGCACCATGTTCCCCGAAAAATACCAGAACAACATCTTCGTGCCCGAGCACGGGTCCTGGAACCGGGACACGCCGATCGGCTACCGGATCGAGCTCCTGACGCTGGACGACAACAGGACGGTCACCGGCCGGGAAGTCTTCGCCGAGGGCTGGCTGCAGGGCGACACCGCCTGGGGCCGTCCGGTCGATCTGCTCCAGATGCCCGACGGGTCCATGCTGCTATCCGACGACAAAGCCGGCGTCATATACCGCATCACTTATCAAAAATAAGGTATGTTCCGTCCGGCGGGCGCTCGCGCGCGCACGCACGGCCGGCGGCAGGGCATGCGTCGGTTGCCCGGCCCGTTTTTCATCGTCTTTTACCAGAGATACGAGCGGCCGTGTTCGACGCCTGCAACCTTATTGTTTTTCAGGTCGGCCAGCACGAAGACGGTATCGTAACGGGTGTCGCCGTCCATCACGTCGATAGTCACCATCGGGTACGCCAGCACGTAGCGGTACGGGTGGCCGGTCTCGTAGGCGTGGACGGTGACGTTCCGCATCACGGCGTTATGGGTGCCGGGGTAGCCGCGGACGGTCTCGTTGGTCATGGCCAGCACGTTCGCCTGGTCGATCTGGGCCCCGGTCAGGCTCATGCCCCGGACGAAACCGGTGTCGACGATGGTCACGTTGTTGTACTGGTGCAGGCCCCACACCGGGTCGCGCTCGTCCAGCCCGTATTCGGTCGACGTGTAGGTCGCGTTGTTTACCGGCATGCCGCTGCGGGGCACGAAGCCGACGTACTCGACCCGGCTCTCGCTGGCGTTGACGAACGCGATCACGTTGATGCCGGCCGTCTCCGGGTTGCCGGGGACGATGATCGCGGCCGGGAGCACCCTCATGCGGTCGACGCCGGGGGCGATCTCGTGGAAGCGCATGTAGACGACGCCGCCCGTGGTGTAGCTGGTGTTCACCGCCAGCCGGCCGCCTTCCTCATGCTGGCTCCGCCAGGCAGTCTGCAGGATGCGCTCCTTCACATAGGGATTCGAGGTCGCGATATTGTAAATGTTGATTTGCTCGTCCGCGGTAAAGTTGCCCGCGGGAAGCGGCTCCGGCGACGGCGACGGCGACGGCGACGGGGCGGCCGGAGTTACCGTCCCCTGCTGTACACAGTTGATCGAAGTAGCGACGATGACCAGGATAAGCGCTGTCAGCGCCAGGCATTTCACGGCTTTAATCATCATCAAACACCCGTAGTTCTGGCTGATCATTGCGCTCCATGCGGATAAACGTTATCTCACGATCTACCTGCATGGGTTCAAAGCCAGAATAAAAACGGTTAGAGAGACGGGTAGCAAACAGTTCATTACCAGATGTAGCGTAACGCTGGATGCGGTTAAGGCTGCAGCGAACGCAGCGAACGCGGCTAATTTTAAACGTTGACAGATCGTTACACTGATGCATTTCATGGACTCCGGTCCAGCCCTCGGGAATTACTCTTGCGGAGGCTTAGCGTGGGACTGCATTCCCGCGACGACGCGGACATCTGCTGATGTCCGGCGACGAAACGCGACGGGCGCGACGACTGTTAAAGGATAACATTGTTTAATCGTTCTTTGAGAAACGTCGCGATCGTCGCGTTTCGTCGCGATCGTCGCGAGTTTGTAGCGCTGCGCTGAGCCCTGGCGAAGCATTCGTCGTAGCCTTGTATAGGCTATGCGACGGACGGTATACCCGCGACGAATCGCGAGAATCAGTGCGACAGGCCCCGGAAACGAAGCCCCTATTCATTGAATCGACCGATCCGAAAAAAGCACAGGAGCCAAATTTATTATAAGTAAAAAAATGACACAAAGAGCGTTCGGCTACTTTGTGTCTATGTCTATTACGGTATTTGATGTTATACAGCCGCGACAGCCGGGCCGCTCATGCCGGTGACCGGGACGGCCAGGTTCGTCTGCCGGTAGAACCAGGCGTAGACATACGCGGCCGAGGCGTACCCGATGAACGTCGTCCATGGAACCGTAACGACCAGCGCGGCCGGGATGGACAGGAGGGCGTTAACGATCATGGTCGCGATCACGGCCCCGATGTACGCGATCGGGTTCCTGGCCGCCAGGCGGAGCGCGCAGATCGGGTTAATCGCCCGGATCAGGTCGCCGGTCACCGCGTATTCGACCCACGCCGCCGGCATCAGCAGGCTGACGATGGCGCTGATGGCGATGGCGGGCAGCAGCATCAGGATGCCGGCGAACAGCAGCAGCTCGCTCTCGATAATGGCGCCGACGACGATGAACGGCATCACGAGCACGTACAGCAGGCCGCTGATCAGCGCGAAGACCAGCCCGACGATCAGGATCATGATGCCGTCCGTGAACTTCCCGCCCAGGTTGTCCCACGCAGGCAGCTTGTCACTACCCTGCAGGACCGATCGGCCGCATTGCGTGATGTAGCCGAACAGGAACGGCAGGCCGATGAGCAGCATGCTGCCCAGCGCCGCGACACCGCCCCAGAGAAGGGCCCCGCCATCCGATATTGCGTACTTCAGCGAGTTAATGATCATGTCGATGTAGTTTTCATTTTGTTCCATTCATTTACCTCCTTAACAGGTCATACCTATTTATCATAGGTATATAGTATAACTACACACATATAAAGCTTTTGTATATGTCTTGAATAGGCTATCGGACCGGACGATTAAAGCCCCGACCTATATGTCTGCCCGGAGAGCCATCTCGGCCCTTTCTTGTCATATAAACGCGTTTTTGTACAGCATCCGGCCGGATGCTCACCATTGCGGGGAACAACGTAAAAATAGCCGCGCGACAGATTTTTCATGCTTATGCCTTTCGACGACTTCGAGCAGCACCTGAAAAGCCTGGCACAGGAGCTGGGCCTGGAGATCCGCCGCATATCCGCGCTGGATATCAGCGTGGAGGACTGGATACGACTGAAATGCCAGTACGGCTGCCCGAACTACGGGCGACGCCTGACCTGCCCGCCGTATAGCCCGGAGCCGCCGGCCATGCGCGCCATGCTGGAGAGCTACAGTACCGCGTTTATGCTCAAGTACGACGCGCCGGCCAGGCCCGGCGAGGCCGAGATACAGGTCGGTGTCAGCGGTATGGACATAGCCGTCGACGCGTTTCTGCGGCTGGAGCGATTCGCCTTCCTGAACCGCTATCCAAAAGCCTTCGTCTTCGGCATCAACCACTGCCCCGGCTGCGAGGTATGCGCGGCAGAAGACGGGACAGGGGCATGTAAAAAGCCGCTGATGGCCCGGCCGTCGCTGGAGTCCTGCGGCATTAACGTGGGCAGGCTGCTGGAACGCGCAGGCTGGGAAGCGAGAGGCATCGACGTGCTCAAGAAAGAAGATCGCGTTTCGCTTATCTCACTCCTCCTGCTCGAATAATTGGCACAGATGGCAGGATGAGTCCAAACTACAACGTTGTAGAGAGTTAGAGGGTGCAGGTGTCGTGACCCGGGGGGCCTTTTTAAGGAAAAGTAGGGAAGGTGGCACCCCCGGTGCCGCTACCCCGGGAGCCCCGCGAAAACCAGCTACCATCCCATTGCTTTGCAGATCGCTTCCTTCGTCGCGTCGATCTCGACGGGCTTGTCGCACATTTTGATGACCGTCTCCGGATCTTTCAGCAGGTGCCCCGTCGTCACGCATACGACACGCTCGTCTTTATCGATGACGCCCGTGTTGCGCAGCTTAATCAGGCCGGCGACGGAAGCCGCCGAGGCGGGCTCGACGCCGATGCCCTCCTTCACTGCGAGCAGCTTCTGCGCGTTCAGGATTTCTGCATCCGTTACCGTCTCCGCGGCGCCGCCCGAGCTGCGGATGGCGTTGAGCGCCTTGACCGCGTTCACCGGGTCGCCGATGCGGATCGCCGTGGCGACAGTCTCCGGGTGCGTCTCGGGGACGATGTCTTTCGCGCCGCTTCTGATAGCCTTCACGATGGGCGCGCTGCCCTCTGCCTGGATGGCCGTCATCTTCGGGATGCGGTCGATGATGCCGAGCCTCTTCAGCTCGTTGAGGCCCTTGAAGATGGCCGTGATGTTGCCCGCGTTGCCCACGGGCAGGATGATCCGGTCGGGCACCTCCCAGCCGAAGTAGTCCACGATCTCGAAGCCGATGGTCTTCTGGCCTTCCAGCCGGTACGGGTTGATCGAGTTGAGCAGGTAGATGCCGTTCTCGATGCACATCTCGCGGACGAGGCGGAGCGCGTCGTCGAAGTTGCCCCGGATGCTCAGGACCTTCGAGCCGTGCATGAGCGCCTGGGCGACCTTGCCCAGCGCCACCTTTCCGGCGGGCAGCAGCACGATGACCGGGATGCCGGCCCGCGCGCCGTAGACGGCCAGCGACGCCGAGGTGTTACCCGTCGAGGCGCAGGCCACGCTCTTCATGCCCAGCTCCAGCGCCTTCGTGACGCCGACCGTCATCCCCCTGTCCTTGAAGGAGCCGCTGGGGTTCATGCCCTCGTGCTTGACATGGGCGTCCTTCATGCCGATGTCCTTCCCGATCGCCCGGATGTTGTAAATCGGCGTGTTGCCTTCCTTCAGCGTCACGGGCTCGCGGCTGACCGGCAGCAGCGCCCCGTACTTCCACACGGACATCGGACCTTTGAGGTCGTCCCGGGTGAGCTTGATCTTCGAATAATCGTAAACAACGTCCAGCAGGCCCCCGCACTTTCCGCAGGTATAGATGACTTCACCCGGCCCGTACTTCGCACCGCACCTGATGCACTCGAGATGATACATTGGACTCTCCGGATTATAGAAGACTGATTAACCTTTAAAGCTTTTGCTTTTTATGACAGGGCTTGCCATCACGGTTTTATCATCAAATTTCCCATAATTCGATTTTTATATTTATTATTCGCTTATATATATAAAATTAAGCGATAAAACCGATAGTAATAAGTAATAATAAGAGAGATATTGGTAGATAGTTGCCAGCTGTTTCTTTTGACATGCTGGCATTGTCATTATGGAGAGGTGAAATTTATGGATAAGAGATTTGCGAGCGCGATTTTTGTCGTGGCAGTCCTGGTCATGGCCTTTGTCCTGATCGCAGGCTGTACGTCGCCGACGCCCGCTCCGACTAAATCATTTACACTTGTGGAGATGACAATTTCCGACCCGCCGTCCCTGGACCCGGGCCTGGAGTATGATACTGCGTGCTACAGCAACACGCAGAACGTCTACGAGACGCTCGTCTGGTACGAGGGCCCGGACGTCAGCAAGCCCATCGGCTTACTGGCTACCAGCTGGGAACACAACGCCGACTTCACCGTGTGGACATTCAAGCTCCGCCCGAACGTGACGTTCCACGACGGCTCCGCGTTCAACGCGTCCTCGGTCAAGTACACCTTCGACCGCGGCGTGCTGATGAACTACCCGGACGGCCCGTGGGTGGGCGCTGGCATTAGCGGCCTCCTGAAGGGCGGCGACGACTGGATGAACTCGAACAATACCGAAGCGGACGCCCAGGCCTACCTCGCCAACGAGGCGGTCAAGGTCATCGACGATTTGACGGTCCAGTTCACGCTGAGCCGGTCGTACCCTGACTGGTACCACGTCTGCGCGTTCCCGGCGACGGCCATCGTCAGCCAGGTATTCGAGCAGTCCAACATGCCGTACAAGTACAACAACTGGACCGACACCTACCTGAAGGAGCACATGTCGGGCACCGGCCCGTTCAAGTTCGTCTCCTGGGCGCATGAGGACAACATCCAGTTCGTGAGGAACGAGAACTACTGGAAGACCCCGGCCAAGGCCGAGCGTGTGGTCGTCAGGACCGTCCCCGACGTTAACTCGAGGGTACTTGCGTTCGACAAGGGCGAGTGCGACATCAGCCAGGAGAACCTGAGGAACCTGCCGGTCTTCCGCAACTCGACCGGAGCGGACTTCAAGATCTACAACGACACGCTGATCATCAGCTTCATCGGCATGTATCAGGGCAATGCCCCCTTCGATAACGTCAAGGTCAGGCAGGCGTTCGTTGAGTCCTTCGACTACGAGACCTATCGTACACAGGTCGGTTACGGCTACGGCGCCTTCATGCACGGCGTCGTGCCCAGGGGCCTGGCCGGGTTCAACGAGAACATCCCGGTATTAACGTATAACCCCGAACACGCGAAGCAGCTCCTGCAGGAAGCCGGCTTCAACAAGTCCAACCCCCAGACGATCGTCATCTCCTTCAACCAGGGCAACACCGGCCGCCAGACCGGCTGCCTGATGCTGAAGGACACGGTCGAAAAGTATGACCTGGGCATCACCCTGGATATCCAGGAGCTGACCTGGGCCACCCTGCTGGACAAGCAGAAGAAGGGAGAGCTGGACATGTTCTTCCTCGGCTGGCAGGCCGACTTCCCGACGACGGACAACTTCATCGGCCCCGTCCTGATCTCTGACGTCTACTTCGCCAAGCAGGTGAAGTACAAGAACGCGACGATCGACGACCTGTACTACAACCAGTACTTTACCGCCAAGTCTGACGCGGAGAGGAAGCAGATCAGCGACCAGATCCAGATGGGATACCTGGCCGACTACCCGTACATCGTCTACCTGCAGCCCGCTGCCGGATACGCCGTCAGCAAGAACATCAAGGGCTACCAGTGGAACGTGATGCAGAGCGGGTTCATGTGGTACGACCTGTATAAGTGAGCATACAGAGTAAGCGAAAATATATAAAGAGGCCGTACGAGTAAATGTACGGCCTCTTGCTTTTTACTAAGCCATAAAAACTCAAAGGGGATGTCAATGAAGCTCCGCGACTATATTATCAGACGAATATTACTACTAATCCCTGTTCTGATCGGGATCAGTTTCATCACATTCTTCCTGTCGCACATGATCGGAGACCCTGCTGCCGCATGGCTGGGCGAGAAGACAATCGGGCAGGAAGAAGCAGTCAAGGCGATCAGGGCAGCTCATCATCTCGATGATCCTTTACCTATACAATATTTCTATTACTTGAATGACCTGGCGCATTTCGATCTGGGACGAACCGGACGAAACGAGGGCGGACGACCGGTCATCGAGGCGCTGAAGGACTACTTCCCGGCGACACTCGAACTGGCCATACTGGGTATGGGCTTTGCCATTATCATCGGTATACCGCTGGGCATTCTATCGGCGGTCTTCAAAGACAAGGTCCCCGACCACATCGTGAGAGTACTGGCGCTGGTCGGTGTTTCCATGCCCATCTTCTGGCTGGGCCTGATCCTGAAGTACTGGTTCTCGTTCAAATTTGATATCTTCCCCCTGGACGGGAGGCTACCCTATACAGTTCTTGCACCGCCGAAGGTCACGGGCATGTATACCTTCGACGCCCTGCTCGCGGGACAGTTCGATACCTTCTTCGTGGCGCTGCGGCACGCGATACTGCCGTCATTCTGCCTGGGCCTGATCACGCTGGCCATCCTGACCAGGATGATGCGGTCCAGCATGCTCGAGACCCTGACGCAGGACTTCATAAGAACGGCGAGGGCCAAGGGCCTGTCGGAGCGCAAAGTCATCCTGAAGCACGCGTTGAGGAATGCGCTGACCCCGACGACGACCGTTGCCGGCATCGCGTTCGGCGGCCTGCTGAGCGGCGCCGTCATGACGGAGACGATCTTCGCGTGGCCCGGCATCGGCCGGTTCTCAGTGAAGGCCATCGGCTCGACCGACTTCGCGTCGATCATGGGCTTCGCGCTGTTGATCGTCCTGTTCTACGTGCTATCGAACCTGCTGGTGGATATTCTATACGTTTACCTTGACCCGAGGGTCAAGTACGGGTGATACGATGGCGGTGGGTGAAGGTAGTATGGAGACAATCGCGAAGAAGCAATCGTTCATTAACCGATGGATGGAGAAAAACGACTCCCGGATTAAAGAATGGCGGCACTCGGTCCGGCTGTTCTTCAAGAGCCCGCTGGCAGTCATCGGGCTGATCATCGTCATCGGGTTCATCCTGGTGGCCATCTTTGCCCCGATGCTTGCCCCGTACCCGCTGAACTGGCGGGACTTCGCGCTGCAGAACGCCGCGCCCAGCGATGCACACTTACTGGGCAACGAGATCTATGGCGGGGACATCTTCAGTATGATCATCTGGGGTAGCCGTACCTCGCTCCTGATCGGCTTTTTCGTGGTGTTCGTCTGCGTGACCCTCGGCACACTGGTCGGGGTCATCGCTGCCTACTATGGCGGCTGGGTCGATGAGGCCCTGATGAGGGTGACGGATATTTTCCTGGCGTTCCCGTACCTGGTGCTGTGCATGGTGATCGTGGCCGCGCTGGGCAGCGGCCTCATGAACGTCATGATCGCCATGGCTATCGTCAGCTGGCCATCTTATGCCAGGCTGATCAGAGGACAGGTGCTCTCGATCAAGGAGCGCAACTACATCGAGGCGGCCAGATCCGTGGGCGCCAGTGACTGGCGCATCATGACCCGGCATATCCTGCCCAACTCGTTCTCCCCGATTATCGTGCAGTCGACGATGGACCTGGGCAGCATCATGATCACTGCGGCAGCGCTGAGCTTCATCGGCATGGGCGCCGGCCCTGGCGAGGCCGAGTGGGGCCGGATGATCACCGACGGGCAGTCGCAGCTGCTGAACGCCCCGTGGATATCGACGTTCCCCGGGCTGGCCATACTGATCGTGTGCCTGGGCTTCAACCTGTTCGGCGACGGGCTCAGGGACATTCTCGATCCCAAGATGAGGCGATGACATGGCAGACGTTCTCTTAAGCATCAAGGGCCTGAAGACGAACTTCTACACATACACGGGCGTGGTAAAGGCGCTGGACGGCATCGACCTGGACATCTACAAGGGCGAGACCATCGGGCTCGTGGGAGAGACGGGCTGCGGCAAATCTGTCACCGCGCTGTCCATCATCCGGCTCATCCAGTGGCCTCCCGGTAAAATCGACGAGGGCAGCATCACGTTCGACGGTAAGGACCTACTGAAGCTCCCCCTGAGAGACATGCAAAAGATCAGGGGCAACAATATCTCGATGATCTTCCAGGAGCCCATGAACGCCTTCAACCCGGTGTACACGATCGGAGACCAGATCGCCGAAGTCATCATGCTGCACCAGAAGAAGAAAAAGAAAGAGGCGTGGCAGGACGCGATCGAGATGCTGAAGTTCACCGGCATCCCGGCGCCGGAAAGGGTCGCGAAGAGCTACCCGCACGAGCTGTCGGGCGGCATGCTCCAGCGGTCCATGATCGCCATGGCGCTGTCCTGTAAACCCAAGCTGCTCATCGCGGACGAGCCGACGACGGCGCTGGACGTCACGATCGAGGCGCAGATCCTCGACCTGATGAAAGGACTCAAGACCACGACCGGCGCCTCCATCCTGCTGATCACCCACGACCTGGGCATCATCGCGGAGATGTGCGATCGCGTGGGCGTCATGTACGCGGGAAACATCGTGGAGCTGGCGGACGTCGGGTCAATCTATAAGAAGCCTTCGCACCCGTACACGGTCGGTCTCATCTGCGCCATCCCGACCCTGGACACCAAGCACTGTAACCGGCTTGCGACCATTCCGGGCAACGTGCCTAACCTGATCTATCCGCCGCCCGGATGCCGGTTCCACCCGCGCTGCAACAAGGCGATGGATCGGTGCAGTAAAGAAAAGCCGGGCTGGTATAAGGTGGGAGAAGGACATTATGTGTCCTGCTTCCTCTACGAGGGAGGCGATAAAAAATGACCGGGAACCTCATCGAGGTCAAGAACCTTAAGAAGTACTACCCGATCAAGGGCGGCATCTTCGCCAAGACCGTCGAGTATGTCAAAGCCGTGGACGGCGTCAGCTTTACCATCAAGGAAGGCGAGACACTCGGCCTCGTCGGCGAGAGCGGCTGCGGCAAGACAACGGTTGGGCGCGCCATACTGCGGCTGATCGAGTCAACCGACGGCCAGGTGCTCTATAAAGGCGAGGACATTCTCAAGTACAACAAGGAGCAGATAAGGAAGCTCCGGCAGAACATGCAGATCGTGTTCCAGGACCCTAACTCGTCCCTGAACCCGCGCATGCTGGTCAAGGATATCATCGCCGAGCCTCTCATCGTCAACGGGATGAAGAGAGACCCGAACAGGGAGACCCGGGCGGTCGAGCTGCTCCGGGCCGTGGGCATGTCGGAGAACCATTACTACCGTTACCCCCACGAGTTCAGCGGCGGCCAGCGGCAGCGCATCTGCATCGCCAGGGCCCTGGCGCTGCGCCCGAAGTTCATCGTGCTCGACGAGCCGACCTCGGCGCTGGACGTATCGGTCCAGTCGCAGATCCTCAACATGCTCGAGGACCTGCAGAAGGAGTACGGCCTCACGTATCTGTTCATCTCACATAACCTGATCGTGGTCAGGTATTTGAGTGACAGGGTGGCCGTCATGTACCTGGGCAAGATCGTGGAGCTGTCGAAGACCGAGGAGTTATTCGACAACCCTCGGCACCCGTACACTCAGGCACTGCTTTCCGCCATCGCCGTGCCCGACCCGGAGGTCAAGCGCAAGAGCCGGATCATCCTGGAGGGCGACGTGCCCACACCGATCAAACCGCCAGGCGGCTGCCGGTTCCATACGCGCTGCAAGCACAGGATGGACATCTGCGATAAGGTGGAGCCGGAGTTCAGGGACATTGGCGGCGAGCACTTCGTCGCATGCCACCTGATGGACCTGCCGAAGGAAAAGCAGCCGGTCCCGATCACGGTGGCGACCCCGGAAAGCAAACAGCCATCGACGAGCTGATGGCTGTCACTTCTTTTTTTCTGTGATTCACTCATCGCGAGGCAATCCAGGCTACAGTTGTAGCTTAGAAAATATATATAGCCGCAATACGCAGAATAGATGAACTGGTATTCCTATGGTCGGCTTTGACACGATCGTCTTCATCGCCATCGTCGCCCTGTTGCTGTTCGGGCCGGACAAGCTGCCCCAGTACCTGCGGGAGCTGGGGAAGCTCTACGCCGAGGTCAAGAAAGCGCAGCGGGAGTTCGAGCGCGAGCTGTCGCCGGCCGCGATCATATCGGCGCCCGTCGTGAAGCCGCCTTCGCAGAGGGTCGTGGACATAGCCAGGAAGATGGGAATCCCGGTAGACGGAAAGTCGGAAGACCAGCTCCTCGCCGAGATCGACGCCGCCGTACCCCGGCCGGACGCCGATTCAAAGAAAGATATTTAGCCGATCAACGTCTTTTGTAGACATATGGCGGGGTTCGTCGCTTTTAAGGGCAACGGCGCGAAGGTGCCCTATAAGAAGTTCATGCTGTCCCGGCCCGTGCGCAACGAGAAAGTCGAGTGGGACCGGACGAGCAACGATGCCATCAAGCTGTACATGCCTTTTACGAAGACGCCTTTCATGAATCTCATCGGGCGTTTCATCGACATACCCGAGGAGCGCATCTTCAAGTTCAACCCCATGGGCTCCATGGTCTGGGAACTGTGCGACGGCCATAACACAGTCCAGGACATTAAGGAGATTATCGTCCAGCGCACCCGGGGCAACGAGAAGGACATGGAGAAGCGGCTGTTAAAATTCCTCAACCGGCTCATGCGCAGCGACCTCATCACCCTCGACATGACATGAACTCGTCAAGCCGCCAAGCGGCCAAGAGAAGGGTCCAAGACGCCACTGTAGAAACTAAGAGGCGCCAAGACGCCAAGTGTTTTTTTAGTATCAAGGCGCCAAGTATCCAAGTTATAGCATATTGCAATTAGCCAGAGACACTTAGGCCCTTGGCCACTTGAAAATAAAAATGAATCTTGGCCTCTTGGCGCCTCTTAGTTTCTACAGTGGCGTCCTGGCGACTCTTCTTGGAACCTTGGCGGCTTCAGTAGCGGCAGAGTACGGCCAGGTGATCGTGGTGCAGCGGCTCGAGCGATACTTTTTCCAGTATCTCAAAGCGCTCCGCGAGTCGTTCGGTTTCGCCCCGGAATATGTCTTTCACGTCGCCGCCGGCGCTGATGCTGCGGGCCTTGATGGCGATGACGGCATAGCCGCCGGGAGTAAGGTATTTGTCGGCGTTGGCGATGGCGATCTCCGCCTGGTCCGGCTGGGCGACGTCCTGGTACAGGAAGTCGACGTGATCGACGAACGGGGGATACAGGTCCGGCCGCCGGGCGTCGGCGATCATCGGGACGACGTTCTCCCGGGCGGCTACGGCGCGTAACAGGTCCCTCGCCGGCCGGGGGGCGAACTCGACGGCGAAGACGATGCCGTCGGCGACGATGTCCGATACGTGCGTCACCGTAGTTCCGCTGGCCGCGCCCAGGTACAGCACGCGCGATCGCGCGGTCAGCGGGATCTGCATGCCTTTCGTGATCATCGACGAAAGCTTGCTGGTCGCGGGGCTCCATGGCCGGTAAAGCCTGCCTTCGTACGATAGTGCGTCCTCCGGGAAGGCGGTCTGCGTCGCCAGCCATTCGTCCTGCGCGGTGACGAGCGTCACGACGTTGTCGATACGCGTCGGCCTGACGCCCCTGACCTCAACGCTCATCAGGCGCCCTCCCTTTTCCACCCTTGATGGCACGGACCCGATCCCGGGCCTCGTCGCCCAGGGCACGCCGCTCGCCCGAGTAGTAATCGACACGGGCGGCGATGGCCGCTTTTCCGGCGATCGCGCGGGAGATCCGGCCCCGGAGCCGTTTGGGCGATCCGCTCACCAGCGGGTGCCGGTAGATGAAGCCGTGCTTGGGCGACGGCGTGCCCTCCCGGATGTGCCGGAACAGCGCCTCGCGCGCGCCCATGACCTGCAGCGCGCCGGCGGGCAGCCTTGCCAGCCGGCCGAGCCCGCCGGCCCGGGCGATGAGCCGGGCGCCCAGCAGCGGGCCGAGGACGTCGGAGAGGTTGGGAGCGACGTCTTCCATGCAGCCCGTTATGTACGTCTCGAGCCGCTTGCGCTCTTCGATCAGTCCTCTTGCGGATAACGCATAGCTCCTTAAGGCTTCGAGGTCAGCAGCCCCGGAGGATTCCAGCCGGCCGATGATCTCCTGCGGCCGCATTTTTTCCGCGGGGTGATGGATGCCGTACCATTCGACGAGCCGCTCGCTCATCTCGTTATATGCGTCGATGACCGTGTCGAGCGCTTTGATCGACTGCACGATGTCCGCGTCTTCGGTCGACAGAATAGCGGCGATCCTGCGAGTTGCTAAGACCATGGCCGTCTCGTGCATCAGCTTCCGGTAGCCGGATTCCGATGCGCAGAGGCCGGCTCCGATGGCCGCCCTTCCAAAATCAGCATTCTTATCCGTATCGGCACTGTCCCGGGCAGCGGCGAAAGCGGAAAGCTGCTCCGGAGTCGCGCCCGCGGCGACCCACCGGCCATCCGTCCGCTCGCCGAACCAGGCCGTCATTTGCTCACCCGCGCTGTATGTCTGCGCCCCTGTTCCTGGCACGGGTCGTGATCACGATGCAGTTCTTATCGAAACTTTTAGCCGCCGCTTCGACTTTCCGGGGCTGGTCAGTAATCGCGTATACCGCCGGCCCGAACGAGCTCAGGCCTGCTCCGGCAGCGCCCCCGTTGCGCAGGGCTTCGATGAGGCCGCGGGCGGTGGGCTGCAGGTCGACCTCGTGGCGCTTGAAGCCGATGTCCTGGATCGCGTTCACGGCCCGGCCGAACGTGTCCATATCCGTTTCAGCCAGCGCCGGCAGCATCTGCATCAGGATTACACGACAGAGCTGCTCCACCTCTTTCTCCGGTATCGGGCAGATGTTGGCGAACACGTCCTTTTCATACAGGTCATGCGCACCCTTTGCGAGGGGAATGGCCAGCACGATGTCCCATGCCGGGAAATCCCGCTGACAGAGAATGGGCGCCGGCGGCACGCCTTTGGCAAAGGAGCTGGGGAGAAACGCCTTTTTCGCTTCCATGCGGTGGCCGCCGTCAAGAATGAAGCCCCCGCGCTCGAAAGATGCGATGCCGATACCCGAGGTCCCGCCCCTGCCGACCTTCTCGGCGATGACCCGCGGGGACATCTTCCGGTCGTACAGGGTGGATACGGCCACGCCTGCGGCGAGCGCCGCCTGTGTCCCGGAGCCGAGGCCGATGTGGTTCCAGTAAGACTTTTCGATGTTGATCTCGATGCCGCATCCCGGGCAAACGATCTCGCACGCTTTCTTCATTCGCTCGTTGAGCTCGGGGTCGCCATGAACGGAGACCGAATCGGCCTCCTTGGCCGTAATGACGATGTTCGGCTCCTCGAGCGTGACTCCAATGCTACCGTCGACGCGGCCCAGGGAGCCGTTCATGTCGATCAGCGTCATATGGATGCGGGACGGCGTCTTGATCTTAAGCATCTCTCCTCCGGCGTTATCAGGCATAAAAGCTACGCGTATATCAAACATTATCTACGATAACTGTATCGCTTCCATTCTCGTATCAATAGCCGTATCAGGGCCCGGACAATAAAGGCCAACTTATAAATAAACGCAGGCGTATTGTCCATTATCATATGATCAGGTTTTTCCGCGCGCACCAGTTATTGGTTTTCTTTGCGCTGACTTTTATACTCTCCTGGGCAATCTGGATTCCCCTTGCCATGAACTATTACGGGATATTTCCGGTTCGCATTGAGGAGGGGTTTGTCATGCTTCTGCGCCTTTTCGGGACGCTGGGCCCGGCGACTTCTGCCATCCTGGTATCGGTCCTCGCCGGCGGCAGGCCTGCGGTCAGGGCACTGCTTGGACAAATCGGCAAGTGGAGAGTCCGCTGGAAGTGGTACGCCGCGGCAGCCCTGGTTTTCCCCGCGCTGGCGCTGGCCTCGGCCGGCATATACAGCCTGCTCCCCGGCGCACAGCAGTTCCCGGCCGTTGATCTGACCGCCGGCAGCCTGATCGCGATAATGATCATCCTGACGATCAGTGTCATGGGAGAAGAGATCGGCTGGCGCGGGTTCGCTCTACCGCGGATGCAGCAGCGCTGGACCGCGTTCGTTTCCAGCCTGATGCTGGGCACGATCTGGACGGCGTGGCACCTGCCCTTCTGGCTGGTCTTAGGCGAGCTGGAAACGTTCGGCCCGGGCTACTGGCTGATGAGCTGGGCGTTCATCATGGCGGGGTCCGTCTATATCACCTGGCTCATGAACAACACCGGCAACAGCCTGCTGATGGTGATCCTGTTTCACTGGTGCTACAACGTGTTGAGCGTAGGGTTCCTTCCGGTCAGTAGCATTGTCCCGGCCTACTTAATCCTCATCGTCCTGGCCGGGGCGGTCGCCATCGTGGTATCGGGGCCTTACGGGCGCAAGCGTCTGGGATGGAAAAAGTATGGAAATAAGACCATCCTGTCCGGATAGGATAATTTGAGATGACGGTTATAAAGGGCCTTTTTATATATTTTAAAGGAAAATTGCGCAGGTAACTAAAAGCGTATTGTTATATCCATGCCACCCATAGAACTGGCCTGACAGCCCCTGAAGGCAGAGTTTGAAACTCATCAGTCTACGCTCATTATTCGATAGCCTTATATACAGGAAGTTAAAGTCCGCTCGGAAGCCTTATAACTTCATTCACATTTTCTAAAATGGAGCAGATTGTGGTTACGCCTGAACAACATAAAGCTTCACCGGTCGTAAAACATGAAGATGAGAAACTTTTCACAGATGTCATCTTGATCGACAGGGAAGGGGCACGGGATGCCACGGGACCGCTCTCCGGGAGAAGAGCCGAGGCGGGCAGAAGCGTTTATCCTGCAATGGCACTCTTAAAGGGTAAATCGTCCCGGTATAGAAACATTCGTATTATTCTCAGCAACCTCACGGGGCTTTTCGCAGTCATCGCGGTCATTATGGCCGCAATGACCCTGATCTGTTTCTTGCTGGGCGAAGGATATGCAGCGCCCGGCTTTGCGATGAGCTTCCTGGTCAGCGGCATCGCGGCCATCGTGCTGAAGCTGGCGTACCCGGTCCCCGAAGAGCTGGAACTGAGGCATGCCATGCTGGTGGCGGCGCTGGCCTATCTCGCCGTACCGGCGGTAAGCATGATCCCCTTCCTCCTGGTCGAGCGCATGGCCCCTCTCGATGCGTTTTTCGAGGCCATCTCGGGCTGGACATGTACCGGGCTGACGATGATCGTGTACCCGGAAAATAGCGCCCATGTCATCCAGCTCTGGCGCAGCATCACGGAATGGATAGGGGGCATCGGCGTCATTCTCCTGATGGTGACCATCCTCATCCGGCCGGGCACCAGCACCTACATCATGTACCAGTCCGAGACCCGCAAAGAAAAGATCAAGCCCAGCATCCGCTCGACCATCAACATGATCTGGTTACTATACCTTGTGATTACAATCCTGGGCATCGCGCTGCTGGTGGTCGTGGGAATGCCCCTCTGGGACTCGATCAACCACAGCATGGTGGCCATCGGCACGGGCGGGTTCTCGGTATGGTCCGACAGTATCGCCCATTATCATAGCGTCCCGATCGAGATAGCGTGTATGCTGATCATGACCGTCGGGGCGCTGCCCATCGTATTCATATACAAGTCGGTCAAGAACCCTAAGAAACTTTTAAACATGGACAGCGAAGTCAAGGCGTACTTCGTCATCATCGTGCTCGGAGTGACGCTTCTCACGGCCGAGTATTACCTGAAACACGGCAATCTCTTCGAGTCGTTGCGAATTTCGGCGTTCCATTTCATATCAGGGCTGACGACGACCGGATTGCAGACGACAAGCATGTCCTCCGACTGGTCCCATACGGCGCTGCTCATCCTTTCGATCGGCGGGATCATCGGCGGCTGCGCCGGCTCCACGTCGGGCGGCCTCAAAGTGGCCCGGGTCGTGTTCCTGACCAACGAGTTCGAGCTGTGGCTGAAGAGGACGCTCCTGCCACGCAATGCGATCGTGACCCTGAAGCTGGGCAACAAGCGCCTTCCGGAGGATGTGATCAGGAAAGAGCTATCAGAGGCCGCGCTCGTATCCTTCCTGTACCTGGTGACTATCCTGGTCAGCGTGATGCTGCTGTCTCACGTCGTCGAGTCCTCTTATGACTTGAGCACGATCATTTTCTCGATCTGCTCGGCACAGGGCAATGTCGGCCTGCAGGCCGCCATCATTCATCCCGGCATGCATTACTTCGGCAAGATCATCCTGATCGTCAATATGTGGTTCGGCCGGCTCGAGATCATACCGGTCACCCTGCTCATCAGGTACCTGATCAAAGGATTCAAGATTTGACCCGGGCCCAGGTACGTCAGGGCCGTCTGTTCCGGCAAAAGTTGGTGCAAGAGTTTTAAATATACCTGCAGATTCTCGACTGGAGCGATGAGAATGCCGCGAGGGCAGCACGCGAAACCTTTCAACACGGGCAGGAGCCTGAGGGACCTGCAGGGACGTATCCCGCATCTCGAAGAGACGGTCAATTGCCCGGTGTATAACAAGACGTTCGACCGGTTCCCGACCATCGAGCTGATGGACGAGCAGACACAGGGCGAGATCGACTACTACTGCCCGTATTGCGAGGCGCTGGTGTTCAAGGAGTTCCGCAGCCGGGACCGGCAGTGCTTCGAGGTAGTGGACCAGGATCACCGGACACAGCTGAAATAGCTTTTTTATATTGCAGGCGTATAGCACTCAGGAGCGATTACGCGCATGACCGCAAGAAACAGCCTGACGGGACGGTATGATCTGCTGGTCGACGCGTTAGCGCGGCAACGGTTCGCCGGGGACCTGAACGCGGCCCGGGCCTGCGCGGACGATGCAATGGCGACAGTCGCGCTGGGGATGGCCGGGGCTTCCGGCCCCATTCCAGGACAGGTCCCCGAAGGGCTGATGCGGCATGTCGAGGAGTTCCTTGCAGATGTCGATGACGTCGCCGGGGCCGTGAACGAGACCCGTAACGTGTCGGCCGCCCGCATCAGGCAGACAGCTGCCAGAGATGCCGGTGCTGTCTACACTCCGTTGCCGGTAGCCCGCTATATGTGCAGGCAGGCGATCGGGAGCTACCTTTCTTGGCACCTGTCATACCACCAGGACGGGGAGCCCGGCTCGATCGACGACCTGATCGCCCGGGGCGATAAAAGTGAACTCCGCAAGGCGCGGGATCTTCTCAGAGACATGCGGTTCGCGGATACGTCCTGCGGGACCGGCATCTTTCTCGAAGCGGCCCTTGAAGAGATCTGCAGGCTGCAACTGGCCGTGTCCGGCAGGCTCGATCAAAGGCCGCGACAGTTATTCGAGCTCGCAACAGAGACGTTAGCGAAAAACATCTATGGCATGGACATAGAAGCCTACTCCGTCGAATCCGCCAGGGTCCGGCTCCTGTTAAGGCTGATGTCATATAACAGGCCCCGGGATGCGGCCATCGACCGGATAAAGATGAACCTGACGCAGGCCAATGTGCTATTGCCCGAAGACGAGCGCCCCATGGCTGGCGGTTTCGACGTCATCGCCGGAAACCCGCCGTACATGCGGGTGAAAAGCATGTTCCGGGAAGCCGGTCCCGGCGACCGGAAGCCGATGAAAGACCGCTTCGCCCGGGCGGTGAAGGAGAGCGGCCTCTACCGGTGCCAGGAAGGCAACCTGAACCTCTACAAGCTGTTCATCGAGCGCAACCTCGCGCTGCTGCGGGATGACGGCAGCATGTGCCTGATATTCCCGTCATCGTTCCTCAATGAGACGACCTCGACCCGGCTGCGGCAACAGTTGTTTTCCGGCTGCGACGTGGAAGAGATCGTCGAGATACCCGAGCGATCGAAGCTGTTCCACGGCATAAACCAGGCCACATGTATCCTGACCTGCCGGAAAGGCGCTCCCACACGCTGCCTGCGAATCAGGCATGGTGCGGATATGGACAACCTGGACGGCAACGGCACGATACGGGTGGACGCCGGCGAGCTTTCGCGGATGACGTCCGGGAGAATGGAAGTGCCCCTGTTCACGTCGCCGGACCTGGAATGGGCCATGCTCAGTGCCCTGCGGCGGATACCGCCCTTCAGCGGCAACGCTTTCTACCCGCCGATCGGGGAGATCAGCGTGGGCAACGTGGACGAGACCATCGACAGGGCGTTTATTTCTGATATGCCGACTGGCGACCTGTTCGTCAAGGGGATACACCTGAACGAGTATGCGGTCGACCTGCGCCCCGATGGTCCGCGGCCGCGATGGGTCCGGAAGAACGAGTTCCTGGAGAAACGGCCTGCCGCGGCCCGGGCGATCGCTTCGCCGAGGATCATCGGCCGGAACACGAGGAACAAGGCGTCCCCCCGGCGATTGAAGTTTGCCATATTGCCAGAGGGCTATCTCTGCGGCAACTCGGTCAAGCAGATCGTCGTCACCGACAGAGACATCGATCCGCTGTACCTGATCGCGCTCCTGAACTCGTCGGTGCTGAACTGGCACTTCGAGATCTTCTGCTCCCAGAACAACATCAGGAACTACAGTATCGAGGCGTTACCGGTCCCCCGCGCTACCCGGCATGTGCAGGAGGCATTTGCGTTCGTCGCCCGGCTGATCATGGACGCCAGCGGCGAGGAGCGGGAGTTCCTGGATAAAAGGTTCATGGACGCGATGGCCTACGAGCTGTACTTCATGGACATGCGCATGCTGTCCTCAGCCGTCCTGTCGTCGATGGAGGAAGGCGTTACGGCGGAGACGCTCAACAGGCAGGACGACATCCGGGCGATCATCGACAGCATCGCCGCCCGCGAGGGCTTCAAGGTCACGCAGAGGACGACGTACCGGCTCTGACTGCCGTGGCACAGGGAAAGCTATATTGTTGTAGTGCATCTTTTCAATAAGGATACAATGAAGGTCGAGTGCGAAGCAGGCGGGCTGAAGCTTGCCAATCCCGCGATTCTCGCCGCGGGCATCATGGGGACGACGGGCGCGTCGCTGAAGCGGATCGCCAGCATGGGCGCGGGAGCGGTCGTGACCAAGTCGATCGGCGTCGAGCCGAAGTACGGGCACCCCAACCCCTCGATGATAGCCCTCGAAAACGGCTACATCAACGCCATGGGCCTGCCCAACCCGTCGTATAAGGAATTCTCTCAGGAGCTGAAGATCGCTAAAGAAGGCAACGTCCCGGTGATCGCCAGCATCTTCGGGGCTTCTGCCGACGAGTTCGTGCAGGTCGCCCGGGGACTGCCCGGGGCAGACGCGTATGAGCTGAACGTCAGCTGCCCGCACGCCACCGGCTACGGCATGCAGGTGGGCACCGACCCGGTCCTCGTCAAGAGCATCACGAAGGCGGTCAAGGAAACGGTCCGTACCCCGGTCTGGGTGAAGCTGACGCCCAACGTCACCGACATCCGGGAGATCGGCCTGGCCGCGCAGGAAGGCGGCGCCGACGCCGTCGTCGCAGTAAACACGCTGAAGGCTATGGCCATCGACATCGACTCGGGCTACCCCATCCTGGGCAACGTCCACGGAGGGCTCTCCGGCCCCGCCATCAAGCCTGTCGCGGTCCGGTGCGTATACGACCTGTATGACACGCTGGAGATACCAATTATCGGCGTCGGAGGCGTATCGAACTGGGCCGACGCCGTCGAGATGATGATGGCCGGCGCCTGCGCCGTGGAGATCGGCTCGGCGGTCTACGAGGACATCGCCGTCTTCGCCGCGGTCGCCATGGGGATATCGGACTACCTGGACCGGAAGAATATGCAGCTGAAAGACCTCGTGGGGCTGGCCCACAGGGTGAGACAATGAGGCCCATCAGTACACTGATCACGGAAGTCGTCGACGAGACGCCGACGATCAAGACCTTCCGGCTCGACACGGGCCGGTGGCTGCACGGCAACCCCGGGCAATACCTGATGGTCTGGGTCCGGGGCGTGGACGAGGTGCCGATGACGCTGTCGTACGACAACGGCATCACCGTCCAGAAGGTAGGCCAGGCCACGGAAGCCATGTTCAGGCTGAAAGCCGGCGACACCGTCGGCCTACGCGGACCCTACGGCAACGGCTGGGAGCTGGTCGGCGATGACATCCTGCTCATCTCCGGCGGCGTCGGCTCGGCACCGATCGCCCCGTTCGCGGAAAAAGCGGCGTCGATCGGCGTCCGGGTGACCACGGTGGCCGGCTACCGGACCCGGGACGAGGTACACTTCGAGAAGCGGTATAAAAAGGCCGGAAAAACGCTCATCGCCACGGACGACGGCAGCTACGGCCAGAAGGGCTTTGTAACCGACCTGCTGAAGTCCATAGACTTAAGTATGTACACACAAATATACTGCTGCGGCCCGGAAAAGATGATGGCCCGGGTGCTCGGCATGCTGGACGCGGCAAAAGTCGCGCAGAAGTCCCAGTTCAGCCTCCAGCGGTACCTGAAATGCGGCATCGGCGTATGCGGCAGCTGCTGCATGGACCCCGACGGCCTGCGGGTCTGCCGGGACGGGCCGGTGTTCCGCGGCGACGTCCTGCTGAAGTCCGAGATGGGCAAATACGCCCGGGACGCCAGCGGAAGGAGGATTAACATATGACAGTCATCGGCAGATTCAGGCACAACCACGTCGACTTCACCGGCGAAATAATCGCGGGCAAGGTACACTCCCACATCGGCGGCCGGGAGTACGAGATGGATAAAATAACGATCCTCCCGCCCTGCAAGCCGACCAAGGTCGTCTGCGTCGGCCTCAACTACAAAGACCATGCCGCCGAGATGAACGAAAAGCTTCCCGACGAGCCCGTCATCTTCCTCAAGCCCGCCTCCAGCGTTATCGGCCACGGCGCCAGCATCATCTACCCCCCGCAAAGCCACCAGGTCGACTACGAGGCCGAGCTCGCCGTCGTCATCGGCAAGCGCGCCCGCCACGTCAAACCGGGCCACGCTAAAGACTACATCCTGGGCTACACCTGCTTCAACGACGTCACGGCCCGCGATTTGCAGAAGAAAGACGGCCAGTGGACCCGCGCCAAGAGCTTCGACACCTTCTCGCCGGTCGGGCCCTTCGTGGTTACAGATATCGACCCGCGGAAGCTCGCCATCAAGTCAAAGCTGAACGGCAGGGTCATGCAGGAGTCGAACACGGATAATATGATTTTTGATCCGTTTCAGCTCGTGGAGTTTATTTCAGGTGTGATGACACTGGAGCAGGGTGATGTCATTGCTACGGGGACGCCATCGGGAGTGGGGCCCATGAACAAGGGCGATATCATCGAGATTGAAATTGAGAAGATCGGAACGTTGAAAAACAAGCTTATGTAAACCCCCGTTACTTATTATTTTGAATTTATAAGAAAATATCAAAAGTTATTTTAAACTAAATGACCAAAGAGTAGTTGTTTATTAATCAAAAGGAAGATAATCTATGGATTTTGGGATAATAAGGGTAAAAGGATTCAATTTATTACTTATTTTCCTAATTTCAATACAAATCACATTATTAGTAATGACGGCAATGTTATTTTTATTTTCATCAGTAAATAGTGAGTTACCAATAACTACAGTCATCTCCGCTGCATTATTGTTATTATTTTGTGTCCCAATGTGCATCGTATTATATAAATCTAATACGGATAAAATTGCAAAAACAATATTTTTAGGCTTATCAATTACTTTAACAGGATTCTTTATATCTGGAATTATTTGGTATGTTTTACCTTCGTCTATTGATTGGGGCTTTTTAGTCCCATTAGGAATGTTAATAATGGTAGCATGTTATGCTCCATTAATTGTTGCTTTATTATTAGTATATATTGAACAACGCAATAAGTTAAACATTATAATTCAACAATTTATATTTTTAATAAATATCGCATTTGCTATTTTTTTAATATATTATGTAATAACCAATTATCCAAGCTATACCGATAGTAGTACCGATAGTAGTATAGACTATGTTATGGTATACACGATTTCTACACTATGCGACACAATTATTTTAAGTTTCGTTACAATTTTAATATTAATTAATATTCCAACAAAATTGAGATATCTATTTTCTATAATATTTGGAATGTCCCTTTTAAGTTTTATCGGGGATTCATTAAAATTACTTGGTCATTTAGAATTATACGATACATTAGAATACTCACAGTATTTTTACGACTTTATGTTGATATTTATTTCATTTACTCTTCTAATATATGCACTTAGTAATATTAAAATAACATCGATTGAGGAAGTAAATAAAAAATTACAGGATACATCTCTTGTTATTGATGATCTTATTATGCAATCCCCAGATGCAATGTGCATGTGTGATGTCGATGGGCAAATTATAAAAGCTAATGAACAATTCTTGAAAACATTTGGAATATTAGATTCAGAAGTTATAAAAACCAATAATATATTTTCTTTCAATTATAATTACCCGGATAAATCATTTGATATTGTTAAAAACGGAGAAGCTGTACAACTAGAAAATTTTGAATTAATAAAAGGGAATACATTAAAGTATTATACAATAAAATTATTCCCCACATTTTCATCAGATGGAAAAATATCTAAATATATATTTTTAGGTGAAGACATTACATTAAGAAAGAACGCAGAAGATCAATTGAAAAATGCAAATGATAAATTGGAAGCACGAGTAAAAGAAAGGACAGCAGAACTCTCAATATTAAATCAAGCACTTCAAAAAGAAATCCAGGAGCATACAGAAGCTGAAGAAAAGATATCAACGTCATTAAAAGAAAAAGAAGTCCTATTAAAAGAGATCCATCATAGAGTGAAAAATAATATGCAGATCATTTCTAGTATGCTTGGCCTTCAATCTGCATATGTAAAAAACGAAAAATTAAATGAAATATTAAAGGATAGCCAAAATAGGATTAAATCAATGGCACTTATCCATGAAAAACTCTACCAATCTAATAATATGGCTAATGTCAACTTTAAAGAATATATTGAGACATTAATTTCAAACCTTTCAACATCATATAATATTGATAGAGAGCGTATTATAATTGAAAAAAATATCGATAACATTTCATTGAATATTGATACTGCAATACCATTAGGATTAATCATCAATGAATTATTATCCAATGCTTTAAAACATGCGTTCCCGGATAACAGAAAAGGCGTTATTAATATCAATATAAATCAACAACAAGACAATTATTATTTATTAAATATCAAAGATAATGGTATTGGATTCCCAGCAGGACTTGATTTGGCAAATACAAGAACTCTTGGACTTAATTTAGTGAATGCCTTGGCTGAGCAAATTAATGGGAAGTTAAATATAAAAATAGAAAACGGCACTAACTTTGAATTATTATTTCCAAAATAATCATTTTAATAAAATATAATACTTTTTACGAAATAGAAAATTCAATAATCTAAGAGACAGACAAGCATATAATGTAGTTATACTATTACTTATTGTAATTTCATGGCATATATAAAAAATGAAACGGCAGATATAAATAATATCAATAGTATATTAAAATGGATAAAAAATGAATTTATCTTTGGCGCCCATTACTTGTCATTAGGTTATCCCGCATTGTTTCTATCATTAATGATCCTGCTAGATCTTCAAATTGATTTTTTTGCACTTATTGTAACATATCTTATACCATTAATCGTATATTCATTTAACTATCAAAAAGAGCTAGATAAAGACATTATTACCAATCCGGAAAAAGTAAAATATTTGAAAAATAGGGAACGGATATTTCCATATTTAATGGGTTTATACATATTATTATTAATAGGATTATTAATATTTTTAAATAATCACGGATTTAGCCTATTTATTTTAATCATCCTAGTTGGAGGATTATTATATACTATTGTTTTCAAAGTACTTACAAGAACAATTCCTGGCTTTAAAAGCATATATACAGCAATGGTATGGGCTTATGCAGGAACATTTTGTGTTAGTTTTTTCTATTCACTACAATTTTCGGTTTTTTATCTTCTTTATTTTACCTTCCTATTTTTAAAAGGCTTAATTAATGTAATATTTTTTGATATAAAAGATATTTCATCAGACAAACGTGATAACTTGCGTACTTTTCCGATATTATTAGGTGTAAAGAAAACGATAATTCTATTACATATATTAAATATATTATCATTATGTATATTATTATATGGCGTATATACCAATATCTTACCTATTTATACTTTAGCTTTATCCATATTTTTTGTATATACATTATATTATTTAACTAAAGGAAATACAAATGATAATCAAGAACTACATAAATATACCTATTTAATGGTTGATGGTGAATGTATATTTTGGCCTATAGTTCTAGTCATTTTCAAATTTCTGTACCTAAAATTTTTTTGAATGAGTTATCATTTCATTTATTTTCGTCGCTTTTAATTTGTAATAATTAAAAAGGTCTTTTCCCCAGTTAATTGATGACTTATCATAACTCACAAGATTCGTATGTGCATCAAATTTATTATTTTTATAGAACATTGTAAGTAACATACAATTATCAGTAACTACATGGGATATTTTTATATTTTCATCTAAAACATAAAATTCTGCATTGGGACTTTTTATAAATTCTTTTATCTCATCTTTATAAGCATCTAGCACATAATTAAATATATTTTTAGACAATACAATAGAAATTGGCACATTTGTTCTTGCAGCATTTAAACATATTTGAGGATAATTAGATTCGAATACACAACTAACTCCAAAAATATTACTTGAGTTAGAGAAAAGGTTAGCTACTTCAGTATTAGTACGATTAATATCATTTATATCATCTTCAATTAACATGTAATTTCTAATTTCACCAATTCGCAGTAGCAGTTCATTAGGAATAGAAGTTATATCGTGTTCATTCCAGAAATCACTTTCTTGTTCAAAAACACTTACTGTTTCAAAAAAAGGTCGGAAATTTGTAATAATTGTCTTACCCATAGGCGTCAAATGATATTTTTTACCCTCAAATAGGATAAGATTACGTTCAATAAGTTCTTTTAACCTCGGCGAGACTTCCGGGGATGTAGTATTTAAATATTCTTTTATATCCGACAGGCTTTTCGGGCCCTCATCCAGGTAAAATAAGAGATCTCTTCGTACACCCGATAATGTAACAAGATCAAATAAGCTTTTACGGACCAACCGTACACACCTCACCCACTTGTTAAAGTTATTTTTATTTGATATATTTTAAATCTTTCTTTGATTCCCGGAATTAAATAAAAAATGGGAAAGCTGCAACATATCACACGGCGCCCATATAGAGATTATATTAGCAGTATAGCCCGGGCATAGCTTTGCGCACAGCGATTAATACCGCCAGGGCATTCATGTATCGCAATGAGTCTGCAGACAATGGGCCCATACCGGAACACGCATTACATAAAACCAATCATGAAATACGCTTCAGCCCATGCGGCAGTCGCGCGCGCATGCATGACCGGCACGTGGGGCGGTCTCGCCGAACTTGTTCCCATTTCCTCGGCCATCTCAGCATATTCGCGGCCCATCTCCAGAGTGCAGTGGCCACCGCGTTAGACTGGCTTGCACATAATCGATCGCCATTTTCGCTGCGTTCGTCGCAACCATGAAAATCGCGCCTTGCAGTTATCAACCATTGTATTCTAACGGCAAGAGCCTATAGACATTAACCGGCAAGAGCCTATAGACATTAACCGGCAAGAGCCTATAGACATTAACCGGCAATATCCCGGTGTGCCAATCATAAAAGCGTAGAAGAATAAAAAAATTGAGAGCCTGTATGATTAGATTACAGGCTCAGTTCCTGCCCGTTCCGCAGGATGTGCACGGTCTCCCCGAACTCGTATCCCGTGTCCTCTGCCATCTCTGCATACGCGCTGTGCATCTCCAGAGTGCCGTGGGCCGGAATAACATGCTCCGGCTTGACCATGCGGAGCAGCTCCCAGTGGTCTTCCTTGTACGCGTGGCCCGACACGTGGACGTTGTCGTAGATACGGGCCCCACGCATCTTCAGCTTGGTCTCCAGCGCGTAGCGGTTGGCCTGGTTGAGCTGGTTGGGGATCACGTTCGCGGAGAAGATGATCTTGTCGCCGGACTCGAGCTTGTAGTCGACCTCGCCGCTGGCGATCCTTCCGAGAATCGCACCTGGTTCGCCCTGGTGGCCCGTCACGATCGGCAGGTATTTGTGCTTGCCGTCGTCCATCATCCGCTTGAACTCCTTGTTGACGGATTTCCGGTAGCCGAAGATCCGGAGGTTATCCGGCTTCTGGACGTAGCCCATCTTCAGGGCGGTGCCGTAGTACCGCTCCATGCTGCTGCCCAGTAGCACGGGGACGCGGTTCATCTTTTCCGCGGCCTCGATGATCGACTGGAGCCGGGCGATGTGCGAGGAGAAGGTCGTGACCAGGACGCCGCTCTCCGTTTCCTCGGTGCCGAGCAGCGCGTCCCAGACCAGGTCGCGGGCCACGGCTTCCGACGGGGTCTTGCCGGACCGGTTGACGTTGGTGCTCTCCGTGATCATGGCGAGCACGCCCTCTTTGCCGATCTGCTTGAGCCGCTTGAAGTCCGGCAATTCGCCGACGACAGGGGTGCGGTCGATCTTGAAGTCGCACGCGTACAGGATGACGCCCGCGGGCGTATGGACGGCGACGAAGGCGCAGTCGATGATGCTGTGCTGCACCCGGATGAGCTCGATCGAGACGTTCCTGGACAGCTCGGTGATCTCGCCGCACTTGATGGCGTTGACCTTGTTGGCGACGTCGAACTTGCGCTCCGACTCGATCTCCTGCTTGATCAGCTCGGCCGTGAACGGCGTCCCGTAAATCGGGGCCTTGTAGCGGTGCGCCAGCTTGGGCACCGCGCCGATGTGGTCGAGGTGGCCGTGCGAGCAGACGATGCCCACGACGTTGCCGTCGACGTTGTTCATGACCTTATCGTCGGGAATCGCTCCCATCTGAATCAGGTCCAGTGAGTGCATCTTCTCCATTTCGGTCTCTTCATGGATCTGGATGCGATCAAGGCGAACGCCCATGTCCAGGACGACTATATCTTTTCCTACTCTGATGGCAGTCATGTTGCGGCCGACTTCTTCGTAGCCGCCCACTGCAATTATTCCTATATCTTTCATTTTAATTACACCTTTGAGTTTGAATGCCGAACACGCCCGCTATCACTGGGCCGTGCCCGATATCACCGGACGGTGCTCGCTACCGCTGACAGCGCTCTTTATCACGAAGAGCGCTCGCTATCGCTGAGCAAGTGCTCGCTATCGCTGAGCAAGTGCTCGCTATCGCTGAGCATAGGCCGCCCATCTGAAGCCCCTTGCCTCCAGGTATTCCCTTGTCCTGCCTGTGATGACTACCGGGGTCTTCCTTAAATCTTCGATTGACTGTGAGCCTGTGAGAAACATCGTAGCTTTCAGTTCTTCGATGTACATTTCCAGTATGCTCTCTACTTTATCGGGGCCGGCTCTGGCCGCGGCCACGAGGGGCAGCGCGACGCCCGCCATCGACGCGCCGAGCGCGAGGGCCTTCGCGATCATGATGCCGTCGCGCATGCCGCCCGTCGCGATGACGGGCAGCCCGACGTCCGATTCGACGACGCTGACCGCCGTGGGTATGCCCCAGTCCCAGAACTTCATGCCGAGGTGCTCGCCGATCCTGTCCGATTCCATCCGGGCCCGGTACACTTCCACGCCGGCCCAGCTGGTGCCGCCTTTGCCGCCCACGTCGAGGGCGGCGGCGCCCGCCTTCCGGAGGGCGTAGGCGTCCATGTGGCTGATCCCGGCGCCGGTCTCTTTCACGATAACCGGGACGGACAGCTCAGACGCGACCTCGGCAATACGTGCCAGGCACCCTTTCGCGTTAAGGTCACCCTCAGGCTGAATAGCTTCCTGCAGGAAGTTGAGGTGGATAGCCAGCGCGTCGGCATCGATCATTTTCACCGCGCGCTCCAGGGCCTCGAGGTCGTAGCTCAACAGCTGCGGGGCGCCGATGTTGCCATAGATGAACGCATGTGGCGCCATGTCCCTTACGACACGGTACGAGTCCTCGAGCTTCCTGTCCTCGAGGGCGGCCCGCTGGCTGCCGACGCCGATGCCGAGCCCGAGGGCCTCCGCGGCCTTCGCCAGGCTGGCGTTCACGGCTTTTGTGCCGGGGTGCCCGCCGGTCATCGAGGCGATCATGATCGGAGCGTTGAACGGGTGGCCCAGAAAGCTGGTCTTCGCCGATATCCCGGCCTTGTCGACCTCGGGCAGGCAGCGGTGGACGAACTCCACGTCGCCGAAGCCGTTGCCGCTCGACTCCACTTTCTCGTTGACGCAGATGTCAAGATGTTCGATCTTACGCTTTGACGTAACCATATTCAATCCCCGCTTATGACAGTACCCTCGATCGGCTCGCCCCGAAGGAATCGGGCCACGTTCCCGGGCTTTTCGGCGTTGAACACGAAGGACGGTATGCCGGCCTTCGCCAGCTCCGCCAGCTCCATGATCTTGCCGTACATGCCGCCCGTCACGTCCACCCCGCCCGAGCCCGACAGCGACTCTTTGACTTCGCCCAGGTTCGATGGGGTTATTGCATGTATGACCTTAAAGTCCTTTGTGCCCTCACCGGAAACGTCCGTCCGGACGCCCCCATAAACGCCGTCCACATTCGTGCCGATGCCCGCCTTCTCCGCGCCGAGCGCTTCCGCCAGGTAGACGACCAGCTGATCGCCCGACAGGACGTCGATGCCCCGGGCCGTGTCCATCGCGACGTCCCCGTGGAGGACGGGCACGATGCCGGAGGCGAGCATCTGCTCGATCACGTCCATGCAGATGTGCGCGATCCGGCCGTTTTTCAACGTGCAGGAGGACAGTGGGTGCACGGGAGCCGCATAAACGCCACAGGCGTACAGTTCGCCGATGATCATATCGCTTAAGCTGCGGACGGCGTTATGGGTCGGCATGATGCCCCTGATGCTCTGTCCGTTCAGCCCCTCCTTGAGGCCGAACTCTTTCGCCTGGTGGTGGCCGAACGAGCCGGCGCCGTGAACCAGCACCAGCCGGGAAGCCCTGGCTGCCCCGATCTCGGCTGCTATACGGCGTATCTGTTCGGGCCGGGCAGTGGATTCCCGGTTTTTGTCGGTCAGCACGCTGCCCCCGATCTTGAGGATCACGGCGTTCGTGCGAGCATCACTCTTTCGACCGCGGCTCATTCCCGCCGTACCCCCTCTGCCGTCGGTTTCGTGATAAAGCTGTCCCCGAAAGACCGCCCGATCGCGTTCGCGATGTCTTTGCACCGGCTCGGATCGCAGATGGCGACCATGCAGCCTCCGCCGCCGGCGCCGGTGATCTTGGCGCCGTAGGCCCCGTGAGACCTCGCCGCGTGGATCTGCAGCGACAGCTCCGGGATGTTCACGCCGATCGCGTCCAGCAGCCCCTGGTTGACGTTCATCAGCTCGCCGATGGACTTATAGTCGTTTTTGAGGACCAGCGCCTCGCCCCGGGCGGACATATTCCCGATACAGTCCATGATGCCGTCGATAACTTCAGGATATTTGCCTTTCAGCGTTCGCACCCGGGATACCATGCGGGAAGTAGACTTCGAGATGCCGGTGTGGCCGACGACGACGCCGCAGGTGATCGGCGGCAGCTTCCGCTTGTCCGGCACGATCACGGTCCCGCCCATCGTCGACACGAACGTATCCGTCGGGCTGGCCGCGCCCTGCACTTCGAGCTCGGTCTGGTAGCCCATGAACGCGATCTCGTCCCGGGTCATGCCGGCCTGGTATTCCTCGTTGAGCGCGGCTATCGTCGCGACCGTCACCGCGGCCGACGAGCCGAGGCCCGACGCGACCGGTATCTGCGAGGTCACCTTGATGTTGATGTCGCTGACGTCGTGCCGTACCTGGAACTTTTTGATCGCCGTCTTGATATACTGGTTCTTGTCGGGATCGTCCTTAAACGCCGACTGGATGTGGATGCCTTTGCCGCTGCGGGTGATTTCCACGGTCGTGCGCAGGTCGATGGCACACGCCACGGCTTTCTTGCCGTAGACGACCGCATGCTCGCCGAACAAAAAGACCTTACCGGGGGCTGAAAACCTGACCATTGGCTATACGACCGCGATACCCGCGTACCCCACTACCTGCCGGTCACCGGTCACGTCGCCACTGGTCGCATAACGGAGCAGCTGGCCCCGCTTTGCGCCGCGTGACGCGCAGGCCATCATCATGGCCGATATCGGGCCGTAGCCGCAGCACGTCGCGTCGAGGCGATAGATGTCGTCGTAGAAGCCCGGCACGTCGAGGCGCTCGATGTCTTCGATGAGCGCCGCGTCCTTCTTCTTCGCCACGGCCACGTCCTCGTAGTGCGTGAAATCGCTGGACGCCACGATGACGACACGCTTATCGTAACCTTCGAGGACCCTGATGAGCTCGGCGGCGACCTCCTTTACAGTATCGTAGTCCTGCATGGCGATGGCGATGGGGACGATCCGGAAGTCCCGGAAGAAGTACTGTAAAAAAGGCACCTGGACCTCGATAGAGTGCTCGTTGCGGTGGGCGGCCTCGTCGTGATCGACGATGCCCTCCAGCCGCCGGACCAGCTCAATGTCGGTCTCGACCACGCCGAGGGGCGTGCTCCAGCTTTCGCCGGAGACGGCGACCGCGGAGCCCGTCAGATAGTGGCTGGGCCCGAGCAGGACGAACGTCTGCGCGCCTTCGATGGAGGCGTAGACGTCCGCTGCGACGGCGCCGGAGTAGACGTAGCCCGCATGGGGCACGACGACTCCGCAGGCTTTGATCTTCTCCTTCGCCTGCTTCGGCGCTAGCTGGCCGATGAGACGGCGCAGCGCGTCTTCCGTGCCCGGGTAGAACTGCCCCGCGACAGCCGGTCTTCTCATAGTGATCTGAGCTTATATCTCCGACTCGAAATCATTTACGGTATAGCTGAAGCCCTGGTCGCCCCGCTCTTTGCTGACCTCGCGGGCCAGCAGCCAGTAGATCAGCGCCAGCGCCTTGCGGCCCTTGTTGTTCGTCGGGATCACGAGGTCGATGTTCTGCGTCATGTTGTTGGTGTCGCACATCGCGACGACCGGGACGCCGATGTTGATGGCCTCGTTGACCGCCTGCATGTCGCCGATGGGGTCGGTGACGACCACGACGTCGGGCTCCGCGAAGAACATGTACGCGGGGTTGGTCAGGCTGCCGGGGATGAACCGGCCGACGATCTCCTTCGCGCCGATGGCCTTGGCGAACATCTCCGCCGGGTGCTGGCCGTACTGCCGGGCGCAGACCACGAGGATGTTGGCCGGGTCGTACCGGGACAGGAACTTGGCCGCTGCCCTTATCCGCTCGTCGGTGCTCTGGACGTCTAAGACGTACAGGCCGTCGCTCCGGACGCGATAGATGAACTTCTTCATGTCCTCAGTCTTTTGCTGCGTACCGATGTGTACGCCTGCAGCAAGGTACTCGTCCATCGGTATCAATGACTGGTAATTCTCATCTCGGATTTCTCTCACATTTTCAGCAGATTCTGCCATTTTTGTCTCTCCTTAGTCTTTATCGATATTTTATCAGTGTCTATACACGGGATGATCGTAAACGGAAAGCCTGTATCGGGCTTGCTCGAAAGTCCCTCACAAGGGACTTTCCCTGATCCTGTCGCTCCCGATCTCTTCGCCGATGCGGATCAGCTCGTTGAGCTTCGCGATGCGCTCGCCGCCCACGACGCCGGTCTTCAGCAGCTCGCAGCCGAAGGCGACCGCGAGGTGCGCGATGGTGAAGTCGGTCGTCTCGCCGCTCCGGTGGGACATCACGCAAGAGTAGCCGTAGTTCTTCGCGAGGCTGATCGCATTGAACGTGTCTGTGACCGTGCCGATCTGGTTGGGCTTGATCAGTACGGCGTTCGCCGCTACTTCCTCGATGCCCTTCCTGATGCGGGACACGTTGGTCACGAACAGGTCGTCGCCGCAGATCATACAGCGGTCTCCCACCATATCGGTCAGCGCCGCGAATCCCTCGAAATCGTTTTCCTGTAACGGATCCTCGACGTAGTAGAGGTTGTACCGGTCTACCAGGCCTGCGATATACTCGACCTGCTCTTCGGGAGTGCGCTGTGCGTCCTTGTAGACGTACTTGCTTCCGTCCCAGAGCTCGGACGCCGCGACGTCCAGGCCGAAGCGTATCTCGAACTCCAGTTCGTTCGAGACCTCGTTCACCGCATGTTCCACGATCTCGAACGCCAGCGCGTCCTTGATCTGCGGCGCCCAGCCGCCCTCGTCGCCCTTCCCGCAGGCGATGCCTTTATCGGTCAGTATCTTCTTGACGCGCTTGTGGACAAGCGTATTAGCAAGCACCGCGTCGTCGATGGTCGGGGCGCCGACCGGCGTCACCAGGAACTCCTGGATGTCCGTAGCCCCTTTCGCATGCGCGCCGCCGCCGATGACGTTGCCCAGCGGGAACGGCATGGCCGGATACTGCCCGCCCAGGTACCGGTAGAGCGGCATCCTGAAAGATTCGGCTGCCGCCCAGGCCGTGGCCATGGACAGGGCAACCGAGGTGTTGCCCCCGATGTTACCGAAATTGTCCGTGCCGTCGATCTCGTGCAGGACCGCATCGATCTCTTCCTGGTCCGCGGCGTTCTCGCCGACAAGCTGGTCCCTGATATCGGACTCTATCCTGGCGATAGCGTCGTCCGCCGGTATCACGACTGCCTCGTAGGTGCCGGTGGATGCGCCGGCCGGCGCCGCGGCACGGCCGTAGCTGCCGTCGTCAAGATAGACCTCGACCTCGATCGTCGGGTTGCCCCGGCTGTCGAAGATTTTTCTGGCCAGAATGTCGTCGATGATCATGGTGGTTCCCCTCTGTGATATCCTGCCCGGGCGTTATAACGATATCAGGTAGACGTGGCGGCCTCGCGCCGGGCGGATTTATTGATCTTGCGTACCGTGATAGGTATGAGCCCCTGCTCCAGCTCGGCCAGCGCGACGTCGATCGGCTCCACGGTCTTGACGTCTCTGGCGAGCACGGGCGCGCCCATGGATATCTGGAGCGCCCTGGCGCCTACGATGCGAGCGCGCTCGTAACGAGTGTACTGATCTTTTGATGGCTTGCTGGTTGCGTTAATTTTCAACGAAGATGCCCCCTTCGTGGCTTAGACTGTCTTGTGGATAGTGTGAACTATACGTGAAAAGACTTTTATCGCACGTACAATAGACGTAAACATCCGGTCTGTAAATCCTGCCCTGGATTTTCCCCGGGAATCCCCCCGGGAGGTTACGACACAGCGCCTCACGCGGACTGGCGTCGCGCTGCGAATAAAGATTGGTGGTGGGATCGCTGAGATTTGAACTCAGGTTTCCGCGTCCCGAACGCGAAAGGATGGACCAGGCTACCCCACGATCCCATGCACATCTTTATTTACTGGTACGGCGCGAGGACATCGACGAGCTCGACGTGGGACAGCAGCATGCGTCTGCAGCAATACCGCTCGACTCCCAGGTCGTCGAGTATGTCTCCGACCTTCAGCACCTCACCCTTCTGCAAGTTCTTCTTCCTCTCCTCGACACGGGACCTGTATTCTTCCCATACCTCGGAGATGACCTTGCCGCAGGTGAAACATCTTACTGGTATCATTGATGATTGTCTCCAATTGAGATCGGGGGCAAGCCCCCGATTGTTTTTTTAACGGTACGACTTCTGGAACTTGGCCCTTGCGCCCGATCCGCCGTACTTCTTGGACTCCTTCATCCTCACGTCGTTGACGAGGAGGTTCCTGTCGTGGGCCAGGTACGCGTCGCGCAGCGCGACGTCGTTGGTCCAGTTGACGATACCCCTTGCGATGGCACAGCGGGCGGCCTCTGCCTGCCCCATCATGCCTCCGCCGCGGACGTCGACGTCGATGTCGAGGCTCTTCGAGACCTCGGCGCCGGCGATGAGCAGCGGCTCGGATATCTTGAGCCGGACCAGCTCCGGCTGGATGATGTCGACGGGAGTCTTGTTGACCCTGATGATGCCGGTGCCTTTCCTCACGGTGGCCCTGGCGGTTGCGGTCTTTCTCTTGCCGCTCGTGGTTAATACTTTCGTAGCTGCCATGTTTACACCTTCAGAACTTCGATCCAAGCAGCTTTGACAGTTCGCCGAGCTTCATGTACCTGTATGAGCTCAGGCGATTCACGCTTGCCTGTTCCAGCGTCACGGCCTGCTGGCCTTCGAGCTCGGCAGGCGTCCCGATGTAGACCATCAGCCGGGCCATTGAGTCCTTGCCCCGCTGGGTCTTGTAAGGAAGCATGCCCCGGACGGTCCTCTTGATGATTGCGTCCGGCCTCTTCGGGAAGAACGGCCCGTGCTCCTTGCTGCCGCGGACGTACGTCTCCTGGTACTCGCGGAAGGTGGCGGCCTTCGAGCCGGATAAGATCGCCTTTTCGGCGTTAGTGATGATGACTTCGTCGCCCTCGAGCAGCTTCTTGGCCACGATGCTGGCGAGCCTGCCGACAATCAGTCCGTCTGCGTTGATTAAAACCATGCTTGATCCTCCTTACTTGAGTATGCGGACTCCTTTGCCCGTGGGGTTCGTCTGCATGAGCTGCTCGATGGACAGGCATTTGCCGTTTGCGCCCATGATGAGCTGCTCTGCGGTCATGCTAAAATTGAGCGCCGCGACGGTGACCGGGTGATCGATGTTCCCGGTGCCGAGCACCTTGCCCGGGACGAGGACGGTCTCGTTGTCCTTGCTGTACCGGCTGATCTTGCTGAGGTTGATCTCGGCATAGTGCTTCGTCGGCTTATCGAGCCTGAGCGCGATGTCCCGCCAGATCCCGACGTTCTGCTCCCGGGACTTCGCTTTGAGGTCGTCGATGAGCTTCAATATTCTTGGGTTAGTCTTTTTGATGCTTTTCATTGCATTGCCTCCGTAAGGCCGCATACGGCCTGACTCACGCGTCTGCGGGCCAGAGCCCGACACGTTCGGACCTGCGTCCATGCGCCGGATAGAACTGCGTCCTATCCTACGGTAATGTCGCTATCGATTTGACGATGCGAATCTCTTAACGCAATACGAGCATATGAAGTTTTCGGTTTTGAGCATTGTAAACGGAGGGCACGAGGGATGCAAACCACCCTATTCCCCTCCGAGCCCATAGTGCCCTTTGTGCCCGAGGTCCTGGCTGATAATATCGATGACCCGGGACTTCGCCTCATCCGCCTTGCGCGGGTCTGAGATCCAGAAGTGCAGCTCGTACTGAATATCCACCTTGCTTATGCCCATTTTATACAGCTCACCGCCACGGTCGGGGGCAAACCCGGGTATGGAAGCGGCCCGGGCCTTGATCGCTTCGGCGAGGCCGGACAGATCGACCTTTATCGGCATCGTGAAAGGCACTTTGACCAGGTAGTGCCGGGTCTTCGTATAGTTCGTGATCGAGGTCGTCAGGAAGGTAGAGTTTGGAATAGTGATATCCAGGCCGTTCAGCCCTTTCAGGGCGGTCGACCGGATGTTGATGCCCTGCACGACGCCGATATTCTCGCCCACCTTGATGATGTCCCCGATGACGAACGGCCTTTCCACGTAGACCACGGCGCCCCCGAGCACGTTTGAAATGAGCAGCTGGGAGCCGAGGACGACGACGGCACTGAGTACGCCGAGGCTCAGGATCAGAGGGTATAGCTGGATATTGAAGACGGCGAGCACGTTCACGAACGCCAGGATGACGGTGCCGTAGGTCACCGCGGTGATGATCAGGCGTACGGTACTATCGGGCAAACGATAGTCTTTACCCACCTGGGTCACCATCGATTTCAGTACCCTGATCACGATGAAGGCGAGAATGAGGATCGCGATCGAGAGCACGATCCGGTTCCAGTTGCCGTATAAAAAATCGACGAGATCGAGGACGGCCCTGGTGGTCGCGTCTGCGGGATGCGCCGACTGAAACATGATCGTGTTCTCCGGAGAGATTCAGCTGTTATAATAATAGAAGGGCATGCCGATGCCGCCCGACGTCCCGAGGCCGCCGTTGACGCCGACGCCCAGATATCCCAGCCCCAGGCCGAGCGGGTAGCCGAAGCCGCCGAGGGGCATCGTATCGCTTTCCGTAGTCAGGGTGAAGCGGACAGTTTCCATATACTTGATATCGGCCTTATTGCTGGTCAGGGAGGGGAAGCTGACGCCCAGCGATCCGACACCGAGGCCCGGGAAGGCGATCGCGGCGTTGTCCAGGCAGGCTTCGTAGGCGAGGTCTTTGGCATATGCGGTCGTGGCCGCGTCGTGGGTGGCGGTGGGCCAGCCGAAGTTTACGCCCAGCGTGATGCCATTCCAGTTGGGCCCGAAGTATCCGTAACTACTCGGGGTGGACGGCGACGAGACCGAGGACGCGGTTACGATACCATACCTCGACGTTACGTCCGACAGCCCGTCGATGCCGGCGTTGGTCATCGTGTACGCTTCCCCGGGCACTCCGGCCGCTCCGGTGCCGCCTATCCCCATGATCATGGGGTAACCGTACATGTTTACGTTCGCCACACTGCTGGCTCCCGCCGGCAGGACGCATGCCGCAGCCAGGAAAAGGGCACAGGCGAGGCAGAACGTATACCTGAGCATACAACACCCATTCAACATCATGATCTGGTATACCACGCTGATTAAATAAATTACCAGCTATATTAACGATTAGAGGCTTTTAATAAGACGTAAAGGGCACATTATGCCATAAAAATAAAATCAGGGCAATTTTAACGGTTTTTGTGTCAACGGATAGCTACCTGCCGCAGAGGATTAGACGCCCTGTACAGTGAGTGAGGCGCAGATATACCCCGCCATTTATAGTCATTCCTTAACGGTTCGAAATACTCCGGGAGGCATCCGGTGGCTTTTATGCGAGCGCCCTCCGTCCTATCACGGTCTCGCGTGCGCACGCGTGCAGGACAGGAGGGCCCCTTATCGAGGGCCCGGCTCCCCCCGCATCCCCGGGATCCGGCTTGCAACACGTTCCGGCCTGCAGGAAAGCGCCTCTGTTTGAAATATTCGAGAGATGACTATAAAAACGCTTGAAAAGGACCGCAAACGGACTGGATGTCTCCAGTCCGTCGTTAGTCTCTTGCTTGTTTCCCAACCTATTGTCTGATGCAAACTTACTTGACGTTCGCTGCGCCCGTTCCAGCCTGCATGCCCGTCATGGCCGACGGAGCGGCTGCCCCGAGGCTGCTGCCGGCCATCTGGAGGCCGGCGGCCGTGCCAAGGCCTGCCTGGCCGATACCGAACTGAGAGCCGAGGGTGCTCACACCCAGGCCCCTGGCGCCAAGGCCGTAGCCGGCACCGAAGCCGGTAGCTCCGAAGCCAGTGCCGAGGCCGAAGCCGGTACCAATGCCTGCACCGAAGCCACCGTAGGGAGCGGCGATACCTGCGCCGACGCCCGGCGCGCACACGCCAGCAGCAGGCGCTGCAGCGGGTACAGCGGACGGCGGGCATCCCATTGGAACCGTGTAGGTTTGCGGGACCATGCTCGTCACGGGCACGCTAGACTGAACCGGCACTGTGACCGGGACCGTCGTCGACGTTACCGCGGGCCTGACGATGGGTACGGGTACCGTCTGGGGCACGATGACTGCCCTGGGAACAGTAACCGTAGTCACGTCGGCGACCGGGACGGTGATGGGTACCTGCTGCGGAACGGTCGTCGGGACCGTGACGGGCACGGTGGTCGTGACCGGGACGTTACAATAGACCTGAGCGATGCAATCCTGCGGAGCACCGACTGCCACAGGCGCTGGACCACATGCGCCGGCCAGTGGCGCTCCGATGCCCAATCCAGCCCCAATACCAAAACCGCCCAGCGCGAAAGCCGGCGCGGTAACCAATAGAGTAGCCGCTACAACCAGTAAGGCTACTGTTACTTTACTTGCCATATTCATAACTACACCTCCGAAACTGCATTCTTATCTCTAACCATACAAAATAAATATATTATTATTTAAAAATACGAATTGTAAGCGAACTGGAGTATTTTATCGCATTCCGGGTATTATCCATTGCTGATTGTAAAAATGAAAGGCAATAATGGGCAATTAGTTATAAATATACCGTATTACTGCTTGTATCAGTAAAATAATGGATATTTATATTGCGATTGCTTCGAGGAAGCTCAACCGGCAATATAATGTCCCGGATATCCTGCGCATTCTGAGACTGAGCCATTAAAAAGACAGCTTACTCGCTCATGCAGATAATCTGGCGCGCACGCAGGCCGGATAAAAAAGCGTTCCCGGGTTCAGAATACCGGGAACCCGGCGAACGGCAGTGCTACCTGTGCGCTCGAGATGTGATCGTTCTTGGCGATGAAATTGTTGAAGGTCGTCCGGCTCATGTCACCCGTGGCCAGCGGCACCCCGAACGGCGACCCGTCAAAGGCGGCCGCGTGCGCCTCGTCCATGCTCACGCCCAGGCTATACCCGATGTTGGCATCCGTCAGTGCACCCACACCACCGTAGCCATATGGATAGCCAGCAATCGTACTCAGGTCATAGTCGACCCCCCATGTGACCCCCAGGTCCATCTGCTCGAGCCCGAAGGCAGCGCCTGCGGCCTGGACCTGCTTGCCGATGTTAAAAGTGATCGTGTCGCCCAGGTGCTTGTCGAGCGTCATCGCCGTTCCTATGAACGCTCCGGCAGGCGTCACAAAGGACGCTGCTATGGCTACCACCAGTACCAGGACCGGAGCTTTCCTCAAATCCATAACTACCCTCCTCAAGTTGTATGTATAATATTATTTATATCTGTTAAATATATTTGTAGAACAATAAGCGAATTAAGGACACAGAGGCCACAGAGGGCACGGAGTAGACTGAAGCCATTTATACCGGGCCCCGAGTGATTGCCGCTAATGAGGAAAAAGTTGCTAAATGATGTTCCTGTGAGGCCTTATGCCATTCGTGACGTTCGTGCCATTTCCGCGTTCTAAAAAGAAACCGGGAGTAAGCGGCTCAGCGCTCCCTCCCCAATTTTTTCACTTCTTCTCGTGTAGCTCAGGTCAGGCAATCGATAGCATGTGGTTAGTATTTACCACCACCAGCCGCCCCAGGATGGCCACCAGAGGCCGGTGCCCCAGCCCCATGAGGGCCAGCCCCAGCCGAGACCGCCCCAGCCGAGACCGCCCCAGCCCCAGCCGCCCCACCAGGCGACTGCGGGCAGGGTGACGGCCAGCGCGGCCAACACGAGAAGAACGTATATGGCCAGTTTCTTAAAGCTCACATCATTCCCCCCTGCAAAATGAAAGTACACAAGTAATATTAAATAAGTTATTATAATAAATTCACGAAATCGCCCCGTTATGACGATGATAAGATAATACAAGCACGTTACGGCCTTTTTAACAGGAAATAAGCTCGATTTATCGATGTATTCCACATGCGTCCCGGGATATTACGCTTAAGAAAAAAATGCTGTTAAATTTTGGGGGCCCGAACAGGCCACAGGGAGTCTGATTCCCGGTGTTCCTCTCCGGGCTACGTTACACGCTGCCTGCGTATTTCAGCAGACAGTCGACGGTATTGCTGCGGGCAGCGCCGGCAGAACGGGCACTGGCGGGATCAGGGAAGCGCCCCACGCACCCAGCGTGAACGGGAAACCGAACCCGTGCGCGCCAAAGAACAGAGGCATACTCCTCGTACAGCCACCAAGGCCGAAAGCCCACGGCGTAATCCCGAAGCCAGGCCCGGCACAGAAGCCAGGTTTGCCCGTTATAAACGGCAACGCCTGACACGTGCTCCCGAGGAAGCACGGGCTGAAGAACGATCCGGAACCGAAGCACGGGCTGAACTGGTTCCACCCGAGGCCGAAGGGCCCTAATCCTGCGCCCAGACCCCAGTTGAACGGGAACGCACCGATGCCAAACTGGCTAAATCCCCAGTTGAACGGGAAACCGAACCCACCGAACGCGCCGACTCCACCCAGGCCGACTCCACCCAGGCCGATCCCTGCCGCAGTGGCAGAGACAGACGACGCAGCGGAAATCCCCGCAGTCGAAACGGAGCTAGCACCTACACCTGCGCCGATCACTGCAGATGCCGGCATACAGAACGCAATGAGAACGACGGCCAGCATCGATAGTACGGCTAATTTCTTTATTGAACTCATACAATCCCCCCTACTTGACATTGATTAAGTAAAGGAAACGATAATAAATATATTATTATTTATTATAACGAAATCGAACCGGTTTCGAATCTATTATAACAGCAATGTGACGAAATATGCAGAAATGTCAAGTACAGCAGCGACTCGATACAGACTGCAGATGACGGGTAAAAAACAGGAGTCCGTTAAAATAAGGAAAATAAGGGAGGACTCTGTCCCCGTGCCGTGCGCCCCGGGCCGTCAGCCAGCGACCCTTAAAGGAATCCCATCGCCGGCAGCGGGGAGCCGCCGATGCTCAGGAACGGGTATGCGAACGCGAAGTGCTGGTTCTCGTTCATGAACTTGACACTGCTTAGCGTCTGGCTCTGGACTGCTGTCTGCGTGATGGTCGGGAACGCCGAGCCGAACGCTGTGCCGCAGAGATCGCTTGCCGTCGTCGGGAACGAGACCGCCGCTGCCTCGTCGTCCGTTGCCAGTGCAAAATCCTTCTCGAACACCGTTATTGTGTGGTCCTGTACCATCTGCGGGAATCCCCAGGACATAGGGACCAGCGAAGCGGCTGCCGGGACCGTGAGAATCCCGATGACCAGCGAAAGCATCACTATCGAAAGTAATTTTCTCACCATGATGTTACTACCCTCCTCAATGATTGTTGATATGTATCGCTCATACAGATTAATATATTAGCGTGCATAAAAACGAATAATTGGCTATTGATCAATAATAAATACGTTATGGCCCGCGAACCCATAGACGTCCTGGATTTGCTGTCGTTTGGCAGGAGCAATCGGGAAATGATCACAGGGCAACAGGGGAAAAAGAAATGAAAGGAGGCGATCAGCCCCCTTTACTCGCTTTAGAACCCGAAGCCGAAGCCGGGGATGGCTACGCCGCCGACGCCGACGAACGGATACGCGAACGCGGCCTCTTCAGTGGTCGTGGCAAAGTCGCAGTGCGTGAGCACCTGCGTCTGGGCTACCGTCTGCGCAATGCTGGGGAACGCCAGGTTGAACGCGCCACCGGCCGGGAGACCGGGCAGCGGACAGAATGCCGAATCGGCGGTCGTCGGGAACGACAGGGCGAACGCCTCAGTGTCCGTAGCGGCAGCCGTGTCCCTGTTGAACGCAGTCGTCGTGCCAGTCTGCAGGATCGTCGGGAAACCGAACGCAGTCCCGACCAGGTTCGCGCCAGCCGGCAACACGAGAGCGAGCGCCAGCACAAACAGAATTCCGTATGTTATAAACTTCCTCATTAACTACCCTCCTCAATTATTAAAAGTTCTATTGGCAAGCCTCGATTAATATATTATCAGTTATTATAACGAAATAACGGCAATTAAAAGAGAATAAATTCAGTTTACGGTTACATTTAGCCGTTATTTGCATGTCACCCGTAAGCTGCGTGCCACAGCGATGACTGCAGAAAGGCACAGGCAAAAAAATGATAAAAATTAAGGGCAGAAGATAGTTATCTCCTGCCATCACTCCTCGTTCACTGACGTAATTCCGCTTAGAACCCGAAGCCGAAGCCGGGGATGGCTACGCCGCCGACGCCGACGAACGGATACGCGAACGCGGCCTCTTCAGTGGTCGTGGCAAAGTCGCAGTGCGTGAGCACCTGCGTCTGGGCTACCGTCTGCGCAATGCTCGGGAACGCCAGGTTGAACGCGCCACCGGCCGGGAGACCGGGCAGCGGACAGAATGCCGAATCGGCGGTCGTCGGGAACGACAGGGCGAACGCCTCAGTGTCCGTAGCGGCAGCCGTGTCCCTGTTGAACGCAGTCGTCGTGCCAGTCTGCAGGATCGTCGGGAAACCGAACGCAGTCCCGACCAGGTTCGCACTTGCCGGCACAATAAAGCTGAGCGCCAGCACACACAGAATTCCGTATGCAATAACCTTTCTCATTAACTACCCTCCTCAATAAGCAAGTCAATGTTAATAATATATAATTAAATATATTTTCTACTTTTGTGGTGAATAACAGTCACAATAGATCGGTTATTGACAGGAACTGACAGGGCCCCGGCACATTTTGCCCGTAAAGGCGAGTCAGCATTGCCTGAATAGAGCGGACAGAGGGCTTATCCCCGGATAGGCGCTGTCTGACGTCATTTTTCACAAAGCACGTCATTTTTCACAAAGCCGGCCGGGACCGAAAAATATGTTTTGCCGTAGCGAGTACATCTCATTTGACAGGGTAAAACGTTATATCGGAAAACATATGTAGTCCGTTCAGGACTCTGTCCGATTTTCATCGGTAGGGGTATGACTGATGCTCAGTGATGAGGAACTGATCAGGATAGTGCTGGAAAGCGAAGAGTTCAAGCAGGCCGCATCGATCAACGAGGTAAAGAACGCGGTCCGCCGGCTGCTGCGTAAGCAGCTAATAGACCTGCACATTGACGATAGCAGCGATGTCACGGTCCGGGAATGCCTGGTCAACAGGCACCTGGAGTGGATCACCCTGAAAATCCTGAACGAGGTCGACGGCATCCTGCTGATACCCGACTACTACGACGACCTCGAATATTTCGTGAGCACCCGCGACCACAACCCGGCCGCAGGATGCGAGCGATAGCCGTACGCCCATAACGGAATATCCGAAGAGGCTTTCCACCTGTCACATGCATACTATATACACGACGGCCACCGCGTTAATATCGTTCAATAGATAATGAAGAGCAATAAAAAGAGCGAAGCCGGGTTCGAGGCGAGCCCGGGCTTATTTCTTGGCGGGCCTTGCGCCGGCGGCCGCGCCTTCCTTCTTGGCTTCCTTCTTGGGCACGAGCTCGTCGAGGGGCTTCTCGCCGTAGCCGGTGACCTTCGCGTTGAGCTGGACCAGATCGCCGGTGACCTCGCTGCCGCGGAGGAGCTTCCGTTTCCTCATGCCGTCGGCGACCGGGTGATACCCCACGCCACCGGAGACTAATATTCTCCTGCGGCTCGCGCCGGGGAGGTCGCCCCTCATGGGCATGCCGTCCTTATCGGAACCGCCGGTGATGACCAGCTTGTAGCCGGGCAGCCCTGCCGCGTCGCCCTCGATCTCCGAGCCGATGGGCTTGCCGATGAACTTGTTAGACTTAGCGCCGGTCACGTCGACGTTGTACGCTTTGCCGGTCTTCGGGTCTGATACCACTAACTTGAAATCTGCCATCTTATGTCTCCTTTTTCTTCCTCGTTGATACGAATAAAGATCTATAAGTTTTACCTGTAGCCATCCTGTCGCATTGTGCAGGTACAGTCATGCGAGCGAATCGGCATAAAATTCAGGCATCCTGCATATATAAATGTTACGCTTTACCGGCCCATCAGAGTGTCCGTGGCCCGTAAAACACATACATATTATTCAGCGTGAATATAGACCGCATAGTATATTGATCGGAATGCTCTGGCTTATCACACTTTATAAACTTTTTGTTAATACACGGTAATCTTTATTAATGAGAAGCCAGATGCCTATTATTGGTGAAGCTATCATGAGCGACATCTACGCTAACTCCAGGTCAACTACGGACACCTCCGTTCGTAAGAAGGACGTTAATCCTACGAGCGGCATGTGCCCGATATGCATACACGATTGTAAGGTACTGTGCGAAGTGGGCAAATCGGCCCTGCGTGGCAGGGAAGTATTATACCCGGATACCGAGTCGTTCGGGCACTCGACTGCCTCTTCCAACAAGGACTACGGCCTCGACTGGTCAGACTTCCAGATCCTGACCGACGTGATCGGCGCCAGGGGCATCGAAGCCACGCCGGACAAGGCGACGTTCCCCAACGTCGACATCAAGACCAAAGTCGGCGGCATCCCCCTCAGCGTGCCCGTCTTTACGGCAGGCCTCGGCTCCACGGCCGTGGCGAAGAACTACTGGGAAGGCCTCGCCATCGGCGCGGCGATCTCCGGCTCCATCCAGGTGATCGGCGAGAACATCTGCGGCATGGACATGGAATCTACCTTTACCAACGGCAAGGTCACCAGGTCCCCCGAGCTGAAGTGGCGCGTGGACACGTTCCGCCAGTTCTGGGACGGCAAGAACGGCGACATCGTCGTCCAGACCAACGTCGAGGACCAGCGCCTCGGCACCGACGTCTACGCGCTCTCGAAGCTCGAGGTCAACGTCATCGAGCGCAAATGGGGCCAGGGCGCCAAGGCGATCGGCGGCGAAGTGAGGATTTACGACCTGAAGAAAGCGTTAGAGCTCAAGAAGCGCGGCTACGTAGTCCTGCCGGACCCGGAGGACCCCGCGGTCCAGAAGGCCTTCAAGGACGGCGCCTTCAAGACGTTCGAGCGGCACTCGCGGGTGGGATTCCCGACATTCAAGGGCTTCGTCGAGGACATCGAGTGGCTCCGCGACCAGGGCGCGAAGAAGGTATTCCTGAAGACGGGTGCGTACAGGCCTGCCGCGACGGCGTTCACGCTGAAGTGCGCCTCTGCCGCGAAGGTTGATTTACTCACCATCGACGGCGCGGGCGGCGGCACCGGCATGAGCCCGGTCCCGATGATGAACGACTGCTCCACCCCGACCGTGTACCTGCAGGCCCAGGTCATGTCCTGTGTCAAGATGATGAAGGAGAACGGCATGTACGTCCCCGACATCGCCTTCGCGGGCGGCTTCGTCAACGAGACCCAGATCTACAAGTCCATGGCGATGTCCGACCTCGGCAGCGGCCCGACGGTGAAGGCCATCGCGATGGCCCGGGCTCCGATCACGGCGGTCATGAAGGCCGACTACTTCAGCCAGCTCTCGAAGAAGAGCGACCTGCCCGCCGGCTTCGCCAAGACGTACACCTCGGACCCGAGCAAGTACATGATCGCTTACAGCGACCTCGAGAAGAAATACGGCAAGGACGTCAAGAAGATCCCGATGGGCGCGATGGGCCTGTACACCTACTGGCACGACCGCGTCGGCATCGGCCTCCAGCAGCTGATGGCGGGCGCCCGCAAGTGGAACCTGAGCTGCATATCCAGGAGCGACATCGCCTCGATCAGCGAGCGCGCGGCCCGGGTCACCGGCATCCCGATGCTCCAGGACGTCGAGACCGACCTGATGGCCCGGATCCTGCTCGACGGCTCCGGCGAGGAAGCGGCCCCGGTCAGGAGCAAGGCCGGCAAGAAGGCAAAGGTATAAGCACGAGTGCCCGCTCGACGCGGGCGCTTTTCTCTTTTTATGTCAGGCTACTGAACGACAGCCGCTTTACGGTTTTTTCTATCATAATATACTTTGAGCAGCATCAGCTCCGTGTTACAAAACGTGGCGTACAGGTTCAGCGTGAAGACGATCACGTCGTGGATGCCGTAACCATAGACCGTCAGGCAGAATGAGCCCACCGAGAGGACCGCGGGGTAAAAGAACGAAATGTCCTTCGCGCTCTTCGTGTTGAGCAGCCGGTAGCACTGGGGAAGGAACGCTCCGGCCAGCAACAGGCTGCCGAAAATGCCGATCTCGGGATACGGAATCATAGCCATCCGACGTATTATACGGTAAAAGGGCGGACGCTATAATATCCTTTCGCTTACAGAGGGGCCCATGCGGGTCTATGGCGGCCGCCCGCGCGCGTGACCAACCGATAACCGCAGACGACCGTTACCCGCGGGCTATGGTCGCGGGTGCCGGCGCCGGTGCCTGCGTATCTTCTTGTCCGCCCGGGGCGTCTTGAACCGCTCCCGGGAAAACTGCCGCAGCCCGTCGACGCTGCCCATGAAGGTGCCGTCGAGCAAGTACACTTCCGCCTCCTCGAGGCGGACGGCTTTCGAGGAGAACAGCGGGCCCAGCAGGTCGGCGTGGAACGACTCGTTGAACGCGATGCCGCCGCACAGCTCATTAAAGGAGGGCACGATGAACAGCTCCGGGTCGGCCCACTCGAACTCTTCCGGCTTATAGTTCGCCGCGACCGCGTCCCGGTCGAGCCGCGCCCGTATCCACGCCTGCTTCGTGAGCGTGTGGCCGACGACGTCGGTCAGCTTGATAGTGGGATGATTGTGCGAGATCACCCAGTGCTTCACCCTGAGCAACGCCGGGCCGGGCCAGGTGTGCCCGTGAAAGTATGCCACGCCGTCGATGACGGCGCCCCGCGAGTCATGCAGCACGATGTCCGGGTTTTTGGGTATCAGCCGCTCGATGCCGCCGTCGTGGTTGCCCGGGAGGATATCGATGACCGCACGCTTCGCGATCTCTTCGAGGAAGTACGGCACTTCGTCCTCCTCCTGGTAGGAGGTCCGGGGCACGTTGTGCTTGACGTCGCCGAGCAGGATCACCCTGTCCGGCCTGACCTCGTCGATATAGGCGAGAACCCGGTCGAGCCGCTTCACTATCTGCGACGGGATGTTGACTCCGCTGTAGTACAGGTCGTGCTCGATGCCGAGGTGCACGTCGGCCAGGACCAGCGAGGCCCCCTCGTTTTTCACGACCAGCGCGGGCGCGTCGATTAACGGTACCAGATCGGGCATAAAAGTTAGCTGATTCTAAAGCATGATCGTTGATATCCTTTTCTGTTTCGTGAAAATAACCCGGAAGGACCGCTCAGGACCGGCATGGCGGACAACGCGCGTCCCGGGTACCCGGTGATCGCTTTTTCCCGCATATATAATATTTCATCCGGAATCCCTAACCGTGAATTATTAGTGATCAGGTGGTCAATGATGGGAGCGGAAAATTTCAGGCATACTATCACGATCATGGTCGTGACATTCGCCGTTGTCATGGCGGCGCTGGCGGCCGGCGGCCAGACCGATAAAAGGGATATGCAAAGTGCCTGGACGCAGGCGGAGGACGTTTTCGGTGTCACGGGCGACTATCACGCGGATGGCACGGCGACCTTCGACGTGCCCCGGAAACTGACCGTTACGATGAACGGTGTCAGGCTCGCATCGGGGTCCGACCGCGCTCATGAGATTCGCATGATGAGCGTGGGCGATAAGGCAATAGCCGTGGGCGAGCTGGTGCTGACGGCGGAGGAGATCGGCGGCGTGACGAAAAAGCTGCTGGACGCCGGCATCAGTGAGACGGCACTCCACAACCACCTGCTGCACTTGTCGCCCGGCGTGATGTACCTGCACTTCCACGCCTTCGGCGACCCGGTCGACATTACTACGGCCATCAACGACGTCATCACGCCGCTGGGCAAAAGCCCCGAAAGCGAGTTCGATAACGAGAGCCTCGATACGGCAAAGCTGGACCGCATCATGGGAGCGGAGGGCCGGGCCGGAGGAGGCGTCTACGGATATACTGTGCCCCGGGCGGGCAACGTGACCGTGGACGGGATGACCCTCTCGCCACACATGGACATATCGACAGAGATCACCTTCCAGCCCCTGGGCGACGGTAAGGCCCTCGCCATCGGCGAGTTCGTGCTGGAGGCCCGCGAGGTGACCCCGGTCATCGGGGAGCTGACGGAAAAGGGCTTCGAGATCGACGCCCTGCACAGCCACATGCTGACGGAAGAGCCCCGGCTTTTTTACTTACACGCATGGGCGACGGGCGACGCGGAACAACTCGCTTCCGGGCTCAGACTGGCCCTGGAGAAGACGGACAGCCTGACCGGGCCGCGATAAACGTTTAATACATCGCCGCCCATATAGCTGGACGGAAGGTCATACTGTGTTCATCGGCGTCGATCACGGCACCACTGGCATCCGCTTTGCGGACACGGAAGGCAGATGGGTGGAGATCGCCCGGAAACAGGCCCGGGACATGACGAAAGAGGAGATCATAGCCGCAGTCCTGACGGGCCTGGGCGTGAAAAAGGAAGACGTAGAGCTGATCGCCGTCAACTACTCCATGGGCGATGGCATCTCCCGGATCACGCCGATCGGTAAAGTGCAGAACAGGGGCATCGTCAGTCGCGAAGGCGCCGGCGTCCACATCGGCGGCGGCACCAACGTCTACGACGCCATCGCGGCCTCGGGCCTGCCCGCGGTGATCGTCCCCGGCATCCACCGGGGCAACTACGGCCACCCGTGCTTCCGCGCCTATTCCCACGGCGCCAGCGCCGACAAGCTCGGCATCGCCTATAACGCTTACCTGATGGCGGGCGACCGGGACTTCATCGTCTCCGACATCAGCTCCAACACCGTCACCATGGGCGTCAAAGGCCTGAAGATGCTCGGCGCCATCGACGCCTGTATCTTCGCCCCCGGCGTGCACCACGGGCCGCTGGACCTCCAGGCCATCCGCGACGTCGACGCCGGGCTGACCACCGCCAACGACGCCTTCTCGACAGCCGGCGTGACGAAGACTATTCCCTTCAAGACGCTGGACGTGCTGATCGGCGCCCTTGAACATAACGACCCCGACGCGCTCTGGGCGTTCGATACTATCGCCGTGTTCGCGGCCATGGAAGTCGCCTCCTTACAGCTACTCATCCCGGACGCTCGCATTTTCACCGCCGGCTCGGTCGGGTCCATGGACATTGTCAAGGACCGCATTTCAACTCTTGTCAAGAAGGATATCACTGTTCTGGGGAAGATGTCGGCAGCGGTCGGACTCGCGCAGATCGCCCGTGATGTACACGGCGGCAAAAAGGATATCCTGGGTATTAGCGTTGATTATTAGATATCAAAGTATTCTTTTTAAATCCTTGGCGCTCCGGGCGAGCTTTAAAAACTGTTCTTGCATTTCCGGTCGCTTAGCCCTGGCAAGGCTTGTGTCGAAATTGTTGATCAGGCTATGTGACTCCTGTCACTCGCGCCAGGGGCGCCAGGTAGCCAAGAGCGCCAAGTACTTTTAAAATTTTTAGACTCTTCTGCATGGTTGGGATCGAAGGGCGGTGGCTGGATGTCTCTGATGGTTTGCCGTTCAGGCGTCCTGTGATAAGTATGCAAGGGCGCGGGACTGCATGCTCGCGACG
>MVRA01000040.1 GCA_002067315.1 Methanocella sp. PtaU1.Bin125 | reverse complement strand
CCCTTGCGTACTCATCACAGGATGCCTGAATGGCAAACCATCAGAGACATCCGGCCACCGCCCTTCGATCCCAACGATGCAGAAGAGTCAAAAAAGCTTATACTCTTTCTGCGTCAGCACGGGTGCCGCTTTCTTCGCCGCGGCGGTCTTCTTCCACCGGGCCGCCCACTCGCCCGGCGCGTCGCGGCTGGTGCCGCCGTGAGGGGTCAGGCGCTCGCGGATGCGGGCCAGGACGGGCGTGTTGACGGCGACGCCGGATATGATGGCCTCGCCTTTGGCGAGACTGGGCAGCTCATCCAGCAGCTCGCGGCTCATGGTCTCGACGCTGGCCGCGATCTGGCCCTGGTCGACCGGGTTGATGATGCGCATGGTGATCTGCGTCATGCACTGGGACAGGGAGTCGCTGTCAAGCTTGGACGGCCGCTGGGAGACCATGCAGACGCCGATGCCGAACTTGCGGCCCTCGGAGAGGATAGTCTTCAGGATCGATTTCGACTTTGCCTCGCCGTTCTGGGGCGCGTAGCGGTGGGCCTCTTCCAGCACCACGAACGCGGGGTAGGGCAGGTACCGCTCCTGGCCCTCGATCAGGCGCTGGTTCACCGTGCCTTCCCGGGCGTCGAATAATAGTCTCAACAGGACTGACGTGATCAGCTGCTGGTCGTTCTCGCCGATGCCGCTCAGGTCGAGGACGGTCAGCTGGCCCGGGACGAACAATTCCGTCAGCCGGACGTGCTGGTAGTCGTCGATGATGCCGCTGCTCATGACGCCCTGGAACCGCCAGGTGATCGCGTTGATCGTGGAGTCGTTGTTCTCGTTGCCGCCGAGGTTCTCGATCTCCCGCAGGAGGTCGGACTTCTTGTGATTCTTGCCGTTGCGCCAGGCCCGGTAGGCGCGGACGAAGAACTCCCGCATCTTGTCCGAAAGGTCGAGCATGCCCAAAAAGTCGCCCAGCTCCAGCTCGGTGATCTTTATTTTGACATTCTCTTTCCGCAGCACCTTCACCAGGGGCGCGTAGTCGGCGTCCCGGAACCGGGGGTCGTTCGCCATGGCACCGAGCGTGGTGTATTCGCCGTGCGGGTCGACCACCATGACCGCGGCCCGGTTGCGCGGCATCATCAGCTCCTCGAGCAGCACGCCGACCGTATAGCTCTTCCCGCTCCCGGTAGAGGCGATCACGCACAGGTGCTGGCTGACCACGTCCCGGACGTCCAGCACGACCGGCACGTCGGAGCCGAGCACCGTGCCGACGGTAGCCGAGCCCTGCTGCCCGTCCGCCGCCTTGCTGATGTGCTTGAGGATGTCGCCGCCCGCATCGTACACGGACTCGCCGCAGTCAGGCATGGTCCGGGGGTGCTTGAATTCGCCTTGCTTATCGTTAAAATATCCCACGACGCTGGCGGTGATCAGGTACCTGCCGTAGTCATCCGGGTCCAGCCCGCCGAACTCCAGGATGGCTTTCGGGTCGATGCCGCTGTCCTCGATCAGCTCGTCCGGGAGCGGCTTGAGCGACTGCGCGTACCGCACCCGACAGAGCACCGGCTGTTTTGTGTCGACCCAGCGATCGTGGTAGGCGACGAAGTCCCCCGTCTTGAACTTCTTCGACGAGATGAAATGGACGTCGTTCTGCTCCACGTCCCGGACAATTCCCGCCGGCTTCATAGCTTCTTCTCCGTGAGCCTTTTCAATGCCTTCAGCATCGGGGCACATTCCGGCATCGCCCGGGCCGCGTTGTCGATGGCACAAATGAGCGTGGCCGGGTCGACCGCCTGCGACAGCCGCCGGTAGTAGGCGAAGCTGGCTTTGCCGTCGCAGAGGTGGAACGCCCGGATCTCTTCCGGCTCCATGACCTCGGCCAGGTCGTTGATGCCCGGGGTGAAGCGCAACTCGTAGGCCGGCCCGGCCTCCTGCACGTTGCCGATGCCGGTGACCACCAGGTACGAGCTGCGGTAATCGGTGGCATACGGCAGGAACACCTCCTGCTTTCCCTCGGGGAGATATGGCAGGTAGTCCTCTTTAACGCTGTGGATCGCATTGGTCACGATGCCGATCACTCTGCCCTCCTGAGCTTTAATCGAGACATAGGTCCCCGGCGCGATACCCGAGGCGGGCACATAGCCGTCGTTCCGGTCGACGGGCGTCCTGACCACGTATTCCGAGAACGTCCTCACCTGCACGACCGATCCGATTTTCATACCTCTTTTCCTCTCCGTTATAACGATAATCCCCTGTAAGGCTTCGATGACTAACGCATGCCTAGCTGATATTCAATGCTTAAGAGAGAAATACTTGATGCACGAGCATTTTGAAACTAATGGGCGTGTCATTCCGATGATGCTTCTATCGGATTAATTATCATTATGGGTCGGATAGCAATCATAAATATTTATAAAAAGCCGTACCATTCCAATTTCGTAATAATTATCGTCAATCAATGATTACTATTCAATAATTTTTCACGCGGGCGTGGCTATGGCAGCGAAATCGAGGTCCAGGAACAGGTCGAGTTTCACTCGTAATAGCCGGGACTCTGCCAGCAAGGACCGATTGATCGCCGAGCTTAATAATCGTATCGCGGTCCTGGAAAATGAGCTCAACCTCAAGGTCCGCCATCCTCTTTCTCATGGCATTGCTGATCGCGAGATGGCTGAAGATGCGCTCCGGGAGAGCGAGGAGCGGGATCTCAGCCTCGTCGAGAAAACCGGCGACTGGGTCTGGGAGACCGATGCCGGCTTTGCCCTGACCTACAACAGCCCGAAGATGCGGGACATCATGGGCTATGAGCCGGAAGAAGTCCTCGGCAGGAGCCCCTTTGAATTCATGCTGGAAGATGAGCTGGAGCGGATGAAGTCGATCGCCTGGCCTGCCATTGCCCGACACGAACCGATACAACGCGTGGAGAACCGGCTGATCAGAAAGGACGGCAGCGTGGCGTTCATCGAGACGACCGGCATACCGCTATTCGACGATTCCGGGCACTACCGGGGATACCGTGGCGTGAACCGGGACATCACCGAGCGTAAGCGGGCCGAGGCGGAACTGCTCCAGAAGCTCACTGAGATCGAGGCCATCTTTAAGGCACTGCCCGACATCTATTTCCGTCTCAGTGACGAGGGCGTGTTCTTAGATTACCATGCGGGTAGTCTGTCAAATCTCTACGTCAGGCCCGGGCAATTCCTGGGGAAAACGATCGAAGACGTGCTTCCCCCGGAAATCGCCGCAATATTCCGTCAGGAGATCCGGAACACGATGGCTACGGGTGAGCTGAGGATCGTCGAATACACCATGCCGATGCAGCAGGGCTTCCAGGACTATGAGGCCCGGCTAATGCCCCTGACCGGCGATGAGCTCATCGTCGTCATCCGGAACATCACGAATAAAAAGGAGTCCGAGAAAGCCCTGCGGGAAGCCAAAGCCCAGGTCGAGCTCTACCTGGACCTCATGGGTCACGACATTAACAACATGCACCAGATCGCGCTGGGTTATCTCGAGCTGGCCCGGGATATGTATCCGGATGCGGACCGGAACGCGCTCCTTGATAAGCCTATCGAGGTGCTACAGCGGAGCGCGAGACTGATCAAGAACGTGCGGAAACTGCAGAAGCTCAAAGACGGCGTGTTCCAGGCCCAGGAAGTCGACGTATGCAAGATACTCAGGGACTTGCAGCGGGAGTTCGGGGCGGTCCCGCATAAGGCCATTACTCTGAACATCAACGAGTGCGAGCAATGCCTGGTCTATGCCAATGAGCTGTTATATGACGTGTTCGCTAACCTGGTGAGCAATGCGATCAAGCACACCGGGGATCGGGCGGAAGTCGTCATAAGCCTGGAAATGGTCGATGAGGGGAGCCGATACTGCCGCGTCACGGTCGAGGACAACGGGCCAGGCATCCCCGACGATTTCAAGGGAAAGATATTCGACCGTATGCTGAAGAGCACTTCAAAGGCAAAGGGTATGGGCCTCGGATTATATCTTGTCAAGTCGCTCGTGGAGAGCTATGATGGCCGGGTCTGGGTCGAGGACCGGGTGCCGGGTGACCACACGAAGGGTGCCAGGTTCGCAGTCATGCTGCCCATGATAGAATAGAGCAGATCGGACGGCTTTTTAACCGTTTTTAACAGTTGAGATCCTGGATTATAACTGCTTATTCAGCTCCTTGGCGCTCTTATAGATCTTTATCCGGTGCTTCGCCGCGAAGGCGTCGATCATGCCCCGGAACATCCCGGCCTCGGCGAAGCTGATGGAAGCATATTCGTGGGCCCGGTGGATGATGTCCGGGTAGCCGGGCCTGATGATGCACTCTGCCCTGATCGTATCCGCAATCTTCTCCATCAGCCCTTCGTCAAAGCACCACCGGGGCACTTCCACTTTGCTGGCCAGGTGGCCGCCGGACATGATGAAGAAGAAGGCGACGTTGTCCCGGTGCCGGCCGTAGAGGTCGAGCGTCGATTTCTGGCCTTTCTGCAGCCGGTCGTCTCTGTCACAGGCGAATGCCCGGGTCCGGTCCCCCCACCGCATCCGGTCGCTGATCAGGAAAGCGTCGGTCAGGTGGCCGGATTGCGGCAGGCTGAAAGCATGGCGCATGAGCGTGAGGATATCCTTGCTCATGGACATGTCCGTGTAGGCGATGAGCGGCGAGCGGGTCTCTTCCGATACGTCGAGCAGATCCGTGATCGCCCTGACGTACCGGGCCTGTTCCTTCTCTTCCTGCTGGCCGGTGAATGAGAGCACCAGCGAGCCGTCCAGGAAGACCATGTCGCCGGGGTGTGATCGCATGAAGGCGCCGATCTGCTGGCATTCCAGCTCGAACCGTTTCGTAGATACGGGGGCCTGGGCGAAGACGTAGCTGCCGTTCTCCTCGAAGTCGGCGGGCAGCATCAGGTGGAGCTTCGCGTCTGTAGCGAAACGACGGTCGCCGTTATGGCTGTTGACGACCGTGCATGCCTGGACCAGCCCGATGGGCACGGATATGTGTCTCGACGGGTAGATCTGGCTGCCGTCGACGGCGGCGACGTTCCGGTCCTTCAGGACGCCAAGCGCCCAGTCGGTGGCCTCCTGGCGGGACGGGAACCCCTGCCCGAACCGCCGGATGAACGGGCCCTCCTCCAGCACTTTACTGCCCGAGTACGGGCCGAGCTGCGTGTTGACTGAGAGATCGAGGTCGTCCAGCAGGCGCAGCCGGTCCGCGTACAGCTTTCCCGTGGACGAGGTCTCGCCGTCGTAGCCGACGATCTCCTCCCTGCGGGCGTCCAGCTCGCCGGATAATAATTTCAGGTCAAGCAACCGGCCGCCCCCTGACGCCGCTTTCGCCGTTGACCTTCTCGATCTCGATCACGTTCTCGAGGTTGGCGTTGAACGTGTCGTCGTGGGATATGACGATCATCTGCCGGAAGCCCTTGATCCGGAGGATCTCCTGCGCGAGGTTCTGGCGGCGGCTTTCGTCCATGTTCTGCGTGGGCTCGTCGAGGAAGACCACGTCGCTGCTGGTCAGTATCTTCAGGATGGCAAGGCGCACCGCCAGCGCCGCGCTCATCTGCTCGCCGCCGGACAGCTGCCGGAACGCCCGCTCCCGGCCGTCCTCGACGAGCAGGATGTCGTAGTCGGGCGTCCACCGGATCTCGACGCGGCGGTCGCTGGCTATCTCGCAATACATGCTCGTTGCTTCGCGTGATATGTAATCGATATAAAACTTCACGATCTCCGGGCCTGCCAGCTTCAGGATACTGCGGCACCGCTCGATGAAACCGAGGTATTCCCGCTCGGCGGCCTGGCCGTTTTCGATCTCCTTGATGCGGGTCAGGTCCAGGGCGATCTGGCCGATGTCGGCGTTCACCGCGGCGAGCCGCCGGGCGCCCGCCTCCATGCGTGCCGCGATCGAGGCGATCTCGCCGGAGAGGGTCTCGCAGGCAGACTTCGCGGCCCCGTGGCCGTCCCGGTCGTAGGACCGCTGCTTCTCCTCCAGCTCCGCGCCGATCTCCCGGAGCTTCCGCTCGTGCTGCGCCTGCAACGCCGTCGCCTTTGCCAGCGCCTTCTGCAGGTCGTCTTTCTGGCCTGCCAGCTTCAGGTTCTGCTGGTAGGCCTCGTAATGAGGCCGGAGGTTTTTGATTTCGGCGTTCAGAGCTTCGATCGATTTTAACAGCGGCCCGAAACCGCTCAGCCGGACCACGAGCGGCATCAGCTCCGCGTTCTTCGCCTGGATGTCCTGCGCGACCGCCGCCTTTTCCGCCAGGGCTTTCTCACGCTTTCTGACGGTCTCCCGCCGTACGCCCAGCTCGACCTTCGCGTTGCCCAGCGCTTTGATCTTGAAAGCGATCTCGTTCATCTTCGCCAGCAGGCCGGCGCGATCGGCCTCGATGCGCTTCACCTGCTCGCCGAAGTACGACGAGAAGTCCTGCACCGACGCGCACTCTACGCCCAGCAGGACCGGGCACAGGTTTCCTTTGCTCCCCTTCGCCCGGGCCATGCGCTCCTTCACCTGCGCCAGCTCCATGTCCCTGGCGCCGATCAGGGACGCGACCTTCGCTTTCTCTTCCTCGAGGCGCTCCTGCTCGCCCGCCTTCTGTTCCAGCGCCGGCAGCTCTTTTTCTGCCTGCGCGATCTCGGCCAGCGTCCGGTCGCAATTACCGTCTAGGGCCTTCAGCCCGGTCAGCTGATTGTGGATGGCGTCGATCGCGTTCTTGACCTCGTCCCGCTCGACGCGCTTCTTTTCAAGAGCGTCTTTCTCTTCCAGCTTTGCCTTGTAAGCTATATAGCCAGGCTCGCTCTCCCGCAGGCGCCCGGCCGAGGCCTCGGCGGCCTCGTGCTGCCGGCGGGCCGTCTCGAGGTCCCGCCCGGCGGCGGCCAGCTCCGCCATGGCGACGCGCTGCCGCGCCTCCAGCTCCCGCACGACCTTCTCCGCCGCGTCCATCATCTCTTTTTTCGCCCGGGCCTCGTCCAGCAGGCGCTTTTTATCGGCCGACTGCGCGGCGAGGCCACCGCTCTCGTCCTGCAGCTTTTTCCTCTCGTCCTCCAGCGTCGCCAGCTTGTCTGCCCGGCCCTCGAGGAACTTTTTCTCGTTTTCCAGCGTGTCGATGCGCCGCTCGACGAGGTTTTTCAGCGACAGCATGTTCTTCGAGGCGAGGTCGTACTCCTCGATGCGCAGCAAGGGATTGAAGATCGCCTTGCGCTTGTCCCTGCTCTCCAGGAACTCCGAGACGAAGGTGCCCTGGAGCACGCCGATCGCGTTCTCGAACAGCGCCCGGAGCTGCTTCAGCTCGTTGACCCGGTAGCCCAGCAGCTCGCACAGCATGTCGCCGACGTCGTCCTTGCCCTCGCAGAGCCGGATGCCCTGCTCGTTCTCGATGTGATAGGCCTGCGACGCGCCGCACTTGCGGGTGACCGTGTACTCGATCCCGTCCGCGCCCTCGAACGTGATCGCGACTTTACCGGTCTTTTCACCCTTGCGGACGAACTCGCTCTGCGTGTACGCCAGGCAGTCGAACAGCGCGTAGCCGATCGCTTCCAGCACGGTGGACTTGCCGGCGCCGTTCAGGCCCGCGATGCCGGTGATGCCGTCGGTCAGCTCGATCTCGGCTGTCTTATAGCTCTTGATATTCTCCAGCGCTATCTTGCGGATGATCACGGCTTGCCACCCCAGAACTCGCTGAGCGTCTTGCGCTGCACCTTTGGCGCGGGCGGCTCTTCCGCCGGAGGGGCGGGCGCCTTCTTCTTCCGTTCCTTCGCGGGCTTCGGCGCAGGGGGCGTGGCCGGTTCCGGCTCTGCAGGCGGCTTCATCTCGTCCGCCGCCTTAACCACGACGACGGCCCCGGAGACGGGCGCCTTCCTGTCCCTGATGTCCTCGAAGGCCTTCCGCATCAGCGCGTCCAGCGTCTCCGCGTCCGCGCCTTTGACCGCCAGGTCTTTTACTTCCGACAGCGACGCGGCGAAATAGTGGCCGTATTCCGACAGCATGCTGTCCGCCGCGGCAAAGCGGCTCAGCACTTCCCGCTCGATGACCGCGCGATCGACGCCCCCTGTCTCGACGCCGGAGACGCAGAACGGGTCGCCGGACAGGTCGAAGCGGACGTCTACGTACAGCGGGTCCAGCTTTTCGGTGACGAACTGTTTCACGTGCTCCACGTCGATGTGGGAGCGGTCGAAGCCTGGGCAGCCCCGGAACTGGACGATCACGACCGGCGGCTCTTCGGGCTTCCGGATCGACGCCACTTTCTTCTCGAGGGCGGAGATCAGTGACGTGGCATCGAGGTGATCGTCGAGCCGGACGCTGGCGAATATGAACGGGCGCCGGCGCACTTCCTTGAGCTCCGCTTTGCCGTCCCGGACGTGGTAGAAGCCTTTGGGCTCGTTCACTTCGGACAGCGAGCAGGTGTCCGGGCTGCCGGGGTTATAGGCCCAGCCGTCCAGCGCGTAGGCGTTGTGGTAATGCCCGAGCGCGAGGTAGTCCACGACGCCTTTCAGCTTGAGGAAGTCCCCGTAGGGCGTCTCCCCGATGATGTTGCCTTTCGCCTGCCCCTCGACCCCGGCGTGCATCATGAGAATTGTATACTCCGGCGGATCCGCGGCGTTGATCTCCCTGATCTCGTCCGCGATCCGGGGGATGATCGCCGACGTCGACGAGCCCGCGTAGCTCATGCCGAAAATCCGGGTGCCGCCGATGTCGACATAGCCCCGCATCAGCTTTTCCTCCCCGGGCCGGAGGAGCCGGATCAGGCCGTGGTTTTCCAGCGCTTCCAGCCACGACAGGTGATCCCGCAGGAAGGGCCGGTCGTGGTTGCCGGCGATGGCCAGGCACGGGATGCCGGCTGACTGCAGTTTCCCGAGGATGTGGAACGCCTGCATGTAGGTCGGCGCGTTGATGTTCCGGGCGTTGAACAGGTCGCCGGCCACCAGCACGAACTCCGCCTTTGCGGCGATGGCGTATTCCACGACCTCCAGGAACGAGCGGCCGAAGTCGCGGAACCGCTCGTCCAGCTCGTACTGCCGGTAGCCGAGATGCAGGTCCGCCGTATGGATAAAGTTCATGGGGCATCCTCCTGTATTTGTTGGGCAGGCGTGTATTAACCTTTAACTCAACTGCGTACTGAAACTATTGGCTGTCCGGGGCGTCGCCCGCCGGGAGCTTCGTTTTCAAATATTCGAGCCGCTCCCGCATGACCCTGACCTCGTAGTCCAGGCGCTCGTTGCGGAAGAGCGGGGCCTCGCGCTCGATCAGGGCCGACCGGGCAGCGATCTCTTCCAGCGACTTCGCCGTCCGCTTCCTCATCCGCTCGCTCAGCTCCCCGGCCTTCAGCCGCGCCTCGATGCCGCTCACCCGCGTCTCGAGCCGCTTGAGGCTCCGCAGCAGGTCCCCGCCGCCGAGAGCCCCGTCCAGCGACTGCAGCGACTTCAGGATGTCCCTGCCCCGCCGGGTCAGCTTCACGTACTTCATCCGGCCCTCGCTGACGAACTCCACGAGGCCGTAGGCCTCCATGTCCGACAGGATGTTCGTGGTGTGGGCGAAGGTCGTGTCGGCCTCCTTCATCAGGACCGATACGTAAGGCTTGTCCGAGCGCGGGATCGCCAGCAGGATCGCACAGGGCTTGTTCTGCATGAAAATCTGCTTGATATCCTTGCGGTCTTCCTGGATGCTCTCATCCCCTCGTATACACTGAATTGTCTACAACGTTATATAACCCTTGTCTTGACAGCCGTTCTGCCTTAGAAAAGTCGTTGTAGCCCGTGACGATCATTCGTGCGCGCGCGATCGGCCGCCCGAAGGGGCCCGCTGTCTCGTTCCGAAAGGGCGAAACGCGGGTTTTATATGTGTAACGGCTCGCGTTCCTCGCCGCAGGCCCACCGGAGGAATTCGGGCGACGGCCACTGGTGCAGCGCGGAAGCGACGACGTGGCCTTTGCCGTATTTCCGGCTGACCAGCACCGGCCGGTCCTCCTCCCTGACCATGACGACGTCGCCGTCCCATGCGGTGAAGTACCCGTCGCAGTCCAGCACCCCGGGCCTGATAAACGACGCAGCCGGGTCGTCGGGCTTCACCAGCCGGACCTCAGCCTCTTTGAACTTCATATGGTAAGCGAGCCTGACCGGCAGCCAGTCGTAGTCATAGTCGTCGACGATCGCCCCGAAGGCGAGCACGATACCCCCGTTCTCGATGAAGTTCCCGATCCGGTCCGCGTTCCGCTCCAGCGCCTTGCGCACGCCTTTGTAGTATTTCTCGGCGGCGAACCCCGACGGGACGATCAGCAGCCTGACCGGGTGACAGTATGGCGATCCGAACGCAGGCGGCGTCACCTGCTGGCATACCATGCCCTGCTCCAGGAAAAGTGTCTCGAAAACGTTGCCTCTGTCCGTGACGACCATCGCGCTTGTCATCGTGATCAGATGGCAGCGATATCGTATATAAGCGTATTGAACCGGCCCGGGTTACATGCGCTTGTTCTCGATCCGCGCCAGCGCGTTGACCGCCGCCCGCTTGACCTTCGGGTTGTCGACCGGGACCTTCTGCAGCGGGATTTCCGCCCGGTTGTCCCCGATCAGGCCCAGGGCGTTGGCCGCGTTTTCACAGACCTGTGCCGACCGGTCGTCCAGCGCCCTGATCAGCGGCTCGACCGAGTCCCGCTGTCCCAGGACGCCCAGCGTCAGCGCTGCCTGTGCCCGGACCGCGTCGTCCGGGTACTCGAGCAGGATGGCCAGCACGTCGGCAGCCTCCACGTTCATGGCGCGGCCCATCGCGTCGATCGTCTCGGTCGCTGCCTTGATGTTCTCCTTATCAAGCGCATCGTAGAGCGTGGTGATCTGCTTATGTGACTGCGCTTCCCTGATGAATGGCCGGGCGTCGGCCGCGCGCGCCATAGTGTCCTGTGTCTTCAGGTCGCCGTCCGACTGCTGTTTGATATTCCCGACCAGCTCCCGCATGGACGCCTCGTAGTCCACCGGCAGTTCGGCAGGCTCTTCCCGGGCGGTCCCGAGATGTAAGGTGTTTTTCACTGTCCTGAAAATATCGGGGCTTCGTCTCGACTTTATCCCCGGACTATCGCTCATACCTCGTACACCCGACGCCTTAGTGATAACTATTATTTTTTAGGTTTATATGGTTATAAACTCACCGGTCCGGTCTACGTCCGGCATATCGATCGTTTCCCGGCCGGTTAACCAGAAGCAATTAATATTCCCACATCGCATCTTAAGTCATTATGGTCATCTGTCCGACGTGCGGCAGCCCGGAATGCGTCAGGCCTGCGGAGGATCTGATCGCCGGCACGGCCGGCATGTACGCCCCGTGTAACCTGTGCGCGGCTGAGCGGCCGCTGGACAAGCTGGCGCCGTTTTCCGGGCTGGGCCGGTTTTTCGACCGGGACGCCGGCCGGTGCCCGGCCTGCGGCAAGCGTCACATCGACTACGTGATGGCCCAGGTGCTGGGCATACTGGTCAGCCGGGGACTGAAGAGCGGGCGGACGCCGCTGAAGGACGCAGGCTCGCCGCTGATCGCCTGCGGGTTCGAGCTGTTCGAGGCCCCGCGGCTGGGCAGCAAAAGCCTGATCGTCCTGCTCGACCACGTCGATCGGGCGGCCGCGGAGCTCATACTCGCCGAGGTCCCCGAGGTCAAGGGCGTGCTGAAGCGGTCGGGAGGGCCGTTGAAGAGCGTCGGCCTGTCGGACGTCGGCGTGAAGCCTCATACCTATGAGCTGCTGGCCGGCTGCGACATGAGATCGGACATCGTGTCCAGCCTGCTGGGCGAGATGGCCTTCTACCGGAACCACCGCCAGATGCACGTCGAGTTCTGGCGGAACAACTCGGTCAAGATCAAGGTGCTGGAGCAGCTGTTCCTTGACGGCGGGCTGGAGGGCCGGACCGTGGTCGACGGGATGGCCAGCGCCGGCACGCTGGGGCTGCTGACGGCCACGGCCGGTGCCCGGCGAGTCATCCTCAACGACGCCTGGCTGCCGGCGGTGAAAAACATCCTGCTCAACATCGAGGTGAACAAAAAGGCGCTCGGCGTCGAGCTGAGGCAGATCGCGGCGCCGGAGAGTCTGCCCCTGATCAGTAAGGAGCCGACCCTGGTAGCGAGAGCGTCGGGTGCCGTCGAGATCGACGTGTACCATGCCGATTTACGGCGGCTGGCCGGCGTCGTCAAAGAGTGCGACGTCTGCATCATCGACACGTTCCCGGGCATCAGCCCCGACGCGTTCGTCAAGGCGTGGAAAGGCATTACGAAAGATCGGATTATCACGCTATAGGTTACCTGCCCGTACGCCGGCGCAGGCCGGCATCGCATTACCCGGTCTCCGCCCGACCGCGGCACGATTTTTATATATGTTGCCCGTCAAGTTACCTACGATAATCAGGTGCATGCACATGAAGGTCATAGGCATCGTCGGCAGCCCTCGGATGAGGGGCAATACGGAATACCTGGTGAACGAAGCGCTGACCGTCCTGAAGCGGGAAGGCTTCGAGACCGAGATGATCAGGTTAAGCGAGAAGAACGTGGCGCCATGCGAGGCCTGTAACGCCTGCTCGGAGCTGATGGACTGCAAGATCGCGGACGACTTCCAGGAAATCTTCGAGAAGATGGAGCAGGCGGACGGCATCATCGTGGGCAGCCCGGTCTATTACGGCTCGGCCTCGCCGCAGGTCATGGCTTTGCTGGACCGGGCGGGCTTCGTGGCCATGAAGAAGGGCCGGACGCTGGAGCGCAAGGCCGGCGCCGCCATCGCCGTGGCCCGGCGGGCGGGGGCGAACTTCACCTTCGCGCAGCTCAACTATTTCTTCTACATCAACGGGATGATAGTGCCGGGCTCCACGTACTGGAACGTGGCCTACGGCCTGGGGCTCGAGGACGTCAAAAAGGACGAGGAAGGCCTACAGACGGTCAGGAACGTCGCGGCTAACATGGCGTGGCTCTTAAAGAAAATCCATGCCGCCTGACCGGCCGGGCCGGAAAAACGGTTTTACTGCGCTGCGGCTGCGACCGCAGCGGCCGCCGCGTTATTGCTGGCGATGCCGAACAGCATGATCATGTAGCCGTTGGTCGCCATGAGCAGGCTGACAATGGCCGAGCCGAACCCGGCGCCCGCCATGGGGATGACGTCGAAGTATGCCAGGACGTTCATGATCAAAAACATGAGCCCGACGGTCGTTATTGCTGCGCCCAGGATCTCGAACTTACCGAACTTTCTCATCGACATGCCCTCAATAAAACTACGTATACTCGTGTATAAAACCGATAAGGAAGTACATGCTAATAAACCTTTTATTACTATTTAATAAGTACAATTTAATAAGAATGTAAATAAATTTGGTTTATATCCGGAGCGTATGCGTGACGCGCGAGATCATTTATCTGCAAGACTGCCGACAGGAAATCATATAAAATTATAATCCCATCTATTCATATCATGATGACCACGACGGTGGTGGGCAGCTACCCATCGGGCATTACGATCAGCACGGAAGAGGACGTGAAAAAGGCCATCGAAATTGCGGTAGCCGACCAGGAGCGGGCGGGCGTGGCCATCATCTCGGACGGCCAGGTGCGGACGGACATGGTGGGCATCTTCGCCCTGAACATGCCCGGGTATCGCAAAGAGAAAGGCCGCTACCGGGTGGTCGGCCGCATCGAGGTGCCGGACCGGCCCGCGACCGTCGGGGACTTTCAGTACGCCCGGAAGATCGCGAAGGCGAAGGTCAAGGGCATAGTGACCGGCCCGACGACGATGGCGCGGAGCTCGGTCGTGGACGCGGGCTCGCCTTACAGGTCCAACGCGGACCCTGAGCTGGTCTTCGATATCGCCTACGCGCAGGCCGCCGAAGTCCGGGCGCTGGCCGCCGCCGGCGCCGACGTGATCCAGATCGACGAGCCCTACTTCAGCATCGGCGCCGACCTTGAGGCCGGCATCCAGGCCGTCAACATCGTGGCGAAGGCCGCCGGGACGCCGGCCATGCACGTGTGCGGCGACATTCGGCCGATCTTTAAGAAGCTGCTGGAGGCCAACGTCCGGGTGCTCGACCACGAGTTCTCGAAGTCGAAGAATATTGAGGCCATGGACCGCGAGCTCATTGAGGCCCACGGGAAGACGATCGGCTTCGGCGTCATCGATACGACGTCCGACGTCGTCGAGAGCGTGGAGGCCATCGAACAGACGATCCGGCAGGGCATCGACAGGATCGGCAAGAAGAACATGTGGATCGACCCGGACTGCGGCATGCGCATGCGCAGGAAGGACGCGGCGTTTCAGAAGCTGGCCAACATGGTGGAAGCGGTCAAAAGGGTCGGATAAGCCCTTTTTTCCGGCAATGCCCGTCCGTACGGCTTTTTCGCGGGACCGGGCGCGGCTCGAAATATATATAGCTCATCAGCGCCAATAGAAGCTAATATAACAGGCGCCTGAGTGCCACATCGCCGGCGGCGAGAACGTTCGCCCCACGTACGGCGACAGGCTTTCGTTATTATATCTGTAGACAGGTGATTTTGATGGTAGACGGAACTACAACGCCTCCCCCGGGAGCGCCGACACCGCCGCCGGTTGCGCCGGTGTATGCCAGCGCCAGCGCGGCGCCGAAGAGCCCGATCGTATCCGCGATCGTTTCTTTCCTCATCCCCGGCGTGGGCCAGATCATTAACGGCCAGATGAAGAAAGGCCTTATCCTGCTGATCGGGTATATCGTATTCTGGATCGTCATTGTCGGCGGCTACTTCGTCCTGAGCACCCTCTCGATCGTGGTCGGAGGCGCAGGCTTCTGCTGCTGCATGCCGATGTTCTTCCTGCCGCTGCTGGTCAACATCTATGCGGCTTACGAGGCTTACAAGACGGCCAAGGACATCAACGCGGGCATCTACGTGAAGGACTGGATGTCCTGAACGGGCCCTTTTTTCTTTTTATCTTTGCGATAGTTATAAATACTGCAATCACTATTAGTGCAAGGCTCTGGTAAACAGGGTATCGTTGTGGTGGGATCCCATGAAGTGCTATGTGCATACCGATGCCGACGCCGTCGGCACGTGCGTCGAATGCGGCAAGGCGCTTTGCGCCGACTGCGCGGTTAACGTCAATGACCGTATCGTCTGTAAGGGCTGTGCCGGCCGGCTGGCCGCCCAAAAGGCCTGCGTGCCGGAACAGAAAAAGGAGCCGGTACTGGCGCTGATACTGTCCCTCATCGGCGGTATCGTCACCAGCAGCCTGCTGTTCAGCCTGGGCCAGCTGTACAACGGCCAGGTCAAGAAGTTCATCATACTCACGGTCCTCAATGCGACCATCGGGATGGTCGCCGTCATCGTCTACGCTTTCGGCGGCGCGATCACCTACGGCATCGGCTGCCTGTGCTGCCTGCCCGTCCTGGCCATGCCGATGATCCTGTACGTCTACGAGCTATACGACGCCTACGACACGGCCGAACGCATCAACCGGGGCGAGCCGGTCAAGGACTGGCTGGACTAACTTTTTTCTTTTACACCCGGCCCGGAGGCGCAGAATTTATGATGCCCTTCAGCGTTATGATCATCGGCGTCTGGCCGAATACCGGCAGATGCCTGTGTGGGTGAATGATATGGCAGATGGCGTTCCCGTCAATGTTCATAAGATCAAAGAGCCGCTCCTCGCGGCCTTGCTGACACTGTTATTGTCCGGGCTGGGACAGATCTACAACGGCCAGGTAAAGAAAGGCATCGTATTTCTCCTGTTTGACATCGTGGCAGGCATCGCGCTTGCCATTCTCATATTCTTCGGGAGCTTCATTGCCGGCATACTGACCATCTGGGCCGGGGGCATCGGCATGTGCTGCTGCATCCCGATGGCCTTCGTGGCTTTCGTGTGGCGGATCTACTTCGCGTACGACGCTTACAAGACGGCCGGGCAGATCAACCAGGGCGTCGTCATCTACGACTGGTTCAACTGATCCGGCACCCCGGGCTATATGGCATCGAATGAACGATGATCGGCGTGGAGGACACAGGGCGCGGTAAAAGACTGCAGATACAGCAGACGGGGCCGCTCGCGCGCGTGCGGATGCCCGGCCGGATGTGCGACTGCCGCCCTGTCCGTTTTTCGTCGTCATTATCAGGCAAAAATCCCCCTCGTCGACCGACTCCTTTTAAAACGTGTTTATAGCATGGCCCTGTCGGCGATGCGTGAGCCTGCATGCCGGCCGCAGGCGTAGTTCGCTCACGTTTTCAGGTGGTACCCGCTTTCGAACAGCCTGATCGCCGCGTAAAAGCAGACGCAGAACGAGATGACGATGGCCAGCAGACAGAGGTACGGATCGGTCCGCAGGTAGCCGATCATGGCGAAGCGGAACCCGTCGATCACGTAGGTCAGCGGGTCCAGGTACGACAGCGTCCGGACGATGTCGCTCGGGATCATGTCGATGGAGAAGAATACGCCGCCGATGAACAGCAGCGGGCTCAGCACGTAGCTCATCACGTTGCCGACGTCTTCGATGTTGGACGACCACTGGCCGAACATGACGCCGATCGCCGCAAACGTCGCGGACGTGAAGACGAGGAACAGCAGGAACAGTATCGGGTCGGCCAGCCAGAAGCCGAAGATCAGCATCGTCACCCCGGCGATGACGAAGCCCATGAACAGGCCGCGGACCATGCCGCCCAGGATGTAGGCGACGACCATGGACGAGTAGCGCATCGGCGTGGTCAGCGGGTCTTCGATGTACCCGGTGTCCCGGGACTGGAAGATGGAATAGGACGGGTTGATGTAGGCGTGGATGATCGCCTGCATCATCACCAGGCCGGGCAGCATGAACTCGATGTACGAGTGGCCGCCCATCGCCGGTATGGTCGAGCCCAGCGCGTAGCCGAAGGCGAAGATGTACAGGAACGTGGAGACGATGCTGGGGAGCACGGTCCGGTTGGGCTTCCGGGCGAAGCGGATGATCTCCCGCTTCGTCATCGTCCAAGTGGCGACGACCTGGCTATTCACGCAGCTCACGCCCCGTCAGCTTCAGGAACACGTCCTCCAGGCTGGCCTTGGTGACGTGCATCGACCGGACGGCGACGTTGGCCGTGCGCAGGCGATCGAGGATCTTTATGGCCGCGATGTCGGCGTCGGTGACCCGGGCGCTCAGCGTGCCGTCTTTCCACCAGACCCTGACGACCTCCGGGATCGTCTTCAGGTCCGGGATCGCATGGGCCCCGGTAATCACGATCTCGATGAGGTTGCCGCTGCCGGACGTCTTCTTCAGCTCGTCCGGCGAGCCCAGGGCGATGATCTTCCCGTAGTCCATGATCGCCACCCTGTCGCAGAGTGACTCCGCCTCCTCGATATAGTGGGTGGTCAGGATGATGGTGGTGCCGGAGCCTTTCATTTTGCGGAACATGTCCCACAGGCTGTGCCGCAGCTGCACGTCCACGCCGGTCGTGGGCTCGTCGAGGAACAGCACCTGCGGCCGCGTCATGAGCGCCCGGCCGATGAGCAGGCGGCGCTTCATGCCGCCGGACAGCTTGGTGCACGTCGTATTGGCCTTTTCCTTGATTTCCAGAAACGCCAGCAGCTCGTCCGCCCGCTCCTCCCGCTCGCGGCGCTGCATGCCGAAGTAGCCCCCGTGATAGGTGAGGATGTCCCGGGCGGTGAGGTTGTCGTCGAAGTTGAAGTCCTGCGGGACGACGCCGACCAGCTCCCGGGCCCCGTAGGGATCGGAAACGATGTCCCTGCCCAGGATGGTCGCTTTCCCTGCCGTCGGCACGCAGAGCCCGACCAGCATCCGGATCAGCGTGGTCTTGCCGGCGCCGTTGGGGCCCAGCAGCCCGAAGAACTCGCCCTCCCCGATGTCGAGGTCGATGCGGTCGACTGCGACGAGCTTATCGAACGCCTTGGTGAGGCCGGTGATGGTGATCGCTTTCCGTTCCGCCGGGGTCATCTGAACCGCCCTTTTTCGCTCGTGCCGCCAGGACACGCAGTATACAAAGCTCACTAAGTGCGCTGATTTATCATAAAACATGCCCAAACCGATCAGTTGTTTCTCCGGCCTGCGTGGATGTACACAGCGCGCGGTTAAAGGCCGCAGAGACCGCAGAGGAGCGCAGAGGCCGCAGCTTCCCTTATAGATAGGGCTTCGTGTATAACATAAAAGAAACTGCGGTCTCTGCGCTCCTCTGCGTTCTTTGCGGCCTTTAACCGCGCTACCGTTCCCTCATCAGAAGCCCGGGCCTATTGATACTGCTTGATGGCTTCCTCGGGGGTCAGGCCTTCGTGGACGACGCCGCGGATGCGCCGGACCATGATCGCCGGGGTCTCGTGCATGAACACGTTCCGCCCCACGGCGACGCCGCTGGCGCCCGAGTCGATGGCGCCCTTGATCTTGTCCAGCAGCTCTTTGTCCGAGCTGGTCTTCATGCCGCCGGCGATGATGATCGGGACCGGGCACCCTTTGACCACTTCCCGGAACGTGTCCTGCTCGCCGGTGTAGTTGGTCTTGATGATGTCCGCGCCCATCTCCGCGCCGGCCCGGCACGCGTGGGCGATCAGGTCGGGATCGTACTGGTTGTGGATGTTCTTGCCCCGCGGGTACATCATGGCCAGCAGCGGCAGCCCCAGGCCTTCGCAGGCGCGGGAGACCTCGCCGAGGTCCTTCAGCATCTCGCTCTCCTTTTCGGAACCCACGTTGACGTGCACCGAAACGGCGTCCGCGCCCAGCCGCATCGCTTCGAGCGGCCGGGTGATGATAATCTTGTGGTCCGGGTCGACGCTGAGGTTCGTGCTGGCCGAAAGGTGGACGATCAGCCCCAGGTCACGGGGATATCTCGCGTAGCATTCCTTGACGATACCCTTGTGCATGATCACCGCGTCGGCACCGCCGTCCGCCGCTGCGGCCGTCGACTGGGTGATGTTGGCGAGCCCGGTCACCGGGCCGATCGTGATCCCGTGGTCCATGGGGACCATGACAGTCCTTCCTGTCTGCCGGTTTAAAATACGTCCCATCCTGATAGTCTTACCTGTGTTCATCATGGCACCTTTATGTCTGAACGAGGTCTCTTAGTTACAGGTTCTGATAAGCTAAAACTAATCATATATAAGGTTATGATACAAAATGTTTTGCCATAAGCGGTCACAAATAACAGTAACGCACGCGCACCTATAATTTGGACACATTAATCTTACCGGGCCGGCAAAGACCGCTGTCGGCGCGTTTTGCCATGAAAGCCGTTGCGGTAAGTTATATATTATTATCCAGTATTATTCTAGTATCATTATTGTATCTTTTATAAGATGGTGTTAACTGTGCCGACGAGCAAGCGTGGAACCGGACGTGATAAGGGTAAAAACGATGCCGGGGGTAAAAAGCTGAAGGCGCTCGAGAAAGCCCCGACCGGCATCAAGGGGTTCGAAGACATTACCTACGGCGGCCTGCCGAGAGGCCGGCCGACGCTGGTGGCCGGGGGCGCCGGCAGCGGCAAGACCATGTTCGCCATGGAGTTCGTCGTCCGCGGTGCCGTGGAGTTCGGCGAGCCGGGCGTCTATCTGACCTTCGAGGAGAACGTCAACGACCTCAAGCAAAACTTCGCCTCTGTCGGCTTCAACCTCGAGAAGCTGATGGAAGAGAAGAAGATTATCATCGATCACGTGTTCCTGGACCGCAGCCTGATCATGGAGACCGGCGAGTACGACCTGGAGGCGCTATTCATCCGCCTCGGCTACGCGATCGACTCCATCGGCGCGAAGCGCGTGGCGCTCGACACTATAGAGGTACTGTTCTCCGGCCTGACCAATCACGCGCTGCTCCGCTCGGAGCTGTTGCGCCTGTTCCGCTGGCTGAAGGAGCGGGGCATTACCGCAGTCGTCACCGGCGAGAAGGGCGATACCACGCTGACCCGGTACGGCCTCGAGGAGTACATCGCGGACTGCGTCATCATCCTGGACAGCCGGGTGACGGAGCAGATCAGCACCCGCCGGCTGCGCATCGCCAAGTACCGCGGCAGCACGCACGGCATGGACGAGTACCCGTTCCTCATCGGCCGTGAGGGCATCGTCATCTTCCCGATCACCTCGATCAGGACCGATTACGCGCTGTCGAGAGACCGGATATCGACCGGCATCCCGAAGCTGGATACGATGCTGGACGGTAAGGGCTTCTACCGGGGCAGCGCCATATTGTATACGGGCACGGCCGGGACCGGAAAGACGAGCTTTGCCGCGGCTTTCGTGGACGCCGCCTGCCGGAGGGGGGAGAAATGCCTGTACATCGCCATGGAAGAGACAGAAGACCAGATTGTCCGGAACATGCGCTCAATCGGCATCGACCTTGGGCAGTGGGTGAAAAATGGCCTGCTCCATTTCTACGTGACCCGCCCGGCATTGTATGGCCTGGAAATGCATATCGTGATGATCGAAGACCATATCAGGAGATTCCAGCCCCAAAACATCGTGATGGACCCGATATCGGACTTTACGGCCATCGGAGGAAGCAAGGAAGTCAAGTCGATGCTGGTGAGGCTGCAGGACCTGATGAAGTCGAGAGAGATCACCTGCATCTCGACCGACCTTATCACGGGCGATATCCGGGCGAGGCAGCCGGAAGTGTTCGTCTCTTCCATCATTGACACGTGGATTATGTTGCGCAACGTCGAGTTCAACGGCGAGCGCAACCGCAGCCTGACCGTCATCAAGTCCCGCGGCATGCCGCACTCGAACCAGCTCAGGGAGTTCCGGTTCACCGGCCGGGGCATCGACCTGGCCCCGCCGTATGTCGGTCCGGCCGGCGTGCTCATGGGCAGCGCCAGGTTGGTACAGGAAGCGAAGGATAAGGCGCAGATTACGGAGATACAGCGAGATATCGAACACAAGAGGACGATTCTGGCGGAGAAGCGGCGCGAGTTCGAGGCGCGGCAGACCGCTATCGAGACCGCGTTCCATGCCGAAGAAGCCGCGCTCGTGAAGGGCATCGAGCAGGCGGAACAGGACCTCGAGATCATTAACCTGGACCGCTCGGTCATGGCCCGGGAGCGAAAAGCGGACCGGAATAATAAGGCGAGGAGTGACTGATATGCCGGGAGTAAAAAGCGCTGCGAAAGCGCCGAAGGAATGGCAGCTGCGAATCTACGTCGCAGGCGAGACCGATAAGTCGCGCAAGGCCGTCGAGAACCTGAAGAAGGTCTGCGAGGAACACCTGAAGGGCAGGTACGCGATCGAGGTCATCGATCTCGTGAAGCACCCCCAGCTCGCCGCCCAGGACCAGATTTTCGCAGTGCCGACCATCATCCGCAAGCTCCCCGAGCCGCTGAAAAAGCTGATCGGGGACATGTCTGTCTCGGAAAAGGTGCTCGTCGGGCTGGACATCAAGCAGAAAATATAGCCCTGTTGAAAACCATACGGTGCCGAATGACGATAATCCTGATCATCGATAACGATCCGTCCATCCTCCGGGAGGGAGAGAAATTTCTCTCGCAGGACACGAGCATGACTATTGTATCGGCTCCGTCTGTCGATAAGGCCTTAAGTTACCTTGAGAAGGGTAACATAGACATCATTGTGGCCAACTATGCGCTGCAGATCGGCGATAATCCCCTGATGAGCACGCTGCAGTGCAGCGACATCGAGGTGCCGGTCATCTTTTACGGCCGCCACCCGGACGAAAGGGTTATCATCGAAACGATCAAATCGGGGGCCGAGTTCTTCCTGCGCCTGGACGGCGAGTCCCGGGCCGCTTTCCTGGAGCTGCGGGGGCTGATCGAGGAGATCATCCGCCGTCGGCGGGCGGAGCTGTCTTTGAAGCGTACCGTCAAGGACCTGAGGGCGATTGTCACGCGCAACGCGGACGCCATGGTCGTCCTGGACCGGGACGGCTACATCCAGTTCGTGAACCCGGCGGCCGAGTCGCTGTTCAATATGGCCGAGACGGACATGCTCGGCAAGCTGTTCGGGTTCCCCATCGTCCTGGAAGAGCCAGTGGAGATGTACATCCTGCGGGCGTTCCGCAAGTTCATCGCCGTCGAGATGCGGATGGTCGAGGTGGAATGGAAAGGCCGGCCCTCCTACCTCGTCTCGATAAGGGACGTCACCTGGCACGTGCATCAGGAAGAAGAGCTTAGCCAGGCGCGGGACCAGCTCGAGATCGAGGTCCGTGTGAGCCGGGAAGAGCTGCAGCACGTCAACGAGTCGCTGTGGGCAGAGGTCAATGAGCGCCGCCGGGCCGAGATGGCGCTGCGGGAAAGCGAGCGCAAGTACAGGCAGATCGTGGAGCTGGCTCAGGAAGGCATCTGGATCATCGACCGGAAGGCGATCATCCGTTTCATTAATCCAAAGCTGGCCGATATGCTCGGCTACAGTGCCGAGGAGCTCGTCGGCAGGTTGAGCTACGACTTCATCCACGAGACATCCCGGGACGCCCAGAGGACCGCGATCGAGCGCCGCAAGCAGGGCATCAGGGAGTCCTACGACTGCGATCTGGTGAGGAAGGACGGCACGAAGCTGGTGACCATCGTCAGTGCCGCCCCTATCATCGACGAGGATGGCCATTACGACGGGTCGCTGGCCATGTTCACGGACATCACGCGGCGGAGGCAGTCGGAGGAAGAGCTTAAGGAGGCAAAGGCGCAGGCCGAGCTTTACCTGGACCTCATGGGCCACGACATCCGGAACCTCTCCCAGATCGGCATGGGCTACATCGAGCTGGCCATCGAGCTGGCCGAGAACGAGGACATCCGGGACCTGCTGCAGAAATCGCTGGACTCATTGAAAGATATGTCCCGCATCATCGACAACGTCCGCAAGCTCCAGCGTGAAAAGCCCGGTGAGGAAAGGATAGCGTCTATCGACCTCTGCAAGATACTCCGGGACCTGAAGTCGTTGTACGAGGCGTCTGAGACAGGCGACGTCACAATAAACATAGACGCGCCCTCTGACTGCCTGGTCAGGGCCAACGAGCTGGTCACCGACATCTTTGCCAACCTCATCGGCAACTCCGTCAAACACGCCCGCCCGGGTACCGCGGTGGTCATCGACATCGGGGTCGACCGGATCAAGTCCGGAGGGATTGACTACTTGCGCATCATGGTCGAGGACAACGGCCCGGGCATTCCCAACTGGCTGAAGGACAAGATTTTTATGCGCTTCCAGCGGGGCGATACCAGGGCCCACGGAAAAGGGCTGGGGCTCTTCATCGTCCGCGCGCTGGTCGACGACTTCGGCGGCAAGGTCTGGGTCGAGGACCGCGTGCCCGGCGATCCGGGCAAAGGGGCACGGTTCGTCGTCATCCTGCCCGCGGCTTAAGTCGCCAGAGGTCCAAGAGAAGTGTCCAAGGCGCCACTGTAGAAACTATGAGGCGCCAAGGCGCCAAGTTTTACTTTTTCTATTTAAGGGGCTAAGGGTCCAAGAGAAGTGGCCAAGGATCCAGGATGAGGGGCAAGGTGCTACGTATTAAAAAGAAGAAGGCTAATGGATTACTCTTTTAATGTTATCTTTTATGAGGATACAATTGAAATTGATCAATAATCCCAAATGGCATCCGCTGATATCTAAATAAGTCTTGAGCTGCGACCTGTGGATAGGTAATAATTGCTCTACTGTTTTTAGTTCGACAACCACCTGGCCTTCAACAATTAAATCCAGGACATAATCGCCTTCTAATAATATGTCATCATAATAAACTGGCACGTGCACTTCCTTTTCGACTAACAGTCCCCTTTTCCTCATTTCAATGATTAAAGCATCACGGTAAATTCGTTCAAGCAACCCTGGACCCTTTTTAATGTGTACCTTGTATGCTGAATCAACGATCTGGTTAGCAATTTTATCAAGCTCTACAGACGGTTCCTTATAAACAACTTTGTTTTCCATCTATAACACCTTTTTCTCAATTAATTGAATACAATGTGATTAAACATAAACTTTACTACATTGATTTGTAAAAAAGTTAATAATGTAGTTACGGGATTTATAATAATACTTAATGTATTAGCAACGCTTATCGGCCATCTTGATTCTTGTTTATAAAAAATTCACGTAGCGTCTTGGCCTCTCTTCTTGGACACTTGGCGACTTGATCTAAAAAAAGCACACTTGGCGTCTTGGCGCCTCATAGTTTCTACAGTGGCGTCTTGGCGTCTTCTCTTGGCCACCTGGCGTCTTAATGCGCTTTTTTGCCGGTCATGTCTTTGACTTCGAGCTTGTAGAGCGTGAGCGGGATGTTGGACGCGGACAGGTAGTCGATGCCTTTCTTTGCCCATGGTATGCGCAGGTAGGCCTTGATGCCGATCTTGTCCTTGACCGCGCCGGACATGGCCAAATTCATCGTGTTGCGTTCGGCCGTGTCGATCACTTCCACGAGCCGTCCCCGGATGATTACGCTCTTGTAGTCCGACAGGTCGTCGTTGGACCAGTCCACTTCCACGCATACGTTCGGGTCGGCGCGCATCAGGTCCATTTTCTTTCCGGTCGTGGTGAAGTGGAAGTACATGGTGTCGCCGAAGTAATAATATTCCATTGGTAACGTGTAAGGGTAAGGCCGGTCGTTGAAGCTGATCCGGCATAAAAGCTGGCTCCCCAGCAGCTCGTCCATCTCCCGGTGGCTCATGTCGGGCAGGTCGAACCGCTTCATCTCATATTCCCTGTGCATTTGATCCTGCAAAGCAAACACCGAAATATAATTTTACGTTCATATAAATAAAGCAGAGGCGCGGGGATGCCGGTGCCGGTCAGCCCGGGCCTGTCCGGCGCTCCATTTCGTCCTCAGTGATCGACTCGTCGAAGTTATCCCGGACGTACCGCTCCCGCTTCGCGTCGGCCCGCCGGTTGAACGTCTCGATGCGATCGGGGTTCTCGCCGCTCTGCTTCTCGTCGATCTGCCGGTTCTTCCTGTACGCTTCCGCGCGCAGGGCCGCAATCCGCTCTTCGCTGTCTTCCGCCATGATTATCGTATCCTACGGCGGCCATCGTGATGAACGATGCCCGATATCGTAGCGGCACCGGGCCGGAGAAAGGGGGCGCGGCAGTCACACGAGATGGAAATATTCGCTGATCTTCCACCGGACCACTATGGGCAGGTACAGGAGTTTCGTGGCCAGTGGCGCGTCCTCCAGCTCGGAGACGAACCGGCGGTACGTCTGCGTGATATTCTCCAGCTCGATCTGGTAATATCGCGCCTGGAACAGCATGATATAGATCAGGACGACGGCGAGCACCCCGAGGACCGCCCCGAGGGGTACATCGACCAGGAAAAGATTGCCGAGTAACAGCGATACCAGCACCAGCGTGTTGATGCCATAGACCGGAATCGACAGCAGGTGGGTCTTGAAGCGGAACCGGCGATAAACGCCCGCGATCACCAGCGTATACCAGGTCATGAACACCAGCATGGCCCCGATGATGATCGGTATGTCAAGCAGGATGCCCGCAACGAATATAATGATGAGCGGCAGCTTGATCAGCCGGCCGACCAGCTCTTTTTTCATATCGATCCCGGGGGCGGCGGGCGGCGCCGGGATCTCTTCAGAGGTCACCTTCAGGCCTTCCCGGCCGTACTCGATCTTGACGTCCATGAGGTAGTACCGCTTCACCTTGCGGCTGCCCTCGGTCTCCCACCGGCCCTCGACAAGGCCCTCCTCTTCCATCGCCTTCAGCCGACGGACCACGAACGGCTCGCTAAGCGCCATTTCCCCGGCCAGCTCCCGGGGGTAGTACGGCCGGGCTTTCAGCTTATCGAGGATCTTCAGGTTGGACTCGTTGTTCAGTATCCTCGCAACGTCTCGGGCGGGCACGATGTGAGATAAAGCCCCGATATAATAAATACCTTGCTGGAGGCCTGCTCTCCAGCCGCAAATATTTAAACGATGTCCCTTTACCTCTTCAACGTAAAACGAGGTCTGATTATGTTTAGCTTTATCAACGCTATAGTTACATTCCTGCACGCAGTGCTGCTTTCGGCCGGGGCTATCCTCGCGCTCATCGTCCTGCCCCCGGTGGGCCTGCTAATGCTGATCATGCTCCGGGAGCACATGCAGCGCGGGGCGCGGCAGATGCGCGCCTGAATATTAAATAATAAATTTCAAATAAAAACATTTAATATATCTATTCATTTTAGATACCATTGATGCTTGCCGTATTGACCGCCTGCAATCAATGGTTATCCGTATTCCGTCAAAATTTTTCTTAAGTAGTTTCCCGATCTACATATGCTCGCTCTCATGCGGCGCGCGAGCCGTGAGGGAGCGAGGTGAAGATCACGATCACGACAAAAGGTTTGACAAAGATGTACGACGGGTCGCACGGGATCAGGAATGTGGACCTGGACATAAAGAGCGGGACTTGCTTCGGGTTCCTCGGGCAGAACGGGGCGGGCAAGACCACGACTATCAAGATCCTCATCGGCCTGATCAGGCCGCAGTCCGGCACCGCTGTCGTGGACGGCTATGACGTGCTGGCCGAGCCTGATAAAGTGCGGAAGGTCATCGGGTACCTGCCGGACACCTACGGGCTCTACGATTACATGACCGGCTACGAGATCGTCGACTATACCGCCCGGCTCCACGGGTTCGGGCGGCAGGACCGGCAGGAGATCGTGGCCGACCTGCTCAAGAAGCTGGACCTCTACGAGGCGAGGGACAAGAAAGCGGGACAGTACTCGAAGGGCATGCGGCAGAAGCTGGCGCTGGCCCGGGCGCTGGTGAACGACCCGGACGTGCTGTTCCTGGACGAGCCGACCAGCGGCCTGGACCCGCAGGCGGCGCGGAATATCGAGGACCTGATCAACCGCCTGAAGAAGGACGGCAAGACGCTGTTTATCACCTCCCACATTTTGCCGGAGGTCGAGAAAGTCTGCGACCGCCTGGCGATCATCAAGGAAGGCACGGTCCGTGTCCATGGCGACATGGACGAGATGAAGCGCCGGCACTTCACCCCGTCCCTGCGGCTCCGGGTGACCGGCGAGCCGGCGGCTGCCCTGAACGTCATCCGGGCGCTGGGCAAGGCCGAAGTCTCGGACGGCAGTATCCGGATCTACGGCGATCGCCACGGCGACCTCGACGCCATGGCGCCGGCCGTCAGCGGCGCGCTCGCGAAGGCGGGCATCGGCATCCTGGAAATGGCCCGGGACGAGCACAGCCTGGAAGACGTATACTTTAAAGTGATGGGGGAATAAGCGATGGTCAACGTCATATTCGAGATCGCCCGGAAAGAGTGGCTCTCGTACTTCACGGGCCGGATGTCCCTGATGAGGAACCTGATTATGCTGGCGGTCTTCAGCATCCTGCCCATCATGCAGATCGATGCGGTCATGAAAGCCACGAGCTATGACGCCGGGATCGTCGGGCAGGCGCTGGAGACGTACCTGCTCTTCTCCAGCATGTACGCCGTCGTCATGGGCGCGACTATCGCCGTGATGGCCTTCCCCTACGAAAAGGAGATGCGGACGATCGAGTACCTGTTCAGCCTCCCGCTCAAGGACGGCGAGATCTTCGCCGGGAAGGCGCTGGCCGCGATAGCGGCCGGGCTGGGCGGGCTGGCCTTCGTCATGTCCGTAATCGCCGGCTATGTCCTCGTCCTGAACGGGCACCTGATCCAGTGGACGGCCTCCTTCCCGACCCTGTCGCTGCTGCTGACCGCGCTGGTCATCGCGCCGATGATCGTCGTGTTGTCCGTGCTGGTCATCGTGGCCGTCTCCGGCTTCATCTCGAGCGTGCGGGCCACCTACATGCCGACCTACCTCATCGCGGGCGGCATCATCGGGCTGTCCTTCGCGAAGTACGGGCTGGGCATCGACGTGCTGCTGATCGACGCGGTCATCATCGGCGTCCTGGCGGCCGGCATCATCGTTACGTTCGCCGTGGCATTGAAGACCTTCAACCGGGAACGCATCGTGAGCAACTAAAAACTATGCCGGGCCGTCGGGCGTTCGCGCGCGGACGCCGGGCAGGCCGCGCGTCGGTTTTTTCATTTTTGGACAGGCGCCAAGGCGGCCAGTGACGCCAGGGTAGATGCCGCCAGGGCGCAAGGACGCCAAGAATAACAGAGATCGGTGCCAGGATTCATTTAAAAAGCATGGCGTTCCATGAAAATAATCTCCGTTTCTGATTGCGCAGAAGTAAAGCGCGCCAAGTCCGCCACGTACCGCCAAGTTCGCCAAGGTTTAATAATGGGGAATTCACGCTTGCCATATATGACGTGGCGAGCTTGGCGGTCCTTGGCGAGCCTGGCGCGCTGTAAAGCTGCGCATTGCTCTGACAAGGCCTGATTTTCACCAGCTTTCACATGAAAACAATACGTTTTCACAACCGAGTCCTGGCGTCCCATGAGACTTTGACTGCCCTGGCCTGAAAATCGCTGTACTGAAAATCCTTGGCGCTCCTGGCCCCCTTGGCGTCAATCTTTTTATATATAAAGTAGCGCCGACAATACTATCTCTGCGCCCTCTGGCAGCTTTTTTATATAGAAAGAGCCACCTGTTAAACGCCACAAAATTGCTGCGAGGCGCCTGTGCAATGGACAGAAAGATAATCGTTTTCCTGCTGGTCTCGGCGGCCATTTTCACTGACATGATGGTGTACAGCCTGGTCATCCCGGTGTTGCCCTCGTACTCCATGAGCCTCGGCGCCGATCAGCTCATGATCGGTGTCATCTTCGGCGCGTTTTCGCTCGCCCTGCTGGCCTTCAGCATCCCGATCGGGCTGCTGTCCGACCGGACGGGGAGGCGGCCGATCATGGTGATCGGGATGCTGACGCTGGCGGCTTCCAGCGTCGTCTTCGCGCTGTCCGGCAACGTCTACGTGCTGGTCCTCGCCCGGCTCATCCAGGGCATGTCGGGCGCGGCCACATGGTCGGCCGGGCTGGCGCTGCTGGCCGATACGTACGGGCCGGAGGAGCGGGGGGAGAAGCTGGGGTACGCCATGTCGATCATGTCCGTGGGCATGCTGCTGGGGCCTGTCGCGGGCGGCTTCATCTACGAGTATCTCGGCTATGCCCCGACGTTCCTGATCCCGTCCGTCGTCGCCTGCGGCATCGGCCTGCTGTTCCTGGTTAGCAGGATACCGTCCGCGGGCATCGTGAAAACCGGGGGCCCCAGCTACCTGCAGCCGATCCTCAAGGCGCCGGGGGTATTCGGCGTCTGTGCGATCATCACCATCGCCGGGGCGGCGACCTTCGGGCTGATTGAGCCTTTCATGCCCGTGTACCTGTACCAGACCTTCGAGGCCTCGCCCGCCGCCATCGGCCTCGGGTTCGGCTTTATGTCGCTGCTCAGCGCGGTCTTCCAGCCTGTCGCGGGCCGGATGTACGACCGTAACGGCGGGCGCGTCATTATTACCGCCGGGCTCATCGCTTCCGGGGCCGTCATCGCGCTCTCGATGCTCATGCCGACGCTGCTGCTGACGGCGGCGGTTTTCGCGCTGCTGGGGATCACGGTCAGCTTCGTGCTGTCCCCCATGATGCCCCTGCTGTCCGATCTGTTCGGCGGCCGGGACGTCGGCGGATCACAGGGCTTCGTGTACGGCATCTACAATACGCTGTTCTCCCTCGGGCTGGTCGTCGGGCCCTTTGCCGGCGGGCTGCTGATCACGAACCTGTCGTTACCTGTGACACTGTATGGGCACGCGGCGTTGCTGGCGCTGGTGGGGCTGCTGGCATACGCTTTCATCTCCTCCCGGAAGAAAGCGGCGGCCGTACGGGGTACGGGGACATAAAAGTATATATCGGCATCGCGACGTTTCATTGTACGCTGCTACGCAGCATTTAAATATCAAAATCATTTTAATAGCAACCATTAGTGAAGGGACAATCATGAAGATGGAAGAGCTGAGACACGGCACGACGCTCATCAAGCGGGGCTTCGCCAAAATGCAGAAGGGCGGGGTCATCATGGACGTCACGAACGCGGAGCAGGCGCTCATCGCCGAGAAGGCGGGCGCCGTCGCCGTCATGGCGCTGCAGGCAGTGCCGGCCGACATCCGGAAGGAAGGCGGGGTCGCCCGCATGGCAGACCCGGCTATCATCGAGAAGATCATCAACGCCGTCACGATCCCCGTGATGGCGAAAGCCCGCATCGGCCACTTCGTCGAGGCGGAAATCTTAGAGGCGCTGGGCGTGGACATGGTCGACGAGTCCGAGGTGCTGACCCCGGCCGACGACAAGTACCACATCGACAAGACGAAGTTCACCGTGCCGTTCGTGTGCGGCGCCCGGAACCTGGGCGAGGCGCTGCGCCGCATCGACGAGGGGGCGGCCATGATCCGCACGAAGGGCGAGGCGGGCACCGGCGACGTGTCCGAGGCCGTCAGGCACATGAAGCAGATCCAGGGCGAGATCCGCGACCTGAAGGGGAAGACGCACGAGGAGCTCGTCCGGTACGCCCGGACCATCGAGGCCCCGGCGGCGCTGGTCATCGAGACGGCGGAGCTGCAGCGCGTCCCGGTCGTCAACTTCGCGGCCGGCGGCGTGGCCACCCCGGCGGACGCCGCGCTGATGATGCGGCTGGGCGCCGACGGCGTGTTCGTCGGCTCGGGCATCTTCAAGTCGGACAACCCGGCGAAGATGGCGAAGGCCATCGTCGAGGCGGTCAACAATTACGACGACGCCAAGAAGCTGGCGAAGATCTCCAAGGGCATCGGCAACCCGATGAAGGGCATCGGCGTGAGCACCATGCCCAAAGAGGCCATCATCCAGGACCGCGGCTGGTAACCCCCGCCGCTTCTCCTTTCTTTTCTTCGATCTTTACCTCGACGACCCCGCCGTCGTAGACGAAGGCCTTGACGTCTCTACACTTCTCCACGATCACCCACACGTAGCTCGTGCCCGTCATGTAGTTGACGTCTAGGTGCGACGGCTCGGCGCCCGCCGGATGCGAATGATACACGCCGATGATCGTCTGTCCGAGCTCCTCCGCTTTCTTCTGCGCCTTAAACATCACCACCGGGTCGATCGAAAACCGGTAGGGCGACATGCTCTGGTTCCTCACCGGCATGACGTCCGACGCCATCGCCACGGAATTCTCAAAAGTACCTACAATCAGGCCGCAGGCCTCTTCCGGCTTCCTCAGGTTGCAGTCATCGATCATGAAGTCGAGGTTTTGCCTGCCGATGAAGAGGCTTCGCACGCTCATGATCTGAGCATCGACTTCCATAGAGAAATAATCACGGCAGGGAGGATACAGAGGTTACCGGGGTTTCCGTAGGGATCACAAATGGGGGCTACCGTGGATACCGCTGGCGGAGACTCCCGTGGAAATCCCCGGGGCAGCCTCCGCTGTACATACGGGCAGCCTGTGCTGTACATACGGGCAGCCTGTGCTGTACATACGGGCAGCCTGTGCTGTACATACGGGCAGCCTGCGCTGTACATACGGGCAGCCTGCGCTGTACATACGGGCAGCCTCCGCTGCGGTCACACGCCCGCGCGCGTGGCCGCGGGCGGGCAAAGGTCGATGCCCCCGGCCAATTTTCCATCGTCTTTGCATGCCCGGTGCCCGGGTCGTCCGCCGGCTGTCTGCCGCCTCTATGATTTCTACTCGAATCCCGGTGACTTTCACTCCATAAAAAACCACAAATCTTAAGAGCTATGGTCGTATTATGATCGGTCGCGAAGGGCCTGGCCATCGTACGGTCCCGGCGTCCTTCGCGGACATGGTCGTCGTATCGTATTTACAGGCATCCGTGGACCTGCCCGCGTACGTACCGGCTCTGCGGCCTGTATCGTGGCGCTGCCGGGCATTACATATCTATATCGCCTTCGCATCAAATATTGAATGAGGTGTTACCCTGGTAAACTCACTCCGTCACGGAATGGCTATCTTCGCATTGATGATGATCGCGATCGCGGCAGTGCTGGCCGTTGCCGGCTGCGCGAGCCCCACGGCCACGCCCGTGCCGTCGCCGACGGCGACTCCTGCGGCGACTCCCACGGCGACCCCCGTGCCGACCGCCACCCCCGCCCCCGGGAACCAGACCGTCGAGCGCCAGTACCAGTACGTGGAACGGTACAACTCGGGTATCAACAACTACAACCTGGGCATTACGTATAAAATGGAAGCCAATAGCACGGCCAATGCCGGTAATTACACGAACGCCAGCCTCATAATGCTGCAGGCGAAAGACCGCATGGATGCCGCGTTAGCCGACTTCCTGTCCATGAAACAATACGCTGGCAGCTCTACGGAGATCAGTTTCAGCGAAAAAATGGCGGAAGTGGCGAGATACCAGTCCTTAAGCTTACAAAACGCCAGTGACGCTTTTATTGAGTATGCCAACGAGACCGGGCGCCCGAATCCCAACCTGGTCAGGTATAATAGCTATATTCAGCAAGCGAATCACTATAATTCGCTGGCTGTGAATAGCCTGAGAGAGGCTGACGCGCTTCAGAGCACCTTACCGTACTGGACGCCGACGGCTACGCCCTGAGCTTCCGGTACTTTTTTTGTTATCGGGTTAGCGCACGCTATCTTATTATTTTGATAACGTCGCTATCGCCACTGGCTCAGCAGGCCGGGTGAAAGGCTGACGGCAAAGAAGTCATACAGCGGATACCGGGTCAGTATCTCGCCCCGCGGCCCCGGCTCCCGGATGACGACGTGCACGCCGAACCGCTCGACCACGTCGCCGCTCCGGCTGTCGACCTTCGCGAACATCAGGTCGCCCGGGCCCTTTACCCGGACGCGGAAGTCGTGTACTGCCGGGTATGACTCCAGGACGGTCTCGTCGATAATCGAAAAGCTCCCCTGGCCCGTGTAACGCCAGGACTGCGCCGGATCGGTCTCTTTGAGATGTACGATCAGCACCTCGCCCCTGTCCGCGCTGAACGACCTTCCATTATCGCCCTCCCCGACAGCCCGGTTCCCCGGTGGAGGCATATCGTCTGATTGCACTTTATCGCCTGCCGCGATAGAGCCCACATGCACCGGGCCCAGCACGGGAAAAGAGAATGCAGCCAGCGCGTGAGTCACAACGACCATCAGAGCTGACAAGAGCAGTATGATGGTGAAAGCTCTGCGCAGCAGCCGTTTCATAATACCGGCTCAGCGTGTCGGGATAAAAGCATATGGGAATCTACTGACGGTTTTTCGGGTCAGCATGTGCGTGGACAGCCGCGCCCGGGTCATGCCAGATTTTAAAAGCAGTCCAGCGAGCTTTGCTTTTTCTCCTTCAGCTCGAACTCGTACCCGATCTCCCTGAACTCCATGCCCTTCTCCTCGATGAGCACCCGGGCCATGTTCGAGATGCGAGGGGCGCAGAGGATGCCGCGCACGTCCACGTCTTTGTTCCTCTTGCGCATGTCCAGCAGGTAGGCCTCGAGCTGGTACACGGACGAGGGCGAGATCGACGTGCGCTTGACCTCGACGATCACCGTGCGGCCGGCCGTGTCCTCGCACAGCATATCAATATATCCCGACTCCGTCGCGACCTCGCGGCGGACGACGCGGAGCCCCGGCTCGATGATCGACGGGTCCTTCTCGATGCGGTCCTTGATGTCCTTTTCCTCGCCCACCAGGTCGATCTCCGCCGCGTCGTCGAGCCGGAACACGCTGACGGCGTGGATATCCCGGAAGTGGACATGCATGTGCTCCGGCGGGCTGGTGCGCTTCGCCACGATCGACAGGCCGTCCTCGAGCGCGAAGCTCACCTTCGTGCCAGGCGGCTGCCAGTTCAGCGGCTCGCGCCGGGTGTCGCCGTGGACCATGACCGTGCCGTCGGGCTTGACGATCACCAGGCGATCGCCGTAGTCGAGGAACGACTTCGCGCGGCCGGAATATTCGATGCGGCAACATCCGACGATCGTGGCCATGGCTTTCCGGTTCCCGGCGAGCATCTCCAGCGCCTGCTCCGGCGACGGCGAGACAGCGTACTTCATCGGCGGATAAACGTACGTTAAAGTAAATAAATCTACTTTCAGGCGGGGCCATGATGGCAGGCGATAATATTTATATTCCCGGCGTCATGGTATGTCAATATCAGGTGAGGCCGTGTACCGCAACATACTCATACCCATCGCGAGGACGTCGAACCTGAAGTACCTGATCGATTTTGTCAACGACTTCCTGGCCCCCGGCGGCGAGATGACGTTCTTCCACGTCTTCACTTCGGACGTGCTGAACATCTCGCCCGGCGAGTGGAGGCGGGCCATGAGCGCCATCTCGACGACCTGCCATCTCTCGGCCACCGAGGGCATGTGCATCAACTACCGCGTGAAAAACGCCCGGTCCATCGCATCGGGCATCGTCGACGAGGCGGGGACCGGCAAGTACGACCTGATCCTGCTGTCCAACTCCACCTACCGGAAGCGGCTGAAGTGCATCTTCGGCAACAAGATGGACGAGGTCATCCGCAACGCGAACGTCGAGACCACGGTGCTCCGGTATCACGACGACCGGCCCATGAGCTATAAGAAGATACTTATCCCCACGTCGGGCTATCACCACACCGCCCGGGCGGCCCGGCTCGCGGAGGTGCTGTCGAAAAAATACGACAGCGACATCACCGTACTCTATGTCGGCAAATCCCACGACGAGGCCGCTGCGGCGTTGAAGCCGGTCATCGAGGTCCTGACCGCCTCGGGCGTCCGGCACCGCGCGCTCTTCCGGCAGGGCCCCGTGGTAGAGACCATTCTGGACGAGGCGGACCGCGGGTACGATCTGATGATGATCGGCGCGACCGAGGGGCCGAAAGTGCCCAATTACCTGCTGGGCTCGATCGCCGATAAGCTCGTCACTAAA
>MVRA01000039.1 GCA_002067315.1 Methanocella sp. PtaU1.Bin125 | reverse complement strand
TGGCCCGATCGCGCTCGCGGCCAGCCTCCAGCTCGACGCGGCCACTCCCAACTTCCTGATCCAGGAGCACGTCACGCTCGGCGAGGGCATTCTGCGGGAGCCGTTCGTGGTGCGCGGCGGGTACATCGACGTGCCGCAGGGGCCGGGACTGGGGATCGAGCTGGACGAGGACGCGCTCGCCGAGCGCATCTCGGAGGAGGACTGGCGCGCGCCGGAGCTGACCGCGCCCGACGACGGCTCGGTCGTGGACTGGTAGGGCGCCAGCGCCCCTCGACCTCGCCAGACCCCTAGACAAGAGGCCCCGCCTGGAGACAGGCGGGGCCTCTGAATGATCAGGCGCAAGCGTCGCGCCCACCCTACGACGTGCGTTCTAGGGCCAGTCGTACGAGTTCTCGGGGTTCCAGTCCCATCCGCAGTCGTCGCGAACGGCCCAGTGGAGGTCAACGTCCGCGCGGTTCGGGTCGCAGATCAACATGCGATGGCGACCCATGGGCATGTACTTGACATGGCCGTCAACGAAGCTGACGTTGTTGGAGGAGCGCTTGTCGCCCGCCCAGTACTGGTTGCCGTCGTGCGGGGCGCCGATCATCCACTGCTCGATGAGCAGCATCCGGTTCACCGGGAAGTTGTAGGCCGCCAACCCGCGGCCGCACCGCGCCGCGACGGCGTTGGCCAGCTTCCACTCGTAGTCGACGCCGTTGAAGCCGAGCGCTCGCAGCAGAGCCGGCGAGGCGCCGCCAGAGAACCAGTCCTTGTAGGTGCCGTCCGGGGCGCTGGGGCACCGGAAGAGCTGGACGCTCTTGATGTACGGGCTGACGAGGACGGCGTACCATTGGGCCTGCATGTGGAAGTCGTCGATCCCCTGGCCGGGCGCCTGGTTCCAGGAGTCGAAGGGTCCGTGGGCGCAGGTGCCCTTGTTGTCCGGGAAGCGCTCGTCGTAGTCCTGGGTGTACATCAGCATCGCGGTGGTGATCTGCTTCATGTTGCTGGTGCAGCTTGTCTTGCGGGCCTGCTCGCGAGCCCGGGCGAATACCGGGAACAGAATCGCGGCAAGAATGGCGATAATGGCAATCACGACGAGCAGCTCAATCAGCGTGAATGCCTTCCTGCGTGAGGCGTGCATCGAGTCCCCTCCTCGGGTGTTATCGCCGGTTACGTCCGGCGAAACTGCTTAGAGCGCCGTCTCGGCGACCAGCGGCGTCACCGTCGTACGGCCTTAGTTGCCGGCTGCGGGAGCCGGGGGCGGCGTGGTCGGTGTAGGGGCGCCGGTGCCGGTCATCGGCGTTCCAGGCGCCTGGCCTGGGGTCAGCGCGCCGGTCTGTCCGGGAACGGGGGCCTTGCCCTCTTCGACATTGGTCTTCGGCTTCTCGGGCGCACATCCGGCCAGCAGCGCTGCTGCTGCTACGGCCAACAGCCATCGTGACGCGCTCTTCATGACTGCTCCTCTCGCGGTTGCCCTGTGGCGCTCTCTTTTTTTTAGCCCGTCATTAATAGTAATGGCTGACCCGGTACTTTTCCGACAGCCCTACATAGTACTTGGCCTCATCCCAGTACCGGCTGGCGTTTTCCGCGTCGCCGGACCGGTAGCACTTAAACGCTTCGACGTATCTCGTCTCGGCCTCGTGCATGTATAACGCGCCCTCCGAGGAGAGGTTGGCGCCGCCGTAGTCCTGCGGCATCTCCCGGACGGCCCGCTGATACTCGCCCATCGACTGCAGGCTGTACCCGGCCGCCTGCGTCATCTGCGCGATGGCCAGATCGTACTCGCCGCGGCTGAAGTTGATCAGGGCGGCATCGTGATAAGTAGCCGCCATCGTGCCGTTGCTTTCGCCGCTCACTATAAACGCCCGGTAACGTTCGGAATATGCCCCGGTACCGGTCGAATACGCGGGCTGGGAGCCGATGTTGAGGGTATCATAGAGTATGATACCGGCGGGTATGATGACGACCAGCGCGATAATGGCATAGATGATCGCCTTCGGGAACTCCCGGGGCTCCTCGTCTTCCGGCAAGCATCGCTTTCCGCGCCGGGGCGCTTTCCGCTCGTCTTCCCAGATAATGTCGCCCATATCAGGCAAGAGATCGAGATCGTCAGTGTCGTCGTATCTGTCTGCAGGCTTCCGGGCCATCGCTGAATTGTAATGCCACCGCTGTATAAATGGCTGTTGATGTGATACCGGAAAAGGCTGAAAAAGGTCAAAAAAACCGCATATAACTTCCTGACGACTTTTATTTACAATGCTCCTACTTCATTCGGTGTTCAGCAGTGGGTAACGGTGACAGTAATTTCTCATACCTCGATATGCTCGCGGAGATAGGCTATGCCCGGCACATCGGCGGCCGGGCGGCGACGGACCGGCTGATCGCGAAAGCGGGCATCAACAAGGGCTCGAAGGTGCTCGACGTGGGCTGCGGCCTGGGAAAGACGGCCTGCCGGCTGGCCGCGGATCCGGGCTGTACGGTGACCGGCGTCGACATCATGCCGAAGATGGTCGAGCAGGCGAAGGCGACGGCAAAAAAGGCAGGAGTCTCGGACCGGGTCAACTTCATGGAAGGAGACGCCAGAAAGCTGCCGTTCGGGGACAACACGTTCGATGCCGTAATCGTAGAATCCGTCACCGTCTTCGTCGAGGACGTGGCCCGGGCCGTAGCCGAGTATAAACGCGTCCTGAAGCCCGGCGGCGTGCTATGTGACAACGAGGTCTGCGTCACCCGGAAGTCTGCCGAAGAGCTAAAAGACGACCTCAAGGACCTCGAGGCGATCTTCACCGCGTTCTCCTCCAAGACCGACCGGGGCATCATGACTTTCGAGGACTGGCGCGACCTCTACCGGGGCCACTTCGCCAGCATCGACGCCGATCACTACGTCGCGGACCCCCGGAAGGAGACCCTCGAGAAAAAGGCCGACGGCTTCGGAGCCGTCCTTTCCATGGCTAAAGCGGCCTACCTCTACTATACAAATCCCGAGGCAAGGGCGATCATCGACACCACCCGGAACATGTACAAGTACGTCGGGCACTTCGGGTACGGGCTCTTCGTCTGCCGCAAGTGAAGGCGAATATGTTTCCCCGGCTCTGGCGGTCGTTGTCAGGCTCTGCCGGGCGCCATCACGCGCGCGTGCGAAAGCTCCGGCCGGGCATACGACGACAGCCCTGCACTTTTTATTCGTTGATATCTGGCTAAAACCCCGGTCATCGACCGACCATCTGCGCCCTCTGTGATTCTAACGAGCCCGCCGGCACGACTTCTATCGTCTCGTAAACAGAAGACTTTATGTGCTGTCGTGCATATCCCGGATACTATGCCACGGACGGCCATCATCGGGGGCAGCGGGTTCTACAGCGTCCCCGGCTGCACATTGAAGGAAAAGCGCCAGATATCGACGAAGTACGGCGACGTGACCATTTTCATCTACGCCGATAAGGCCGGCACCGAGTTCGCGTTCCTGCCCCGGCACGGGGAGGGCCACGTCTGCCCGCCCCACAAGATCAACTACCGGGCCCAGGTCATGGCGCTGAAAACGGCGGGCGTCGAGAGCATCATCGCCGTCGCCAGCGTGGGGAGCCTGCGCGCCTTCATCCGGCCCGGCGACTTCGTGCTGGTCGACCAGTTCATCGATTTTACGAAAACCCGGCCCTCCACGTTCTTCGAGGGGGGCGATGTCGTCCACGTCGACATGACCGAGCCGTTCTGCCCCGGCCTGCGAAAGTGCATGCTGGCCGCCAGGCCGGCGGGCGTCAAGGTCCACGAGAAGGGGACGTACGTCTGCGCCGAAGGCCCCCGGTTCGAGACCCCCGCGGAAATCCGCGCTTACTCCGCCATGGGCGGCGACGTCGTGGGCATGACGATGGTGCCCGAGGTCGTCCTGGCCCGGGAGCTGAGCATGTGCTACGCGGGCATTGCCGTGGTGACCAACTACGCGGCCGGCATTTCCCGGACCGCCGTCTCCCACGAGGAGGTGCTGGCGGCGATGAAAAAGGCCGAGGCAATGTTATCCGCCTACGTCGTCGACTGCCTCGCGCACGTGCCGGCAGAACGGAAATGTGCCTGCTGCAACGTGCCGGAGCCGCTATAGGCCCGGTTACTTATAGAAGAAATCATCCGGTACCGGTTTCTTCGGCCGCTTCCCGCGATTATAATAGTTATATGCAAGCAGGATGATGGCCAGCGGGGCGCATAACAGGAACAGCAACAACCAGAAGATGAAGTCATCCTCGAGTACCGAATTAGCCATGATAACATTTTTGGAGATTGTACTAATAAACCTAATGTCATCATTGTTTAATCGGCGGCGCTGCAGCGGCATCAGTGGCCGTTGTTCGGCGACCGCACGCCGGTCATGTCCCGTATCTCGATCTTGAAGATCGTGACGGCCGACGGGGGCGGGCGGCTGTTATTTTTCCCGTGGACGGCCGCGTGGTCAAATCCTGCGGCTTTGCGGCTCAACGACAGCAGGGCTCTCGCACGCTCTCCCGGGTCGGAGACTTCGGTCATCCGGCCCCGGACGATCACGCTCCTGAAGTCGGTGACCGTGGTGTTATACCGGTCGACCTCGAAGCAAACGTGCGGGTTCAGGCGCGCCAGCCTCGCTTTCAGGCCACGGTCCGGCGTATGGATGTAGATGGCCCCGTCCTCGAAGGCGAAGTCCGTCGGCACCACGTAGGGATGCGGGTCGTCGTTCAGCCCGATGCGGCCGACGCGCTCCTCACGGAGCATCCGCAGCATCTCCTCGTGCGTCAGCTCAGGCAGGAATGTCGCTATGCTGTTACCCTCCCGATCGTCAATTACCCGTATAATAAATAATATGATAAATATATATTATATTGCCGCATATAGCCCGGCGGGTCGTCATCTCTATCTGTCATCCGGTATGAGTATCTGTCAGCGATATTTGGCAGGAGGTGCCAGCGTGAAATTCGACACTCTCCGGGAAGACTGGCTGTTCATCGTGCCGGCGACCATCGTCTGGGCCACGGCAATAGCGGCAATTGCCATGGACTTTATCTTCCTGCAAAAGATGGCATACCGCTTTGATCTCGCATCCGCCGCGGGGCTGGCGATGATGGCGTTCGGGCTCGCGCTGCGCCTGTGGGCCCGCCGCGCGATCGGCCGGGCGTTTACCTATGCGCTACAGGTCCGGCCGGATCAGGCGCTGGCAGAACAAGGGCCTTATCGGTATATCCGCCATCCTGGCTATACTGGCGATCTGCTTTTCCACTTTGGCATCGCGGTAACCTTCCACAGCCTCTACGGTTTCGCCATCATGCTGCTGCTCATCCCTTGCTTCATCTACCGCATGGGCATAGAGGAAACGATGCTGACCGTCTGGTTCGGCGATCGTTACCGGCGCTATATTGAGCGGACAAAACGGCTGGTACCGCTTGTGTATTAGATCGGAAACGTTACGGTGATCCGATTTGCGCGCAAGCGCCCGCCGTATACCGCTTTCAGCGTATGATCCATGCGGCCCCGCCCGCCCACCCCTGGCGCGCTGCGCAGCGAATTAAGCGGCGATGAAGCCTGCGGGTGTTGCAGCACGGGTAAAAGTCGCATAAATTCCGGGCCCGCTATCGATTTTTACTCGGCCCTGGCACGTACGCGCGCGCGAGCGGCTGCCCGTCCGAGGCCCATAGCCTCAGCTTACGGATATGTAATGAAAAGAAAAGAGTCAGAGAGGCTGATGCCTCTCCGGCGTATTTTAAATTAAACGGATTGTCTCTAGATTCATCGGCGACTTCGTCTCCATCTTGTACTTCTTGTAGATGGAGCTGGCTAAGTCCAGGCACTTGTTCTCGTCGCCGTGGTTCGTAATGATCCGCTCCGGCCGCGGGTCCATGCGCTTCACGTACTCCATGAGCTGGCGCCGGTCCGAGTGGCCCGAGAAGCCGTCGACCGTGGTGACCTCCAGGCCGATCTTCATGATCGCGGTCTTGCCGTTCTCGGTCATGGGGATCTCGTTCCAGCCCTTCTGGATCCGGCGTCCCAGGGTGCCTTCCGCCTGGTAGCCGACGAAGATCAGCGTGTTCCGCTTGTCGGGACCGTAGCTCTTCAGGTACTCCATGACGGGGCCGCCGTTCATCATGCCCGACGTCGCCAGCACGATACAGGGCGACGGGTCCTGCAGGATCTTCTCGCGCTTCTGCGGCGAGTCGACCTGCGTGAACGACGGGGACAGGAACGGGTTCTGGCCTTTGTGGAAGATCATGTCCTGGAGCTCGACGTTCAGGTACTCGGGGTACGTGGTATGGATCGCGGTCGCTTCCCAGATCATGCCGTCGAGATAGATGGGCACGTTCGGGAGGTAGCCGCGCCGGATGGCCTCCTCGAGCACGATCATGACTTCCTGGCTTCTGCCGACGGCGAACGTGGGGATCAGTACCTTTCCGCCGCGGGAGAGCGTGTTCTTGATGATCTGCTGGATCTCGATCTCGGCTTCCCTGCGCTGGGGCTGCATGTCGTGCATGCCGCCGTAGGTGGACTCCATGATGACCGTCTCGATGCGGGGGAACTGGTTGATCGCCGCGTCGAAGAGCCGGGTCTTCTCGTACTTGAAGTCGCCGGTGAACGCCACGTTGTACAGGCCCTCGCCGATGTGGAAGTGGGCGCAGGCGGAGCCCAGGATGTGGCCCGAGTTGTAGAACGTCAGGCGCACGTCGGGCGCGATGTCCGTGACGTCGCCGTGGTTGAGCGTGATCGTGTGCTTCAGCGTCTCGCGGATCATCGCCGAGTCGTACGGCGGCCGCTTGCCTTCGCGGTTGGCCACCTCGATGTAGTCCAGCTGCAGCAGGCCCATCAGGTCGCGGGTCGGCGGGGTCATGTAGACCGGACCCTCGTACCCGTATTTGAACAGCAGCGGGATCATGCCGCAGTGGTCGAGGTGAGCGTGGGTCAGCACGACCGCGTCGATGTTGCTCAGCGGGCTGACCTCGGGCACGTAGAGGTAAGGCGTGCCGTTGCTCTCGGCCCCGGTGTTCACGCCGCAGTCGATCAGGACTTTCGTCTCGGGCGTGCTGAGCAGGAACGAGCTCCGGCCGACCTCTTTGCAGCCGCCGAGGGTGGTGATCCGGATCCACTGGTCCTTGGACTGGACCGGGCGGTGTATCTTCCGGCCGATCGTCTTCAGGATGGCCTTCCGCTCGTCCTTCACCGAGCGGAGGTACTGCCGTATGTCCTTCACGGTCTTCGACTCGATAGGCGGCGTGCGGACGACCTTCGGCGTCCAGCCGATGTGCTTGGTGATCTCGCGCAGCGTCGAGCCGTGCCGGCCGATGACCAGCCCGGGCTTCTCCGCCTCGATGATGACTTCGCCTGTGTCAGTGTCAAAGTAAAAATTCGATAAGCCCGATTCCTGCGGTACGATCTGCTTGATCTTGTCAATGGCCTGCTCCGCGTCCAGCAGCATCTTCGGGTCCGGCCGGACCACGATCCGCTTCCGCAGGTCTTTGGCCAGCGAGCGGATTATGTCGCCGTTGTCCGCAAACGCCTTGGGCTCTGTCGTATAGATGACCAGCTCCGGCCCCTCGAACTCGAGGTCGGAGATGGTGATGCCCTTCGGGAGCTTTACGGCGATCTTGGCCCGCAGCTCGTTTAAAACATCATCAATCGTCAAAGTTTTTTCCCCTCAACAAAAAAAGCAACAGGAATGTTAGTTGTAAACCTGTTTGCTTACCTCTCTCTCGAAGACTTCGACCTTCTCCGGGGTGATCACGCAGAACTGCATGCCGTTGCCCGAGGCCGAGTCGCGCTTCATCGCCGACTCCAGCGCACGGTTCGCCAGCTCTACGCCTTCCTCGACGCTCATGCCAGGCTTGAAGCGGTCTTCGAGTACGCCATATGCCATTGGAGAGCCCGAGCCCGTGGAGACAAACTTATCCTCCTCGATCCGGCCGCCGAGCGGGTCCAGCGAGTATATCCTGGGGCCTTTGGCGTCGACGCCGCCGATGAGGACCTGTACGTAGAACGGCACGTACTTGTTCTCGGCCAGGATGTTGGATAATAACATGGATAGCGCGTTGGTGGACATCAGCCCGTGGCGCCTCAGCTCGAACAGCTTAGCCTCGACCTGCAGGATGCGCGCGAGCCGCTGCCCGTCACCCACGGAACCGGCAATGGTCATCGCAGCGTTATCCGTAATGCGGTAAATCTTCTGGGCGTCTCTGCTCGCGATGAAGTTGCCCATGGTGGCCCTACGTTCGGTCGCCAGAACGACTCCGTTGTTACAGATGATCCCGATGGTGGTAGTGCCTTTATACATTTTGTCTTCCATCAAAATTCCTCTGGTAATAGACACAAAATTAGTCACTCGTAATTATATGTCTTTTATATATAATCCTTTCCCCGTTACGCTGCAGCCATTTTTGAAACGTTTTAATGTCGCTGTGCAGTAATAATTGAGAAAAGACTGCGTTGATTGATCACAAGATAACGTCTCATATTTAAATATCTTACGCTGGCGTTACCGTAGACATTTTTTCAGACGATAATCCCAGTTTTTCATGGTGGGTACGTGCAGCCTGGTATCGTCGGGCCTGGAAAGATGGGCGGAGACCTGGCGCTCCAGTGTGTCGACAGGGCGTCGAGGTGATCGGCCACGCGAAGCACGGGCATCCGGGGCTGGAAGCGCAGGGGGTACGCATTGCGGCGACCTACGATGAGCTCGTACGCCGCCTCAAGCCGCCGCGGATCATCTACCTTTCGTTGCCGGCCGGCGCGACCGTGGACGAGGTCATCGGAGACCTGTTGCCTCTCCTTTGCCGGGGCGCCGGGCAGCGGCCATTTCGTCAAGCTCGTACACAACGGCATCGAGTTCAGCATGAACCATGCCATCGGCGAGGGCGTCGAAATGCTGCGGCACGGCGGCTTCGATCTCGACATGGCCGCGGTGTTCGAGACCTGGTCGCACGGCTAGGTCATCCGCGGATGGCTCGTGGAGCTGATGGCAAAAGGCTTGCGTGAGCAGGACTTCGACAGTATTCAGGCTTACATTGAAGATACCGGAGAGGTCAACTGGCTCCTGCAGGCCGCCATCGATCGCGAGATCGCCTGCCGATCACCGCACCGGCTATCATGAGCCTGTTCGCGTCCAGGGACCGTGGCCAGGATAGCAACATGGCTGCGGGGTTACTCCGGCACGGATACGGCGGGCATCCCTTCGGGGAGGGCCCGGCGATCGCCCGGGAACGGAAGACAGGCAGGCTCACGTAACTATAGCGGAACTCAGGGTCGGGACAGCGGTGATAGCCATTCCCTTCAGGCGCCCGGGTACAGCCGGGTGGTAAATATATAAATAGTAAAATATATGATGATTGCACGACAATAGTATACATATGACAGGCATAGCGGGCAAGGCGTACGAGATCAAATGGCTGATCATCGGCGCGCTCATCATGGCCGGGCTCCTGTGGATGGCCCTGCCCTACGTGACGCCCATCATATTTGCCCTGTTCGTCTATTACGTGACCCGGCCCATCAAACGGAAACTGAAACCATATATAAAAAACGAGGCCCTCGCCGCCATGTTGTGTATGCTGGCCGTCGTGTTGCCCCTGCTTGTGGTGCTGGGATATACGTTGCTCCTGGCCGTGACTCAGCTCAACAGCCTGCTGTCCGGCATCGGCCTGCCCTCGGTGCTATCCGGGCCGCTGACTAACCTGAGTGACATTGTGCCGCTGGTGCAGCAGGGTTTGTCTCCCGACGGCCACGGCCTGGGGAACCTGACAGCTATAATTCAGGACCTGTATAGCAAGATAGAAAGCTATTCAGGCACGGTCATGGGCATCAAGGACGTGCTGGTATCGACCGGCCTGACCTTTGTCGACATCATCTTCAAAATCTCCCTGCTGATCATCATCACATTCCTGCTGCTCGTCGGTGACGACCGGCTGGGGGCGTGGTTCCGCCGGACGTTCCCCAGCGCGATAAGGGAACGCAACGGCGCGCTCATGAGGTTCGCGGCTGCCGTCGACGCCGACCTGGAAGCCGTATTTTTCGGCAACATGCTAAGCGTCATCCTCTTCAGCATCATCGCCGCGATCGTGTACTCGGCGCTCAACGGCTTCGCCCCTGACCCATCGTTTCTTATCCCGTACCCGCTGTTGCTGGGCGTGCTCTGCGGCCTGTTCGCCTTCCTCCCGATCCTCGGCCCCTGGATGATCGATGCGCCCCTGCTGATCTTTGTGGCCGCCCGGGCCCTCATGGCCGGGACGTTCTTCGATTACTGGTGGTACCTGGTCGTCATGGCGCTGTCGATCTCCATCCTGGTCGAGAACCTGCCCAACTACCTGCTCCGGCCGTTCGTCTCCCACGGTAACGTGGACGTGGGACTGCTCATGCTCGCGTACATCGTGGGCCCGCTGGTCTTCGGTATCCCCGGCCTGTTCCTCGGGGCCATCCTGCTGGTGCTGGCGACGAACTACTTCGGCATCATTGTCCCGGAAATGCAGGTCACAGCGCCCGAAAAAAGGCGCCTTCCCCGCCGTGCTTTCGCAAGAGCGGGCCAGAGGCCCCGATGGTGATCGGCCTCGTAACGTTGTATAGCTCAGCCGCTGCCTCTCCATGCCATTAACTTATAATTAATTAAGTCCGTAAGATATAGGGGATAAGTATATAAGTCAGGATATGCTACTTAGCTGCCCGGAGTCAATAAAGAGCAATGGAGACCTGTAGTAAGTGTAAGAGGCACGCGAGCCTGCCGTTCTACGTAATGATCAAAGGCAAGCTTAGTGTGCTGTGTTTTTCGTGTGCCTGCCTGAGTTCAGGCCTGGCAAAGAAGTAAACAGGATCGATAATGATTGGTCCGATCTTTTAAAATTTTGACTCTTCTGCATTGTTGGGATCGAAGGGCGGTGGCCGGATGTCTCTGATGGTTTGCCGTTCAGGCGTCCTGTGATGAGTACGCAAGGGCGCGGGACTGCATACTCGCAAAGACCGCGACGAAACGCGACGGGCGCGACGACGGTTAACGGATAATCCGCTATATTATCATTCTTAGAAACGTCGCGCCCGTCGCGTTTCGTCGCGGTCTTCGCGAGAACTTAGAGAAACGTTGCGATCGTCGCGAGTACTGGTACGACAGGCCCCCGAAACAAAGCCCATTTCATTGAATCGGCAGATCCGAAAAACGCAG
>MVRA01000038.1 GCA_002067315.1 Methanocella sp. PtaU1.Bin125 | reverse complement strand
GCGCCCTTGCGTGCTCATCACAGGACGCCTGAACGGCAAACCATCAGAGACATCCGGCCACCGCCCTTCGATCCCGACAATGCAGAAGAGTCAGAATTATAATTGAGATGGTTTTTACTCGATTTCACCCTGTATCGTGATCGTCTTCTCGCTGACCGGTATCTTCTTCGCCGCCCGTTCCAGCGCCCGGTCCACGACGTAGCGCACGCCGTTGCAGCAGGGGACTTCCATGTGGGCGACCGTGATCGATTTGATCTCATGGCCCTTGAAGATCTCCGTAAGCTTCGCGACGTACCCGTCGATGTCGGCGTCCAGCTTCGGGCAGAAGATGATGACGATCTTACCGCGGAGGAGCTCAGTGTGGAAGCCCGCGTATGCGAACGGGACACAGTCCGCCGCGATTAACAGATCGGCGTTGTCAAAATACGTGGCCGCCGGGTTCAGCAGCGATAGCTGGACCGGCCACTGCCGCAGCTCCGATTCGGCCTTTTCAGACAGCGGCCGGCCGACAGCGGAGGGTCCGGCCCGTGGAATGCTCCTCGCCATCGTCCCGGGGCAGGCGGCGCCAGGCGCGTGCTGCAGCTGGCGGCCGGGGTGCCTCTCGCCGGGGATTCTGATTTTGCGTTCCTTCAGGTATTCTACCGCCTGATCGTACAGTTCTTTCTGCCCGTGGCTGGCCAGGTGTTCGAGGTGGGCCTTGATCACGAGCGGGCCCTGCCGCACGATGTTCTCCATGACCTTCTTCTCGTCGTAGGGTTCGGCCTCGCGTTCGACGACGCTGATCGCGCCCTCGGGGCAGGTCCCGATGCAGGCTCCAAGGCCGTCGCAGAATAAATCACTGATCAGCCGTGCCTTGCCATCGATGAGCTGAATGGCCCCCTCCGGGCAGTCCGGGATACACTGGCCGCAGCCCGTGCACTTGTCTTCGTCGATGCTGATGATCTTCCGTTTCATAAATTAGTCCAATTGACTTCGTATTGTTACGAACTAAAAAAGTTTCCGGTGTATTTTATATGCAGGTATTGACTGCAGGTACATAGTATGATTGTCAGCAAACTTTAAATATATGGACAGGCCATAATGTTGCCTACCATCGGCATTTATATAGGTGAAGCCGGAAAAGAGTTGAACACCGTATGAGGACTACTTACAGCCAGCAGGCCCGCTGCCCGGTGAGGGATCAGCCTTGATGTATAAGCGCGATCTCGAACACATACCGTCGGGGTGTGCCATTTCGGGCATCCTGAACCGGAAGGGGAAGCGCATCGACGGGAGGAAGATTATCAAGTCCATCGCCCTGATGCACGACCGGTCTAACGGGCTGGGCGGAGGGTTCGCCGCATACGGCATTTACCCCAAATATAAAGATTATTACGCGTTCCACGTCATGATCGACGACGAGGAGAGCCGGAACCGGTTCGAGTGCTACGTCAACCAGCATTTCACCGTGGAGCACGACGAGAAAATCCCCACGGCGAAGGTCAACGGCATCCATAACCCGCCCATCCTGGCGCGCTACTTCGTCAAGGTCGGCGAGGGCAAGCTGGAGGACGCGGGCATCGCCGAGGAGGACTACGTGGTCCGGCAGGTCATGCACGTCAACTCGAACATCCCGGGCGCCTTCATCTCGTCCAGCGGCAAGAACATGGGCGGGTTCAAGGGCGTGGGCTACCCGGAGGACATCGCGAAGTTCTTCAAGCTGGAGGACTACAACGCGTACCTCTGGACCTCGCACGGCCGGTTCCCGACCAACACGCCCGGCTGGTGGGGCGGCGCACACCCGATGACGCTGCTCGACTGGTCGGTAGTGCACAACGGCGAGATCTCCTCGTACGGCATCAACAAGCGCTACCTGGAGATGTTCGGCTACAAGATGGAGCTGATGACCGACACCGAGGTGATCGCGTACCTGTTCGACCTGCTGGTCCGGCGGCACAAGCTGCCGATCCGGATAGCGACGGCCGCGCTGGCGCCGCCGTTCTGGAAGGACATCGACGCCATGCCCGAGCCCCAGCGGAAGGCGTACACGGCGATACGCTCCGTCTACGGCGGCGCGCTGATGAACGGCCCGTTCTCCATCCTGGTCGGTTTCACCGGGGGCATGATCGGGCTGAACGACCGCATCAAGCTGCGCCCCATGATCGCCGCCGAGAAGGGCGACTTCATGTACATGGCCTCGGAAGAGGCGGGCATCCGGGTCATCGAGCCGGAGCCCGAGAAAGTCTGGGCGCCCAAAGCCGGCGTGCCGACGATCGGGTTGCTCGACGAGGGGGTGGAGCTATGAGCACTCCAGGAGTGATGGCCACCCAGGTACCGCCCGAGTTCACCGTAGAGATCAACGAGAGAAAATGCGTCCGCTGCAAGCGATGTACCACGGAGTGCGGCTTCGAGGCATTAACATACAGCAGGGAATACGATGCCATCGTCGCAGACGACGCGAAGTGCGTGGCGTGCCACCGGTGCGTCACCATGTGCCCGAAGCACGCCATCCGGGTCACCGATAACTCGCTCGCTTACAAAGCGAACGCCAACTTTAGCGACATCCACCGCAAGAACATCCTGAAACAGGCCGAGACAGGAGGCATCCTGCTCACCGCGATGGGCTGTGACCGGGACTATCCCGTCCTGTGGGACCACATCCTCATCGACGCCTGCCAGGTCACCAACCCTTCCATCGACCCGCTGCGGGAGCCGATGGAGCTGCGGACCTACATCGGCCGGAAGCCCGACTGCCTGGAATTCGACCCGGACAGCGACCCGCTCAAGCTCAAGACCGAGCTGGCGCCGAACCTGAAGCTCGACGTCCCCGTCGTGTTCGGCGGCATGTCCTACGGCTCGGTCAGCTACCCCGTACACAAGTCGCTGATGCTGGCCGCCGAGCGCTGCGGCACCTTCATGAATACGGGCGAGGGCGGCCTGCACCGGGACTTCTACCGGCACAAGGACCACGTGATCGTGCAGTGTGCCTCGGGCCGGTTCGGCGTCCACGAGGAGTACCTGAACGCCGGCGCCGCCATCGAGATCAAGATCGGCCAGGGCGCCAAGCCGGGCATCGGCGGCCACCTGCCGGGCGAGAAGGTCAGCGAAGACGTGTCGAAGACCAGGATGATCCCGGCGGGCACAGACGCGCTGTCGCCCGCGCCGCACCACGACATCTACTCGATCGAGGACCTGTCGCAGCTGATCTATGCGCTGAAGGAAGCGACGAGGTACAGGAAGCCCGTGGGCGTTAAAGTAGCGGCCGTCCATAACATCGCGGCCATCTGCAGCGGCATCGTCCGGGCCGGCGCCGACTACATCTCCATCGACGGGTTCCGGGGCGGCACGGGCGCCGCGCCCCGGGTCATCCGGGACAACGTGGGCATCCCCATCGAGCTGGCGCTGGCGGCGGTCGACGACCGGCTGCGCCAGGAGGGCATCCGCAACCAGACGTCGCTCATCTGCGGCGGCGGCATCCGCCAGAGCTCGGACGTGATCAAGGCCATAGCGCTGGGCGCCGACGCGGTCATGATCGGGACGAGCGCGCTGGTGGCGCTGGGCTGCCGGGTGTGCCAGAAGTGCAACACCGGCAAGTGCTCCTGGGGCATCGCCACCCAGAACCCCCGGCTGACGGCGAGGCTGGACCCGGAGGAAGGGGCGCAGCGTTTAACGAACCTGCTCAATGCCTGGAGCCACGAGACGCAGGAAGTGCTTGGCGCACTGGGCGTGAACGCGATCGAGAGCCTCCGTGGCAGCAGAGAGAGACTGCGCGGCGTGGGCCTGGACGAAAAGACGCTGGAGATACTGGGCATCAAGCCGGCGGGGCGGTAACATGACAAAGATCGACGCAACGGACATGCTTTACAGAGACCTGAACAACCGCATCCATACGCTCGCGGACCGCGGCGAGAAGCACATCGAGCTCCGCAACGTCTGCGGCCAGAAGTTCATCGGCGACGCCCTCAAGGGCGACGTGAAGATCGACATCTACGGCATACCGGGCAACGACCTGGCCGCGTTCATGGACGGCCCGGAGATCGAGGTCCACTCCAACGGCCAGGACGGCATCGGCAACACGATGAACGCGGGGAAGGTGATCGTGCACGGCCACGCCGGCGACGTGATCGGCTATGCCATGAGGGGCGGCAAGATCTTCGTCAGGGGCGACGTCGGCTACCGGGTCGGCATCCACATGAAATCCTACAAGGACAACGTCCCGTACATCGTCATCGGCGGCTGCGCCAGCAACTTCTTCGGCGAGTACATGGCCGGCGGCGTGATGGTGCTCCTAGGTATCAACGGCGACGATTCTCCCATCGCAGGCGATTACGTGGGCTCCGGCATGCACGGCGGCGTCATGTACATCCGCGGCGACATCGAAGACCGCTATCTCGGGCGCGAGGTGAAAAAGCTGGAGCTGGACGCCGAAGACCACAGGCGACTGTCGGAGCTGGTCAGGGAATACTGCGCGCACTTCGGCTGCGACTATGACGAGATCATGGCAAAGAAGTTCATCAAGCTCGCCCCGAAGTCACACAGGCCTTACGGCAACCTGTACGCCCATTAAACCGTGCGTACCGGAGCCGCAGGTAAAAATCCCGTCAGAGCGGTGCACGTCCGCGTCCTCGCGCGCGCGTGCGCCGGTTGATTCCGGGCGAGAGATGCTTATAACGGGCCCTTGCCGTCGAACCTCTTGAGCTCCATCTTGCCGTCGACGATCTTGACGTATGTGTTCAGCAGGCAGCCGTTATTGCCGCCGTGACAGACAAACCAGCTGCCGGTGTTGGCCACCATGTTGTCCGGGCTCAGGAACGGGTCGTGGGTGTGGCCGAAGATGAGCTTCTCGTCCCGCTGCATGCCGAGGAGGAGGTATTTGCCCTTCGACAGCGCCAGCCCCCGGATCTTGTTCTCGTCGGTCGGGTTGCGGCTGTCCGTCCGGATCGACCGGTACCGCCACCAGGCGCCTTTGCGGTTCTCGATCCAGTTCCACAGGTTGCTCGCATACTCGCCGAGCACGTCTTCCGAATAGCACATGCGTTCGCAAAATTTTTCGTAGGCTTCGACACTGAGAGGCTCGTAAGTTGTCAGAACCTCCATCTCGAACCCGTGGATGAAGTAAAGCTTTACTCCGCCGTCCGTCAGCCGGAGCGACCGCTGCACGGGGAACTGATAGTGGCCGTCATAGCGTTTACTGAGGCGAAGGATGCTGTAGTCGTGGTTGCCGACGACGTAATGGACGTTCTTCGCCTTCAGGCCGGAGATCATGTCCAGCACGTCCGAGTTCTCGATGACCACCTGCGCGTTGTTACGGCGCCAGAAGTCCAGGATATCGCCCAGCAGCACCAGGTGTTCCACGTCGGGAGTGTCGCACATGCGTAAAAAGTCGATAAAGGCGTCCCTGTTGCTGCCGTCGCAGCCCAAGTGGACGTCTGAAACCGCGATGATCATGACGGACCGGTAACCCCCGTGTATCAAATGTCAGATATGTTATGGTACGATGAATGAAATAGCTTTTTCTCAAAGTAGAGAGGCCGCCGGATTACAGAAGGGCCCCGGGATGCTCATCGTAGCCTGCGCATGGTGAGAACAAGAGTAAAATACCACATCGGAGATATTATGTTCAATTGTCGGGGATGCCATTGTTAGAGCCTAAAGTATATCAAAAGAACGGGCTGGAGGCCTTTCGCCTGGTGGGCAGCGACGGCAGCGAGCTCTTCTACGAGGGTGCCATCGACTGCGACGAGAGCCAGCTTTTTAAGGACCCGGCCGGCCGGCTGTATTATCAGGTCATCTCCCGGGTGGGCGGCCCGGTCAGGTACTACGTGGAGCTTGATCCGCAGGTGCCCCGGATACCGATGGCGGACGAAGAGAAGACGGAAAAGGAAATCGCGCGCCTGGTCAACGCCTCGCCCCGGGAAAGCGCGGCGCTGCCGGACGACATTTACGTAGTCCCGGAAGCCGCGCCGGCGGACGAGCCCGCGGAGACGACGCCGGAAATGGTCGCGGAGAGCATCTTTGACCGGATTCACGGGAAAGAGCCGGGATCGCCTGAAGCTGAAAGCCTGCCCGCGCAGGACGAGAAACCTGCGACGGCGACATCGCCGGTCCCGGATGAGACCCCGGTCATGAAGCCCGAGGCCTCGGAAGCGATTCATGCGATTTTCTCGCCGAAAGTGGATAACCCGCACCCCGGGGAGGCAGCGCCGGAGAAAAAGCCTGCGCAAGACAGGGCGGCGCCCCCGGGAGCGACAAAGAAAAGACGGTCGCTCAGGTGGCCGGCGGCGATCGCCATCGTCATCGTGCTGATAGCGGCCGTCATCGCAGGCGTTTATGTCGTCAGGCCGGCCACTTTTGACGGGCTTCGGTCACTGTACGCGCAACCGACGGCTACCCCGCAGCCCACGCCGGCACCGACCGCAGAACCGACGCCGGCACCGACGCCGGCACCGACGCCAGAGCCGGACCAGACAGCGATCCTGAACGAAATGTTCGAGCTGGCCGATGCGGACGACCCCGTGGTGCTTGCGTTTGCGCAGGCCCACACGGACGCCTCTTCGGCCGGGGACCCGGTCATGCAGGCCTGCGATCTGTTCAGCTTCGTGAATGCCCGGTGGAACGACTCGGAGAATGAGGTTTCACAGCCGAGGAAAGCCAGTGAGATCGCCGATTCGCTCGAGGGCACGCAGAAGGACTACACGGTGCTGATGTCGGCGCTGATGCAGTCGATCGACGTGGATTCGCGGGTGATCTTATCATACAGCGACGACCTGCTCCGCTACTACCCGGAGGTTTTCGTCTCCAATACTTCGGCAGGCTACAGCGCGGCCGTGCAGAAGCTCAATAACAGGTATGGCACAGTCTCGCCGCAGGGCCACTCGGACGACACGGGCTACTGGATTTCCTTGAGCAGGGGCGGCGTCCCGGGCATCAGGCCGGGGGGTGCCACGCTTGAGTATGCCCTCTATAACGGCGAGATCAGCCCGATCAAGATCAGCTAAGACGCCGGCGGCGCCATCCGGGGAACGGCAATGGTAAACCTGTATCGCAAGCGCCTCCGCGAATACGCGATGAGCCTGCTCGTCTTTACCGCACTGGCGGTCATCATCACTGCCACCTATTTTCACCAGATACAGGCGTTACTGCCCATCGCCGCGCTTTTACTGGCCCTGCGGATTTTCCTGACGAGCACCGATGCCAATGTCCGGCGCCTCTCCGGCATCCTGTCGTTCTGCTTCGGTGCCAGCACGCTGTCTAACGTCTCATGGTACCTGGTCCCGGCCATGGTCAGTGGCGGCTTCGTAGATACGGCCGAGTATTATTACGTCACCGGCATGTTCTGGCTGATCGGATACGTCGCGATCAGCTACGTGCTGCTTAAAATGAAAAACTCCCGGCAATGGTACATCGACCGCAGCCTGGACCGCCTGATCACGGCGATCGCCGTTATCGGCTTCCTCCTGGTAGCGCTGCTGGTCTTCCCGAACCTCCGGTGGGACAGCCCGAACGTCATCGATATCCTCATCCTGCTCGTTTACCTGTGCCTGGACATCGTCATCCTGACGCTGACGCTGAAGCTCGTCTATATGGACCTGAAGTCTGACCTCAAGCGTCTCGTGCACGCGATCATGCTGTTCTTCGGCATCAACATGCTGGGCGACCTGCTCTTCGAATGCCGGTGGCTGTTCGGGCTCAGCAGCATGGTATCGTTCAACATCATCGGCGCGGAGTGGACGCTGAACATCAGGAACACCACGGACCTGATCTACGAGGTCTCCCTGCTGCTGATGACAGGCTACTTGTTCTTCTGCGTAATCGACCCGTTCCGCAGCCATGCGCTCGACGACGCCAGGAGGCGGCTGAAGGATACCCGGCTGTTCGTTGACGACCTCGTGGCCAAGTCGCCTGACGCGACGTGTATCTGCGGCCGGGACGGCCGGCTGCTGGTCGTCAACGACTCGTTCCTGCGGACCTTCGGGCTGGAGCGGAAAGCCATAAGCAATTCCTGCAACCTGTTCGGTTACATGAGCCAGATCATATCCGACGAAGGGATATCCGGACAAATTTCAGGCGTCAGCAACGGCGAAACGGTGATCATCCCCCGGATCAGGATATCGAATATCAAAGGCGGACGTAAGGGCGACTTCTATATCAACCTTAAAATGTTCCCCACGCTGGGCGCGAACGGCCGGATCATCAACTACGTGCTGATCATCGAGGATATCACCGAGCGCGTCCTGGCCGAGGAGGCGCTGCGGGAGAGCGAGGAAAAGTTCCGGGCGCTGACGGATCTGGCCCCGGTGGCCATATGCATCCTGCAGGACGGAAGGTTCATGTATGCCAACTCTGCCATGGAAGCCATCAGCGGCTATAGCAAAGAAGATCTGTCGAGCATCAGTTTCCTGGAAATGGTGCACCCCGACGCCCTGAACTATATACAGGGGCGTTACGACGAATGGCTGGCCGGGGATGGCAACGGCGAGTTCCGGTCGGTGCTCAAGGGCATCCGGAAGGACGGGGACGTTTGCTGGATAGACCTCAGCAGGAAGAATATCGATTACCAGGGCCGACCGGCCATACTGATCACGGGCATCGACATCACTGATCGCAGGTACGCCGAGGAGGCGCTGCGGGAGAGCGAGGAAAAGTTCAGGAGCCTCGTCGAGAACATCAACGACATGGTCTGGGAGACGGACGCGGACGGCAAATGCACATACGCCAGCCCGAAGACCCGGGACATCATGGGCTATGAGCCGGGAGAGCTGCTGGGCAAGACCCCCTTCGATTTCATGATACCGGAGGACGCCGAACGGATATCCGGGGCGTTCCGCCAGTTCCGGGCCCTCCAGGCGCCTTTCGGGCTGCTGGAATACACCATTATCCGGAAAGACGGCAGCCACGCCACGCTGGAGACGAACGGCGTCCCGATGTTCCATCAGGACGGCCGTTTCAAGGGCTACAGGGGCATTAACCGCGACGTCACCGAGCGGGTCCGGCTGGAGAAGGAGCTGATCGACGCTTATCACTCCCTGAAGGAGGAGTACAGGCGCAAGACGGACTTCACGAACGCGGCGGCCCATGAGCTGCGGACGCCGCTGACGCCCATCATCGGCTACACGGAAATCCTCAAGTCCGAGATTGCGGACGAGCGTCACCGGAAATACCTGGAGATCATCGAGCGTAACGCGATCAGGCAGAAGAATATGGTGAACCGGATGCTGGAGCTGGCCAGCCTGGACGCCGGCATGGCCACTGTCAACAGGACGGAGTTCCCGCTCCGGCCGCTGGTAAACGAGGTCGCCGACAACTACCGGACGGTCAACCCGGACATACGGGTGGACGTGCCCGAAGGGCTCCGGGTCACCACGGACGCCGACGCCATCCGCCATATCCTCGACAACCTCGTCTCGAACGCGGTGAAGTACAGCAGCAACGGCGGGCCGGTCGAGATCAGGGTCGCCGAAGAAGCCGATCGTTACCGGTTCTCGGTCAAAGACCGGGGGACGGGCATCCCGAGGGAAGAATGGGACCGCATCTTCGAGCGCTTCTATCTCGTCGGCGGCGATAAGGACAACCGCACCGGCGGCCGCATCGGGCTGGGCCTCGCCCTGGTCAAGGCATACGTCAACCTGATCGGGGGCACGGTCTGGCTGGAGAGCGAGCCAGGCCAGGGCTCCACCTTTTACTTCACGGTCCCGAAGGAAAAGCAGCCGGCCGGAGAGGCAGCTAACGTTTTATAAGAGATGACCCTTTTATTGACTATCGACTGCTAAATGCGTGACCGTCAATGGAGTTAAAAAAGCTCAGGCATCCGGCCCTGAAAATCCCGGAAGAGATCGCTTATATCCTGGGGCTGTTCGTCATCACGCGGCTGGCACTGACAGCCATCGGCTATGCCGCGCACGCCGTCCTGTGGGGGAGGACCTTCAGCGGCCTGGAGGCGTTCACGAAGATCTGGACCGTCTGGGACGGGGCGTGGTACGTCAACCTGGCCCGGGACGGGTACTCCGCGCTGCCGGTCAACGACGCCGACATGGCCAACTACGCCTTTTTCCCCCTGTACCCGGCGCTCGTCCGGCTGGCCTCGTACGTCCTGGTCGACTATGCGCTGGCGGGCATCGTCGTCTCCAACGTCTGCCTGCTGGTCGCCTGCTACTATATCTACAGATACGTCAGCCTGGACGCCGACGAAGCCACGGCAAAGCGATCAGTAAAATACTTGATCCTCTTCCCCGCCGCATTCGTCTTTTCAGCAGTGCTGACGGAATCGCTGTTCGTCGCACTCGTGGTCGCCTGCCTGTACTATGCCCGGAAGGGCAACTGGGTGGCGGCCGGGATACTGGGGTTCTTCGTTCCGCTGGCGCGGCTGCCCGGCCTGGCCATCGTCGTGCCGCTGGCATACGAGTACACGCGACAGCGCGTCCCGTCGCTTGCCGCCTATAAAGACCATGCCCTGCAACGCCTGGCGAAGCCGGAGGCGATGGCGCTGCTGTTTCCTTTCGCGGGCCTGGGGCTGTTCGCCGCCGGCAACTATTACCTGACCGGGGACTTCCTCGGGTTCATCAAGATACAGGCCACCTGGGGCGGCCGCATGGTATTGCCGCCGATGGAGCTGCTGACGCGCCTGAACCCCGACAACGGCGCCGTCTTTACCGGGGCCCTCTTTACGGTGGCAGCGCTGGCGCTCATGTTCCTGTATTTCCGCAAGGTCGACTTCGGGGCGTGGACGCTGGGCCTCATCCTGATCCTCATCCCGCTGTTCTCGGCCCAGTCCTGCTACAGCATGCTGCGCTACCTCGCCGTGGTGTTCCCGCTGTTCATCATCACGGCGAAGATCACGAAAGACCGGCGTGTCGATACGGCCTTAACCATCGCGCTCGCCGTCGTCGAGGGTATTTTCATGGCCCTGTGGACAACGTGGAGCCCGCTGATCGTATGAGCGGCCGGGCAGGCCCTCGCGCGATGAAGCAGACCAGTAACCGGCGTGACAGGAGACTAAGATCAGTAAAAGGCCGCAGAGACCGCAGAGGAGCGCAGAGACCGCAGTTTCCTTTTAAGATACGGCATATTAAAAATTATAACGAAACCGCGGTCTCTGCGCTCCTCTGCGCTCTCTGCGGTCTTTAAATGTGTGACCGTTCCTTCACGCATAGCCATTAAAATGGCCCGGTTTGCGGGCTCATTTTTTATATCGCATCTGCATGTGAATCCGGACGTCGCTGTCGCCGGTGTTCCGCATCACGATATAGTACACGTCGTCCCGGGGAAGCGTGAAATCGAACGTCTCGTTGACCGCGCCCTGCCGGGCCGCGTATGCGCCCCAGTCCGAGCCGCCTGCCTCCAGCACGGTGAAATTGCCCTTGTCCATGACCAGCACGTCCAGTGGCTGGCCGTCCGTGACGGCGCGGATGCGTCCGGGCTTCCCGCCGGGGATGTCGAAGGTGCTCCAGCCCATATCGTGCGCGGGAATGGTCTGCGTCCAGTTCGAGTAAGTGGACTGTGCCCCGAACTCCTCGTCGTAGAAGCCGAACTGCTTTCCAGCAGGGGCCCCGTCGGCCGTGCCGGCGAAGCAGGTGACCTCGACGGCCTCGTAGACGGCCGCCACAGCGAGCAGCACGGCGACGACAGCCAGCAGCTTGCCGTTGTCGACGATCGACGTCCCGTACGCCTTCATGCGGGAAGACGTGCCGAACGCCTGCGGCTTGACCAGCGCGATCAGTCCCCGGGTGCAGGCGAAGATGGCCACCACATAGGCCTCGCCCTCCAGCAGGATCGTCAGGTAGTGCGGCAGCAGGACGCTCATCGGCAGCACGCCAGGGATGGGGACGATCAGCATGACGCCCCAGAGCAGCGCCCGGAACGCGCCGAAGAGCAGCGCCCAGAACGGCAGGATCAGCGAGGGCAGGGTGATCTCGACCAGGGTTCCCAGGAAGAAGTTGACCACGAACGTCATGACGGCGGCCACGGGGACGTTGCCGGCCAGGTACGCTTCCCCCACGCCGCTGAGCAGGCCGCCGGAGCCGAAGGACTGGCCGGTGGCGTCGATCAGGGACAGCTGCAGGCCGGGGTCCGCGACCGCCATCAGGGCGCCGGCCAACACCGCGCCAAAGTAGATGATATTGACGAGCAGGAACAGCTTCCATTCTTTGCGGAAGATCGTTTTGATGTCCTCGATCAGTCGGAGGTGCATAGGGCTCTATTAAGGAATCGCCGAAGAAATAAGTTTTGCCTTTCGGCCCCGGAGAGCAAAACTTGCTGAGCCGGGGCCGGGCATCCGTTGCGGCTCCCGCGCCGGGCAGGCGGGCGGGCGCGCGCGAGGCCGCCCGCCGGCTACCTGACGGATGGCGCCAGGAACAGTTTACGGCGTGAGCCGGACGCGGTCCCGCGGGAACAGCACGGCCTCGCGCACGTTGTTCAGGTCCAGCATGGTCTGGATGAGCCGCTCGGCGCCGAGGCCCCAGCCGGCGTGGGGCGGCATGCCGTAGCGGAACGCGTTCAGGTAGAACTGGAAGCTGTCCGGGCTCAGGTCCCGGGCCTCGAGGTTCTTGACGAGCTGCGCGTACCGGTGCTCGCGCTGCGCGCCGGAGGAAAGCTCCATGCGCGGGTGCATCAGGTCGAAGGCCTTGCAGATCTCCGGGTGGTCGTCGTACGCCTGCGAGTAGAAGGCGCGCAATTCAGTCGGCCAGTCCATGATGAAGTAGTGCTCGCCGATCGCCTTGCCGATCGCGTGCTCCGCGACCGTGTCCAGGTCGTCGCCGTACTCCAGGTGGGCGCACTCGGGGTCGGCCTTCGCGATCGCGATGGCCTCGGCGTACGGGATGCGCCGGAACGGCGTCTTCGGGACCTGCAGGTCGAGGCCCAGCTCGGCCAGCTCCCGGGCACAGTTCTCCTTCACGTGCCGGTACACGTAGGCGATCGCGTTCTCGAGCAGGATCATCACGTCTTCCATGCTGACGAATGAGAGCTCGACATCGATGGAGGTCGCCTCATTGAGGTGCTTGCGGGTCGCGTGCTCCTCCGCGCGGAAGATGGGCCCGATCTCGTAGACCCGGTCCATGCCGGCGGCCATCATCATCTGCTTGTAGAGCTGCGGGCTCTGGTTGAGGAACGCCTCCCGCTCGAAGTAGGAGATCGGGAACAGCGCGGTGCCGCCCTCGGTCGCGGTGGCCACGATCTTGGGGGTGGCGATCTCCAGGCAGCCGTTGGCGCTCAGGAAGTCCCGCATCGCTTTCATGGCCCGGGCGCGGATGACGAACACCGCCGTCGTCTGCGGGCTCCGGAGGTCCATGAACCGGGCGTCCAGCCGGGTGTCCAGCTCGGCGGGCACCTTGCCGGTCGGGTCGAGCGGCAGCGGCGCGTCCGCGAGGGCGAGCACCTCGATCGCCGTCGGGATGAGCTCGTAGCCGTGCGGCGCTTTGCCCTCCGCCTTGACCGCGCCCCCGACCGAGATGACCGATTCCCTGCTCAGGCTCCGGGCCACGTCGACGATCTCTTTCGGCACTTTCTTCTTCGGCATGGTGACCTGGACCAGGCCTTCCCGGTCCCGCAGGATGAGGAACGACAGTCCCCCGAAGTCCCGTATCTCGTGGACCCAGCCGCTCACGATGACGGCCTGGCCGTTCATCTCCGGCTTGATCTCGCTGGAATAGTGAGTCCTCTTCATCGCAATACCTCTTACAATACCTCGTTTAATAGTGATCGAATCAATCGAACCTGCGAGCCACCGACCGGGCGTGGGCGTCGAAGCCCTCGATGCCGGCCAGCGCGATGATCGTGTCCTTGATGCTTTCCAGGCCTTCCCGGTCGATCACCTGCACGCTCGTCAGCTTCAGGAACTGCATGGTGTTCATGCCAGAGAACGTCTTCGCGAAGCCGCCGGTCGGCAGCACATGGTTCGCGCCGCTCGCGTAGTCTCCCGCGGCCACCGGCGCATACTCGCCGACGTAGATGGTCCCCGCGTTCTTCACGCCGTTCAGCACCGGCATCGGGTCCGCGGCCATGATCTCGACGTGCTCCGGGGCGATCTCGTTGCAGGCGGCGATTGCCTGCTTCATATCGTCCGCCACAAAGAACGCCTTGCCCGCCTTTTCGACGATCGCCTTCCTGACCGCCGTTTCTGTCTGACGCTTCACCTCGGCCTCCACGGCCATGGCGAGATTCATAGAAGGCGTCAGGAGCACGGCCATGGCGTTGGCGTCGTGCTCGCACTGGGCGATCATGTCGGCGGCCACCAGGACCGGGTTCGCGCGCTCGTCCGCGATCACCGCCACCTCGCTGGGCCCGGCCGGCATGTCGATCTCGCAGGCGCCGCGGACGTACATCTTGGCCGCCGTCACGTAGGCGTTGCCGGGGCCGATGATCTTCTCCACCTTCGGGATGGTCTCCGTGCCGTAGGCCATCGCGGCGACCGCCTGCACGCCGCCGACCCGGTAGATCCGGTCGGCGTCGGCCATAGCCAGCGCCGTGATCGTCAGCGGGTGCACCGTGCCGTCCTTCCGCGGGGGCGTGCAGGCGATCACTTCGCCCACGCCCGCGACCGTCGCCGGCACGACCAGCATGAGCGCGGACGACGGGTAGGAGCCAGTGCCGCCCGGCACGTAGGCGCCGACCCGCGACAGCGGCGTGTACTTCATGCCCAGCCGGATGCCGGGCGCGATCTCCGTGAGCCACATATCCCCGGAAGGCATCTGCAGCGAATGGAAGGTCTGGATGTGATCGATGGCGTTCTCGAGGTGCTCGACGGTCTCGTAGTCGATGAGCTCGACCGCCTCGTTGATCTCGTCCTCCGTCACCTCGAAGCTGCCGGGCTCGACGCCGTCGAACTGCTTCGTGTACCGGGCCACGGCCGCGTCGCCGTTGGCCCGCACGTCGTCGGCGATGCGCTTCGCCGGCTCCATGGCCGACTCGATGCTCGTCCGCCGCTTAAAGACCTCGTCCAGCGCGCCAGGACTGGAAAGCTTCCGTATCATCGGTTACCCTCGATAAACACTCTGCATAATACATGTCAGAGGTACATTAATCTTTGGTAAGTTTTCGAAAGGGTGACGGGAAAACCTTTTTCAAATAGGTTGTCCTGTCTCGCGACATTAGACGGCCCTGCCGAGGGACCGCATAATTGCCCGGGTTTGCGTCCTCATGCGTGCGCGCGCGAGCGTCGGCCGGGCAGTACTGGTCGATCGGCGGGCGATCAGGAACCCGCACACCAAAAACTATTTTCAGCAACAGCAGCTATGGTAGAATACATCTCGTGATTACCATGCTCGAAAATGTCAGGGAGATCGGCCCCCGGGTCAGCATCAGGCGGGCCGGGACGAAGGACCTCCCGGGGATGCAGCGGCTGGAGCTGATGTGCTTCGACACCGAGGCGTTCTCCAAGTTCCAGCTCAGGTACCTGCTGGGCACCCGTACGGCCATTTCGCTGGCCGCGGACGTGGACGGCTACATGGCCGGGTTCGTCATCGGCATCATGAACCGGAACCGGTTTGGCACTTACGGGCGTATCTACACCCTCGACGTGGACGAGAGCTACCGGGGGCTCGGGATCGGCTCGCAGCTCACCAGCGCGCTGCTGGAGCAGCTCCGGCTGGCCGGGTGCGAGAAATGTTTCTTAGAGGTGCGGGTCAACAACCACAGCGCCATCAAGCTGTACGAGCGCCTGGGGTTCGAGAAGAAGAACATGATCTTCGACTACTACGCGCCCGGCGTGCACGCGATCAAGATGAAGAAAGACCTGCTATAACCCTTTTTCTGATGGCCGCGACGCGGGCGTTCCCGGCGGCAGCGTAACAGATGCAGGCGATGTTGATGACGACGATTAAAAGCGACAACGCTATCGCCATGCTACCGGCCGCGGCGAAAACGGTAGAGATGTCCGTTCCCGGGCCGTAGTTGAGCGCGTAGATCGCGGTCCGGGCGGAAAGGAAGGCGGCGATCAGGCCCTGGCCGGCGGCGGCGAAGACAATGGCGAGCAGCGTCGTCATGCCCATGCCCGCCAGGTTGACGAGGACGAGGCCGGGCGCACCGGCAATCACGCTATGCTCGGTCCAGGCGTCCGTCCCGAAGGCGTTGACGTAAATGCCGTAGACGTGCCCGCCGAGCGCGTCGATCACGGCGGCGTGGGCCGCCTCATGGGCGAGCCCGTATCCGTAGTTCGTGGCGAACAGCAGGAGCGCGACCGTGGCGATCGTCCGGGCTGCCCGTAAACGTCCATCCATCTCTTCCCACCATATCTAACCGGTGGAATGATAATTTTAAAAGCTTTTTCCTCGATATGAAAGAATTTTCATTTTACGGCGGCCCGGGCGGATAAAGTTCTACTGGACGGGGACGCGGCGATAAAAACTATACTTCAATGCCATACTGCTGCAGGATATGCGCCGGTCACGCGTGACCGGAGCCGGACGGACGGGGTAGGCATGGATGGTTTTATATATTCCCCCGGTATTATTAGGGTATTATCCGGGTAATACCTATGGCGAAGATTTGCGTGGACGTCCCCCAGGAGCTGCTGGATGACCTGATGGCTCATGTGGGCGAGGACAGGAAGTACGTCAACCAGTCCGACGCAGTCCGGGCGGCCATCCGGCGGCTGCTGGACGCGCTGGACGACATCGACGAGCGGCGAGGCCGGACGGTAAGGAGACCAAAGACATGACATCTATCGTACTATTATCCAGCGGGCTGGATTCCGTGGTGGCGTTCAAGAAAGCGCTGGACACGGACGGCGTCGCGCTGGCGATCACGTTCGACTACGGGCAGCGGGCGGCCGCGAAGGAGATCGAGATGGCCCGGCTCATCTGCAAGCGGTACGGCGTCCGGCACCTGGTGATGGAGCTGTCCTGGCTGGAGGAGATCACGGGCACCGCGCTGGTGAACCGGGGCGAGAAGGTCCCGGAGCCCGGCGAAAAGGAGCTCGACGAGACCGAGGGCAAAGCAAAGGAGACCGCCCATCTCGTCTGGGTGCCGAACCGCAACGGCCTGTTCATCAACATCGCGGCCGCCTACGGCGACGCGTTCGGCTACGACCGGATCGTGACGGGCTTCAACGCCGAGGAGGGCGCGACCTTTACGGATAACTCCCCGCCGTTCGTGGAGGCGATCAACAAGAGCCTGCACTACTCCTGCGAGAAGAAAGTGGAAGTGGTCGCCCCGGTCGGCGACATGAATAAAGAGGAGATCATCAGGGAAGGCCTGAAGATCGACGCGCCGCTGGACCTGAGCTGGAGCTGCTATTACGCCGGGGCGAAGCCCTGCGGCAAGTGCGAGAGCTGCCTGCGGCGAACCCGGGCGTTCCGGCAGGCGGGCGCAAAGGACCCGGCGCAGGGGGGTAAGCGGAAATGAAGTGCATCATCCCCGACCGCCGTATCGACTACGACGGCAGCCAGATCGCGTCGCTGTGGGCGTACACGCTCTTCAAGGTGCAGGACGACAGCATCGTCTGCTTCCGCGGCAGCTGCGACGTCTCGGCGTTCCACATGATCGACCTCGAGGACCGCATGAACGAGGAGAAGATCGAGTCCCCGGACATGATCCACTTCATCGCGGAGCACTTCGACTCGACCTCGCTGTCGCTGGCCTACACCCGGCAGAGGCTGCTCTCCTGCATCGCGATGGAAGCGCTCATCGACCGCAAGGTCGCCGTCACGCGCTCGGGCGACGACCTGTACCACGACGGCCATAAGATGTCGGTCTCCATCGCGTCCGCCAGCCCGGTGAGCCAGAAGATCCACTTCGGCATCAACGTCCGGTCCGACGAGTGGGGCAGCCTGGAGAAGGCGGGCATCTCCGAGTCCGAAGCGGAGGCGCTGCTGGCCGAGATCGGCAGCCGCTACGCCTCGGAGCGCGACGACATCGAACGGGACATGCGCAAGTCCCGGCCGCTGGGGGTATTCACATAAAGGCCCCGGTCCGCGAGATGTTCGTCAGCGTCCAGGGCGAAGGGCCGTACGTCGGCTACCGGCAGCTGTTCATCCGGTTCCCGAAGTGCAACCTCAACTGCCTGTATTGCGATACGCCGAAGGAATGGGAGAACGATAAGAAATGTCACGTGGAAAAAGCCCCGGGTTCCGGCGAGTTCGAGGAGATCGAGAACCCGCTCTCAGTTGCCCGGGTAACGGACATCATCGCCGCCCGAAAGCGCCTCCACTCGGTGTCGCTCACCGGCGGGGAGCCCCTGCTCTACGCGGCGTTCATCAAGGAGCTGAAGGGCGTCCGTACCCCCCTGTACCTGGAGTCTAACATGACGCTGCCCGAGGGCGCCAAAGACGTGAAGGACATCGTCCGGTACGTGTCCGGCGACTTCAAGCTGGAAGGGCAATGTGACTTCAAAGGACAGTATGAAAAGTTTTTCAACGCCACCGCCCGTTCTTACAGCATCCTGAGAAAAACCAGTTTCCGGGACTGTTTCTGCAAAATGATAGTGACGGAAGATTTCAGCGGCGAAGCGATGATGCACGCGCTGGATCAGATCAAGGGATGCATTTCGACGCTGATACTGCAGCCGGTAACGCCCACCGGCGAAGCCCGGGCGGCCAGCCCGGCACAGGTGATGAAGCTGCAGGACATGGCGATGGACCTGATCGAAGACGTAAGAATTATACCACAGACGCATAAGCTCTGGGGGTGCCTGTAACATGAGACTTGGTGTGACTGAATATTTCGACAGCGCCCACTTCCTGCCCGGCCACAAGAAATGCGGCCAGACGCACGGCCACACGTATACGGTGGAACTGATCGTGGAAGGCGAGAAGAAGGGCTCTGGCATGGTCGTGGACTTCTACGACCTGAAAACCATCCTGAAAAAGGTATTGAGCGAGTACGATCACCGGCTGATCAACGAGATCGTCGAGTACCCGAGCGTGGAGAACATCAGCGAGTCGATCTACGCGAAGCTGAAAGGCCAGATCGAGCTGCCGTTCATGCTGCGCGTCTGGGAAGGCCGGGGCAAATGGTGCGAGATGGGCGATTTGTAATTATGTCGCCGGCCCGGGACAGGCACGTCGCCGGGCCACGGTCAGATACAGGAACGGAAAAGCACCCCGGGCATTCACCGCTGGCCGAAAAGGCGCTCGCGCGTGCGTGCGTATGAACGGGCCCTATGGCCCGCTATCACTTTTTTACCGGACAGTTATACCCTCCGTGCCCTCCGTGGCTTTAGTGTTCCCTGTGTACCGTACCCGGTTTTCTTCGGTCAAATCGTTTATAGGAATAAGGTCCAGATTCATCCGGGGATGATTGATGGGACTTATCAGCAGGATGGGGGCGATGATCGAGGCCCGGGTCAGTATGCTGATCGACGGGTTCCAGAGCCCGGGAGAGGCGCTGGACTACTCCTACCGGCGGCAGCTGGACCTGAGCTATAAGATCAAAAAGGGCATCGCCGGCGTCGTGACCGCGAAGCGGCGGCTGGAGATGCAGCGGAAGTCGCTGGAAGACGACGTCAAACGGCTCGACAGGGACGCCCGGGACGCCATGGCCGCGGGCCGGGAGAACCTGGCCGAGATCGCCATACAGCATAAGGTCGAGAAGAGCGGCCAGATCCGGTCGCTGGGCGAGCAGATCGACGCGCTGAAGAGCGAGCAGGAGCGGCTTATCGAAATGAGCCGCAAGCTGGAGAGCCGGATCGAGACCTTCCGCACGCGCAAAGAGTCGATCAAGGCGCAGTACTCGGCCGCCGAGGCGAAAGTGAGGATCAAGGAGGCGACGTCCGGGCTGGGAAAGGAGCTGGACTACATCGGCTACGCCGTCCGGCTGGCGGAGGACAAGACCCGGGACATGCAGGCCCGCAGCGAGGCGCTGGACGAGCTGGAGGAGCAGGGGGCCATCGAAGACATCGCCGGGAGCAGAGACGTCGTCGAGCGAGAGCTGACGAAGGTCCGGGGCGAAGAGGCTGTCAAAGCGGAGATGGAGAAGTTAAGGACGAGCGCAAAGCAATAATATTTGTAATTGTTCAGGTGTCTCTTCAACAGGTGGCCATGGCCATCGCACGCGCGCGCGAGCGGACGGTCGCCAGTCCATGAGACTCGCTTGATGAAGAACAGTTCTTCACGCGCAAGCAATGAAATGGGCCCTGTTTCGGTGCCGGTCATATAGATCCTCGCGACGATCGCGACGAACGCGACGTTTCTCAAAGAACGATTAACTGGTTATCCTTTAACAGTCGTCGCGCCCGTCGCGATTCGTCGCCGGACATCAGCAGATGTCCGCGTCGTCGCGGGAGTACCGTCCGTCGAATTGCCTGTACGAGGCTGCGACGAATGCTCTGCCAGGGCCAGGCGCAGTACTGATTCTCGCGACGGGCGCGACGAAACGCGACGAACGCGACGTTTCTCAAAGAACGATTAACTGGTTATCCTTTAACAGTCGTCGCGCCCGTCGCTTTCGTCGCGTCGTCGCGGGAATACCGTCCTGCGCTAAGCCTCCGCAAAGGCTAT
>MVRA01000037.1 GCA_002067315.1 Methanocella sp. PtaU1.Bin125 | reverse complement strand
TTTCCTTTTTAGATAGTATTGCGTTAAACGAAAGTAACTGTTCAGGTGTCTCTTCAACAGGTGGCCATGGCCAGCCCACGCGCGTGCGAGCGGACGGCCGCCAGTCCATGAGACTCGCTTGATGAAGAACAGTTTTTCATGTACAGGTAATGAAGCGGGCCTTGTTTCGATGCCGGTCATATTGAACCTCGCGACGATGCAACGAAACGCGACGAACGCAACGTTTCTCAAAGAACGATATGACAATCCGTTATCCTTTAACAGTCGTCGCGCCCGTCGCGATTCGTCGCGGGAATGCAGTCCTGCGCTAAGCCTCCGCAAAAGTTATACCGGAAGCCTGAACAGGACTTTCAAGGACACCTGAACAGTTACAAACTAAAAAAAGAAAGCGCGCTCTCTGCGCCCCTTTGCGTTCTCTGCGGCCTTTAACCATTCCTGCGTTTACACGACACCGGATAGAAATGATAATAAAAAAGGACAAGCTCACCGCTTGAAGAGCACGACCGTGTTGCCCTTGACCTCGATGAGCTCGGCGCCGGTCTTTTCGGCCAGCAGACGCGCGATGTCTTCCCGGGACATCTCGTCCATCGCGCTCTTCAGCACCTTGACCTTGATCAGCTTGTTATCCTTCAGCTGCCGGTTGATCTCCTCGACCAGCGAGTCGGTCACCCCGTTCTTGCCCACGTGCGAGGCCGGCTCCATGCGGGCGGCCATGCCCCTGAGCTCCATGATCCGTTTCTTGTCCATTCTATCATCTTATAATCTGACGACAATGCTTTATCATTTACGGTACTTACTGGTAGCACTCGATGTAATTCAATAAGATTATCACTTATCAGATACAATATGGTGCTGGTTATACATGACTGACAAGCTCAGAGTGGGCGACTACATGACCGGCAAGGTCATCACCGTCTCCCCCGAGGATACCGTGATGGACGTCATCAAGCTGACCCGCGAGACGGGCCATGACGGCTTCCCGGTGACCAGGGACGGAAAGGTCGACGGCTACATTTCATCTCTCGACATGCTGCTGTGCGATTCGGACGAGCTGGTGAAGAACGTGATGAGCAGGAACATCATCGTCGCGCATCCCAGCATGGAGATCAACGAGGTGGCCCGCGTCATCTTCCGGCTGGGCGTGAGCAAGCTGCCAGTAGTCGATGATACCGGCCGGCTGGTGGGCATCATCACCAATTCGGACGTGATCCGGTCCCAGATCGAGCGCGCCGACCCGGCGAAGGTCTGGAAGCTCAAGAAGACGCTGGAGACCGTGCACAACGTGGAGATCACGGTCACCCGGGGAGAAGTGGACATCAACGACCTCGTCCCCACCCAGTCGAAGATCTTTGCCGACGAGCTGGAAGGGCGTATTTACGAGCTGAAGAAAGGCCTCGCGGAGCCCATCATCGTCATCCACAAGCCCAACACCTGGCTGCTCGCCGACGGGCACCACCGGGTCGTCGCCGCCAAGCGGCTGGGCATCCGGAAGATCGACGCCTACATCCTGCAGGTGCCGAAAGACATCACGCTGGGGATGGAGAAGACCGCGGCCAAGTCCGGGCTACACAAGCTGGACGACATCGAGGTGCTGGACTTCGAGAAGCACCCGCTCATCGAGATCACCGAACGGCTGATGATGCGAGACCGCAGGCCCCTGGACGAAGTCGAGCGGAATCCGCCCGATGGCGAGCGCCGCAGCGCGGAGAGCGAGTGACATGGCAGACGTACTGGACGAAGTTTACGCGGTTCTTGTGGACCGCAAGGCCCACCCGAAGGAAGGCTCGTACACGACCTCGCTTTACAACCATCGAAAAGGCCTCGACAAGGTCCTCGAAAAAATCGGCGAAGAGTCCACCGAGCTGATCATCGCTGCCAAGAACGGCAAGGAAGACGAGATCGTATACGAGTGCGCCGACCTGTTCTTCCACGCGATGGTGCTGCTCGCGGCGAAGGACATTCCCCTGGAGAAAGTGAAGGAAGAGTTCGGGCGTCGGAGAAAGTAGCGCCCGCCGGTCGCCGCCTGCGCGCGCACGATATACAGCCAGAATATGGTCCGTTTCTGCCCGGCATGCATCATCTGAGGCATGCCATTTTTCTGGTACGCCTGCATCCGTACATCGGCGTGACAACGCTTATATTAATCCCGGGCTAAATAGAGTTCAGATGTTACCGGAGACCAATAGCAACAGGCTAATCAGCGTTTCTTCGTTTAGCTTCGGCTTTGGCTTCTGGTTTTATTAAAGGACGATGCAGCAGACGCTTCCGTCGCATGCATGCATCGTTCGCGTGTTTTGTGAGGTCAGCGTCTGCCATTGGGGTGTCAGTATGAATGGCAAGACAATCAGGATGAACCGGATATTAGAATCGGGCAGGGCGGTCATTGTGCCGATGGACCACGGCGTAAGCGACGGTGCCATCGACGGGCTCATTGACATGGAACGGACTATTTCGTTAGTCGAGAAAGGCGGGGCCAGCGCGGTGCTGCTACATAAAGGCCTGATCAAGTCAATGCATGCGCCGCCCGGCTGTGGCGTTATCATGCACGCCTCCGCGGGCACTAAATACGCCGATGACCGGAACCGGAAGGTGCTGGTATCGACGGTCGATAACGCGATCCGGCTGGGCGCCGACGCGATCAGCGTGCACGTAAACGTCGGCGGCAGCGCGACCGAGCACGACATGCTGGAGGCGCTCGGCGAAGTCGCCGACCGGTGTGACGAGACAGGCATGCCGTTGCTGGCGATGACCTACCCCCGCGGGAAAGGCGTGACCGGTTCCCCGGCCGAGGTCGCCCACGCGGCGCGCATCGGCGGCGAGCTGGGCGCCGACCTGGTCAAGTGCCCGTACACCGGCGACGTGAGCTCGATGCGGCTCGTCACCGCCGCCTGCCCGGTGCCCGTGGTCATCGCCGGCGGCCCGAAATGCGAGACCGACGCGGCCGTGCTGCAGATGGTCGAGGACGCGATGGCCGCCGGATGCGCGGGCATATCGCTGGGCAGGAACATCTTCCAGCACCGGCGCCCCGACCTGATGACGGCGGCGCTCCGGTCGATCATCATCGACGGCACGACCGCCCGGGAAGCCGCGGAAATCCTCGGCAACGGAATGGGGAAGACTGCACACGTGATTTCGATCGCCTGACCTTCAGCCACTCACTTCCGCCGCATCAGGCCGAGCCCCGCGACGATGCCGGCAGCCGAAACCACCGCGGCCGCCACATACGGCACCCATGATCCCGCTGGCGATCTCCCCTGCATAGTATCGGCCAGCTCAATCGTGACGTCGCGGTCCAGGGCAACCGTCCTGACACCCCACGGTAAGGTAAGCCGGTATGAGCCGGCTTCCAGCGGCCCGATGCGGCACGTGCCATTGACAGTGACCTGCCGATAGAAGCCGGGGCTCTCTACTGTCGCTGTGACCGGATCACGGCTGATCAGGTATAACGAAGGACAATCGTTCAGCGGCAGGGGCACCCCGTCGGCAATGGTAAGCGTGTCCGGGCATTCCATCAGCGACAGGAGTGTCGGCGCCAGGCACTGCTGGCCATAAACGCCGGACACGTCCACTTTATCGCCGCCGAATACGAGCATCGGCACGAGACGCGTCTCGTTGACCATCGAAGCCGTGCCGGACGCGTGCGACCCCCGGGAGCCGGGCGTTTTAAAGCTCATGCCATGGTCCGCCGTGACGACTATGACTGTACCGGCACTCCGGCACACTTCTGTCAGGGCCGACAGGCTGCCGTCAAGGCCTTCGATCGTCTTCCGGTAAGTGTCGTAACCCCGATCGTGTGCGGCCATGTCGGGGCCTGCGACGTTGACGACAAGGAGATACTGCTTTTCCGGGCAGGCCTGTCTCATATAGTCGACGACGCGGGTCGCCTTATCCAGCGACCAGTCGTCGTATCGCCGGTATGCGGCAACCGGATCGTTGCCAGGCCCGGGAGTGGGCAGAGGATCACTCCGGAAGATATCTTCGATGCCGGCAGGCACAGGCTGACCGTTGACTGTGACGACTATCTCCGGGTTGCGGACGGAATTATTACGCTCGTATACGATGATGTCCGGCTCTGCGATCATACTGGCTGTATCTCCTGTCTCCAGGATTGCCATGCACAGGTAGCCTTGAGCGCGCAGCGCATCGTAGATCGTGGCCCCGTAATATGCTACGGCATCTTCCGACGCCCCGGAGTAGCCGGTCACGATCACGGCATTCCCTGACTCAGTATCGGGCGCAGGTACCCAAAGCTCGAACATCGCGCTGGCATTGTCAGTCATATCGAGACACGCGCCGGCCAGCGGCGACCCGTCCACGCAGGACGCCGACCGGCCCGGGTAAACATACGCCGACCCGAGCCCGTCGACGATGACCAGTACCGCATTCTTCTCAGCGGAGCACTCGCCGGCTATGCATAATATCACAAACAGCGTGACCAGCATTAGCTTCCTGAGCATAAACTTATTTTCATTTATATGATATTTAGTCTTTCCGATACAAAGATTATTTTGATCATCGCTCATTCCTGCATTCATGAGAATTAGGGACAGGGACGCCCTTGTCCGCGGCGGCGAGCGGCGTGCCCACGCGCTTGCGATTATCGAGGCCGGCATATCCGCCGTCCTGCCTGAGAACGTGATCAGGAACGCCGTGAAGCTCGACGGCGATATTTTTACCGTCTCAGGCTGTCGGTACGACCTGTCCGGGTACCGGCATGTTTTCATCGCCGGAGGAGGCAAGGCTTCGGGCACCATGGCCGCCGAGATGGAGCGACTGCTGGACGGCCGGATTGCGGGCGGCATCGTGATAGACCGCTATGAGGCCGCCATACAGACGAAGGTAGTAAAAACCGTCCGTGCCAGCCACCCGCTGCCGGACGAGAGCGGGGTCCGGGGCATGAGGGCGATGCGGGACATGCTCAAGGCGGCCGGAAAGGGTGACCTCGTCGTCTTCCTCATATCGGGCGGGGGCTCGGCGCTGATGCCCTGCCCGGCCCCGGGCGTGACGCTGGAGGACATCACCCGCCTGACCGATATGCTCCTGAAGAGCGGGGCCACGATTGCGGAGATCAACTGCGTGCGCAAGCATCTGTCGCAGTCCAAAGGCGGACGCATCCCGGGCTGGACGGGCGGCGCCGACGTGCTCAGCCTGATCGTCTCCGACGTGGTCGGCGACGACCCGGGCTTCATCGCCTCCGGGCCCACCGCGCCGGACGATACGACCTACGCTGACGCCCTTTCCGTCCTCGAAAAGTACCGGCTGACCGATAACGCACCTCCGCGTATCGTCAGCCATATCAAGGCAGGTGTCAGCGGCAATGTCCCGGAAACCCCGAAACCGGGCGACCCGGCGTTCGATCGCGTCACGAACGTCGTGATCGCCAGCGGCATCGTGGCGCTGAAGGCCGCGGCCCGCAAAGCGGAGTCGCTGGGGTACTGCCCCGTCATCCTCGGATCGCGCATTAAGGGCGAAAGCAAGGATGTGGGGCTGGTGCATGCCGGTATCGCCGCCGAGTGCCTGGCGAGCGGCCACCCGGCGGAGCCGCCCGCGGCCATCCTGTCCGGGGGCGAGACCACCGTGACTGTCCACGGCCGGGGTAAAGGCGGCCGCAACCAGGAGTTCGTGCTCGGCTACCTGCGCGACTACCCGCCCGGGACGACCGTGATATCGGTCGATACGGACGGCATCGACGGGGCCACGGACGCCTGCGGGGCCATCGCGGACGAGACCACGCTGAAGCGCGCGGCCGCCAGGGGGCTGTCGGTCGACCGGGCGCTGGACGCGAACGACGCGGCCCCCTTTTTCCAGGCGCTGGGCGACCTGGTCTACACCGGCCCCACCGGCACCAACGTGAGCGATTTGCGGTGCGTGCTGGTACCCGGGCCCCGCTAAAAGCCACGCGGTGAAAACATATTTATCCTACAGCGCATTTTTATCGTAACAGGGAAGGCTACCCTATGGATAATACGAAATACGCGTCTTTGCTGGAGCAGGTCCGGTCGAAGCGGCCGCTGGTCCACCACATCACCAACTACGTGACCGTCAACGATTGTGCCAACGTGAGCATCTGTATCGGGGCGGCGCCGGTCATGGCGCACTCCCGGGACGAGGTAGCCGAGATGGTATCCATGGCCGGGGCGCTGGTGCTGAACATCGGCACGCTGGACCAGAGGCAGATCGAGTCGATGGTGATGGCGGGGACGAAGGCCAACGATCTCAACATCCCGGTGATCCTGGACCCGGTAGGCGCCGGCGCGACCCGGCTCCGGACCGAGACGGCTCACTCGCTGCTGCACAGGCTGCATGTCTCCGTGCTCAAGGGCAACGCCGGCGAGATCGCCGTGCTGGCCGGCGCGGAAGGCAGGGTCCGGGGCGTGGACTCCGATGGCGTCAGCGGCGACCCGGCCGCCATCGCCCGGAAGCTGGCCGACAGGCTGGGCATCGTGGTGGCCATGAGCGGCCCCACGGACGTCGTCACGGACGGCACCAGGACGCTGCTGGTCGAAAACGGGCACCCCATGATGGGCAAGGTGTCGGGGACGGGCTGCATGGCGGCATCGGTCGCCGGCGCCTTCGCCGCGGTCACGCACGACCACCTGGCATCGACGGCCGCGGCGCTGGCCGCGCTGGGGCTGGCCGGGGAACGGGCCGCGGCCGGCTGCGGCGGGCCCGCATCCTATAAAATTGCGCTGCTGGACGAGGTCTACCGGCTGACGCCTGATGAGCTGAAGAAAGGTGCGAAGATCAGGGAGGCCTGAGTGGTCCTGATGGCCCAAACGAAGTACGGCCTGTATGTCATCACCGACGAACAACTGTCAAAAGGGCTGACGCACCCGGAGATCGCCCGGCGGGCGATCGCCGGCGGGGCCGACGTCATCCAGCTCAGGGACAAGACCTGCGATTGCGCATACCTCAGGCGCTGTGCGGCCGAGATCAGGGACATCACAAAAAACGCAGGCGTCACCTTCATAGTGAACGACCGCCTGGACATCGCGCTACAGGCCAGCGCCGACGGCGTGCACCTCGGCCAGGAGGACACCCCGCTGAAGTTCGCACGGCGAGTCGCTCCCCCGGGGTTCATTATCGGCGTCTCCGCCGGCACGCTGGACGAAGCGCTGGCCGCGGAACGCGACGGGGCCGACTACATCGGCCTGGGGCCGGTCTTTCCCACGGCGTCCAAGTGCGACGCCGGAGCGGCCTGCGGCATGGGCCTGCTGCGGGAAGTGAAGGCGCGCGTATCGATACCGGTAGTGGCCATCGGCGGCATCGGCCCGCAAAACGCAGCCGAAGTCATCGCCGCCGGCGCCGACGGCATCGCCGTCATCTCCGCGGTCGTCAGCCAGGACGACATTGCCGGGGCTGCACGGGCGTTAAAGCAGATTATTACTGGCTGATGGCAGGACATCCACAGCCGTTAACTGCTTTCACTTTTATAAATAGCGATTCCCATATTATTAAAACCTAATTTACTATTAGATTCAAAAAATATAAGTTAATTTGTTTTAATAATAATATTATACCGGCAGGGTACGCCGGGACAGGAAGTAACATGGGTTCAAATACAATCGAGAAAGAGTTTCCGTTCTCAGGGAAAGAGGCGGCAGTCATTCTAATACTATATGCGTTGCTGGCAATTTCGGTCACTGTAACGTTACTATGACATGGCAGTCATGCCATGATTCATCTTTTTTATAGAGCTGTCTGTCGCCAGAATACTTGATCTTTTACCCCATCGAAAAGAATATGAACCGCCGCCGCCTTATGGATACCAGCCGGGGACGGAGAACATGGACGCCAACACGATTTTATCGCAGGCTTTTAACGCCCTGTTATGGGCATCGCTGCTGGCCCTCGTCGTCGCCGCGATCCTGCCGAAGCCGTGGGGCCGGTACCTGGCGGCCGCGGGATGGGTCGCGTTCGGGCTCCACTGGGGCCTGCAGACGCCGAACTTCTATTTCCACGAGAACAACATCATGTACACGGTCGCCTGTCTTATCGCAATCCCGGCGACCTGCTATGCGGCTTATATCCTGATCCGGTACGGGCGGGAGTCCCTGATGGTCCTGACCCGGGCCGCAGCCATCGCCGGCATCTTTTACTTCCCGTTCGACGTCATACCCGCGCTGAACCAGTGGCTGATCGAGACGACAGCGGGCATTGTCTTCGCCATTATCACCGCGCTCGGCCAGCCAGCTACCCGGATGTTATCGCCCGGAGGCATGAACGACATCATCGACCTCCACAACAACCAGGTCCAGATCATCCTGGCCTGTACGGCCATCCAGAGCATCGCGATCTTCGTGGGCGTCGTGAGCGCGGTGCGCGTCGAGTGGAAGCGGTGGCTGATGGCTTTTGCAGTCACGGTGCCGGTCATTTACCTGCTCAACCTGGTCCGGGACGTGTTCGTCATCCTGGCCTTCGGCAACCAGTGGTTCCAGATCATGCCCGGGACCGTCATGAGCTGGACCGGGGAGGCTGCGGCATACACCAGCTTCTTCTGGGCACACAACGTGCTGGCCGAGACCGGGTCGCTGATCGCGCTCGTAGCCATCTCCTACGTGGTGATGACGATGATGCCCGAGCTGCTCGCGCACCTGATGGACATTATCAGCCTGATCAAGCTGCAGAATATTAAAAGGATGTTACGCGGCCAGGAAGTGCCTGTGGCTCCGATACAGCGGGTAAAATAACCCGCGGGCAAAGCGCACGTGCGCGCGAGCGGCCGCTCTACTAAGAGATTTTACAGGCTATAGCATTTCTATCGTCCGGCTAAATTTAAAATTACAGAATACGTACCCTTATCTGTGAAGGACAGCCCGCTGATCGTCAGGCCGCTGGAAGATAGCAGCATCCTGTTCCTGGGCAGCGTCCACACGCTGTCCCGCAACGTGCCGCGCATCCTGGATGAGATCGGGCGATTTTCGCCTGACTTCATCGCCATTGAGCTCAGCGTCCCCGGCCGCATCACCGGGTCGCAGGACGTCGACGCGGTGAGCGCCCGGTACGGCGATCGGCTGGTCTGCCTCGACCGGCCTCCGGAGGTCACGTCGCTCCGCTACCTGTCCGACACGCCGCCGCCGCAGTACCTGAAGGAGTCCCTGATCAAATATGCCTGGCTCCCCTTCAACCAGGCCTCAATTGTCTCGTATAACTACCTGCACGGGCTGTACCGGGCATTGCTCGACGACAGGTTCTATACTTTCGGCTGGTCCATGGAAGACAGGCGACGGTTCATTTTCGAGCGGGACGAATACATGGCAGGGAAACTCATTGAGCATATGCGAATGAGAAGGGATCAGGGATTCCGGGACCGGTACGTCGTCCTGGTCGGCCGCCGCCACGTGGCGGGGATGACGGCCGTCGTCGATGCGTATAGAGTGACAGGCGACGTGGGGAGCTACTATGCCGGCGGCAGGGTCTTTGACGCCTTCAGCCTGCATGAGCTCGAAAATCCGTACACGGTCGATCGCTCGACCGCGGAGTATAACAACCTCCGGAACCGGGTCATCGAAACGCTGGCGTCGACGATCTTTCTGCCGGTTTACATGCTTAGCATATTCCTGGCGCTGGCCTGCGCGATGACGCTCATAGCCGTCGCTATCCTGCGATTGACAACGGGATAAAGAGAAAAGAGTTGCACAGCGCAGAGGGCCGTGCAGCTGTTATGTGATTACTGTCCGATCAGGACTGCGTTGACGTCGCCGTCCTGCCCGGGCCTGCTGGTGATCTTCGCCTTGCCCATCTCGGTGGTGACGACGGCGCCCCTGGTGAGGATGTTCCGCCGGACGAAGTTCTTGTTGGCGGGATTGGCCGTGACGGTGGTCATCTTGACCCGCTGCGTCTTGCCCGTCTTCGGGTCGGTGACATTGGCAAACTCTTCCTTGAGGACCTTGACCTTGGTGCCGTTGCCCATGACGTTGACGATTTTGTTCCTGGTGGGCCCGATGACCGGCTGCGTGATGTCCCTGCCGAGCTCGAACTTCCGCTTGCCGCGGTTGTGCTTGAGCCGGCCGCCGGTGGCCTTTCTAACCGAATTTCCCTGATATCTCATTATTTTAACCTCGAATGATATTGAGTGATACCACCTGAAACATGCGCTCATGGCATATATAATTTGGGACGTCCAGACGGTACCCGTTTCCGGGCTAAGCCCGGCTGCATCCCTTTAATGTATAAAACATGTATAAATAGGTATTGGACGCGTTCACAGGCCGGAAAGGAACGTGATAACGAACTCACGCAATTGTGATAATCAATACCTGACGCAAGTGCCGGTTATTAACTATATATAATATATTTGAATTTTTTAAAATATATCTCCGGAAAGTTATATAATTGATTGAGCAGTTATTACAACATAAATAGGTGGTTATATGGGAATTATTACTGAGTTTAAGGCATTCCTCGATGAGTATAAGGTCATGGGCCTGGCAGTCGCGTTCATCATCGGTGCCGCGCTGACGGCGCTGGTCACCTCGCTGGTGAACGATATCCTCATGCCGCTGATCAACCCGATCCTGTCGGCGACGGGCTCGGAGTGGAGGAACGCGACGCTGGACATCGGCACCCAGATTTCGGTCAAATATGGCTCATTCCTGGGGCAGCTGATCAACTTCCTGATCATCGCGTTCGTCGTGTTCCTGATCGCGAAGTTCATCATGGGGGAGAAGAAGGTCACGAAAAAATAAGCATGCGCCCGAAGGCACAAAGGCCACCCTGTAACTTTCTTTATTCTTTTGTCTCCCCGTGTTCCCGGCGGGTCTTGTTCACCGTGGCTGCAGCGATGCGTTTTGCCGTTTTCTCCGGCTTGCCGCGCGATTCTTCTGACTCTTTCACGTGCTCGTACTCTCGTTCCCGCTTCGGGCCCCACCTGTTTTCCGGCGCCAATCTGCTCACCGGATCAACTGTAGGCAGGCCGGGACTTAACGTCGATTCGGGGTTGCGGCGGCGGTCTCGTGAGGAAATTTAATAGCCTGCCGGCCCAATGTATGATCATATGCTCAGGGACTTCAGAAAGGACGGCCCCGACAGCCCGGCCGGGCTGACGGAACAGGGCAAAAGCCTGGCGCTGGCCGGCATGTACGAGGACGCGATCGAGAGCTTCCGCAAGGCGATCAAGGCACAGCCCGGCTACGACGAGGCCCACTACGGGCTGGCGTGCGCCTGCCTGGCGCTGGGAAGAGCGGATGAGGCGGAGGCCGAGTTCCGGAAGGCGCTGGAGATCAACGGCAGTCACGCGGGCGCCCACAGCGACCTCGGGAACTGCTACCTCATGTGCGGCCGGCCGGACGAAGCGATCGTTGAGCTGCTGAAAGCGGTTGAGTACGACCCCGGACGCGCTCAGTCACATTTCCGGCTGGGGCTGGCGTACCTGCGCGTGGACCGGGACGACGACGCGGTGAGGGAGTTCTTGCACGCGCTGAAAGTCAGGCCGGGATACCAGGAAGCGCTGGTCGCGCTGGGGCGGACCTATGGCCTCATGGGCAAATACGACGATGCCATCGAGGCGTTTAAAAAAGCGATCGAGCAGACCCCGGATGTGCCGGATTACCACTACGACCTGGGCATGGCGCTCGGCCTGAAAGGCGACCCGGAAGCGGCCAACAAAGAGTTCGCCGAGGCCATCCGGCTGGACCCGGAGTTTCCCGACGCCCACACGGCCATGGGCAACAACCTCCTGGCCGACGCGAAGTGGGACGAGGCGGCATTCCACTACCGCGAAGCGATCCGCATCAACCGGTACCTCGAGGAGCCCCACTTCAGGCTCGCGACGGTCTACGAGCAGAAAGGCGTCCCCGGAGAAGCCATTAAAGAGTACCTCGAGGCTACTTTGATCAATCCCGACTGGTACGAGGCCCACTATAACCTCGCGCAGGTCTATCGCAACCTGGGCCGCAACGAGGCGGCGATCCGGGAGCTGGCCGAAGCCCTGCGCATCCGGCCCGACAGCGCCCGTGCTTATTTCGAGATGGGCGAGACCTTCCGGAAGATGGGCTTCCCGGGCGATGCACAGAAGAACTACGAGAAAGCCGTTCAGCTTGACCCTTCGCTGTCGGACAGGGTGGATCAGGCTAAAAAGGGCATGAAGTAAAAATTGTTAAAACGATTCTACTTTTTTTTAATTTTTAACCTGTTAAAGCACCTGACTATTGCGATAAATAATTCTAAATAATTTATTATTAATCAGTAAGAATAATTACATATATTACGTGCATTAAACTTATTTTCAGTAAATTTCGGGGTATCAACAGTAAGTATTTGGAGCGGTACAGATGCCGGGGGAAAGAATACTAATCGTCGAGGACGAGCGGATCGTGGCCGAAGAGATCCGTGTGATGCTCTCAGCAATGGATTTTGAGATTACTGGCGTCGTGTCGACGGGGCCGGACGCGATCAGAGAGGCGAGCGAAACTTTGCCGGACCTGGTCCTGATGGACATCAGGCTCAAAGGCGACATGGATGGCGTGGAAGCGGCGGGCATCATCGCGGAGCGATCCGGCATACCGGCCATATACCTGACTGCCTACGCCGACGACGCCACCGTCCAGCGGGCCAGGCTGACCCGGCCGCTGGGGTACATTGTCAAGCCCCTCGAACGGAGCCAGGTGAAGGCGGTCATCGAGGTAGCCCTGTACCGGTACCGGCGGGAGAAGATGCTGGCCGAGAGCGAGCGGTGGCTCTCGGCGACGCTGCAGGCCATCGATAACGGGATTATCGCGATCAACGACCGCGGCGAGATCAATTACATGAATGCCGCTGCCTGCATGCTCATGGGCGTTCCCCTGCCCGGGGCGAACGGAAAACAAATTGACGAGATCATATCGATCGCAGACATATACAGGCGTGAAATTGTGCCCGATTTCTTCCGGAAGATCATATCCGTGAAGCCGTCCCGGTCCAACAAGGGCATCGCTGTCCTGGTGTCGAAGGACGGCTACGAGATCCCCGTCGACTACGTGATATCGCCGTTCAGGGAAGAAATCGGGCAAGGGCCTGGCTTCATTGTGATCCTGCACGACGCGAGCCGGCGGCTGAAGATCGAGGATCCGCTGCCGGACCGCGAAGAGATGGGAGAGGACCTCGTGACAGACCCGCTATCGTGAGCCTCCGAATGGAAACCAGAGTTATCGGCGATGAAACGTCGCTAATACCGGGCACGGTTCGATGCCGCTGATTAAAAACGGGCAAGGTCGCCGTCGTATGCCCGGCCCGGGCATGCGCACGCGCGCGAGCGGCCGCCAGAGCCCGATAACGGCGCAGCAATCGCAGGTATGCCCGGCGAAAGCCCCGGCTACTTGATGTTTTTGGCTTTAGCGATGGCCAGGCTGTTCTGCGCTTCCAGGTAGTCGGGGTCGATCTCGACCGCTTTCTCGAACGCTTTGATCGCGTCGGCGAACTTGTTCTGGCCGAAGTAGAGCATGCCGAGGTTGAAGTGGGCCTGCGCGAACCCGGGGTTGAGCTCGAAGGCCTTTTTATACTGGTCTGCGGCTTCGGCCAGTTTGCCCGTGCGGCTATAGTCGATCCCGAGGCGGTTGTAGGCGTCGGCGAACTCCGGGTCGATCCGGATGGCGGTCCGGTATTCGGCGATCGCTTCATCCACCAGGCCCTTGCGATCCAGTATCAGCCCGAGGTTATAGTGGGCTTCGAGAAAGTCTGGGTTGATCTCGATAGCGTGCCGGTACTGCTCGATGGCCTCGGTGTACATCCCTTTGTCGGAGTACGTGACGCCGAGGTTGTAGTACGCGTCCGGGCTCTTCGGGTTCGAGGCAATGGCGGCCTTGTACTCCTTCACCGCCCCGTTCAGGTCCATCTGATCGGCATAGGCGCCGGCCAGCAGCATGTGGGCCTCGAAGAACTGCGGGTTCAGCCGGATCGCTTGTTGTAATTCCTCGATGGCGTCGTCCAGGTAGCCGGCCTGATACAGCGAAGCGGCAAAACCAAGGTAGGCCTCCGGAATGTCCGGGTGGAGCTTGATCAGCTCGTCAAAGACCGGAAGCGCGTCATCGATGTTGCCCTGCTCCACATAAGCGTTGGCCAGGCTCAGGCGGGCCTCGGTGAAGTCGTCCCTGAGCTTTAAAGCCTCTTTGTACCGGGCGATGGCATCGTCGTACCGGCCGAGCAGGTCCAGCACCATCCCGTAGGCGTAGTGCGTATCCGCGCCCGACGGGTCCAGCCGCACGGCAGTTTCCAGCTCCCCCAGGGCCTTTTCGAAATCGCCCTTCATGCTGTACGCCAGCCCCAGCTCCCGGTGGGCCCCGGCGTTGTTCGCGTCGGTTTTCACGATCTGCTCATACTTATCGATGATGCTCTCAAGATTCTCGACCATAACGACCACGACCAATTATATAATAATTCGCGGCTTGAGAGATAAACCTTCCCGGGTATACGATTACGAAAGTCAGGAAAAGTCCAGGGAGTAATATGAACAGGAGAAGACGCCGGGAGCCGGTGGATGACCGGGGCCCGGGCCAGGCAAAACGATGAAAAATCAGGCCGGGCTCTCGACGCCTGCTCGCTCATGGCCATGCGTGCACGCGAGGCCACTCGCCCGGCTATCGCCCGTTTGATCATTTTATTCATCAGACACTAAGAGCCCTGGCGCCGTAATGCGTTGTATTAATATAGCTTTTTAACCTGTGCGACTTTCGCGATTTCCTCGAGGACGGAGCTCTCCCATTTGCGGTCGCAGGCGAATGTGAACGCGGCCCCGGGCCGGGACCGGATGAAGGATAGCACGTGCCCGAGGGTCAGGTCCCGCGCCTCCGGCCCGAAGTCGCTGATCGTCTCAGAGTGTCCGACGGGGTAGGTCTCGTTCAGCTCTTCCGGGAAGACGCCGAAGGGCATCCTGACGCCGAAGACGTGATCGAACCCGGCGGTATCCGTGTCTTTGCGGGTCGTGATCAGCGCGTTCCCGGTGACAGTCAGGTTCTGGAGAAGACGGTTGTGCCGCAGCACCTCCGGCCGGCGGGCGGACTCGGGCCCGAGGTAAAAGAAGGTGGACTTGCTGGCGCGGTCGAACTTCTCGATGTATGGCGCGTAGTCCATCATCCGCTTCAGGCCGGACAGCATCCGGGGGTGAGCCCGGCAGCGGCGCTCGACCAGCTCCATCAGGTCGCCGTCGAGGATGCTCTGCTTGATCAGCCGGATCTCGGCAAACGTGGCGTAGAGGTTGTGCTCTGCCAGCAGCCGGGTCCGGGTCGTCTCGTCCGCTTCCGCGATCGCTCTTGCGCTGTGCGCCGTGCAGACCGGGCAGGCGCAGGGCAGGTGCTGCAGCCGGCCGATGTGGTACGTGCCGTCGACCGTCATATAGCGGCCGTCCTTCGCGTAGAGAGCGTAGGCCGCGCTGTCGAACAGGTCGCAGCCCAGCGCCACGGCCAGCGCGAGCATCATGGGATGCCCGGCGCCGAACAGGTGGACCGCCGCGTCCGGGCGCAAGCCCATCTTCGAGTGTACGATGATGTCCACGAGGTCCGCGTACCGGTATGACTCCATCAGCGGCACCACCGCGCCCAGCGGGTAGACGTCGAACCCGGTCTCGTACGCCCGCCGGGCCGCCTCCTCCCGCAGGTCGAGGAACGTCGAGCCCTGCACCGGGCCGGCCAGGAGCATTTTACCCGCGTAGCTCTTAGCCTCCGCCATCCGTGCCAGCGTGGTCTCCAGCTCCTCACGCGCCTGCCCGTAGGGCACGTCCGGCGGCGTGGGGATGTCCAGCGGCACCCCGATGTCCGTGCCGATGTCCCGCTCGAAGGAGACGATCCCCGGGTTGTCGATCTCGACCGAGCCGTAGACAGACAGCTGGAACGAGCCCGAGTCGGTCATGATCGGGCCGTCGAACCCCAGCAGCTTATGCAGCCCTCCCTCGAGCGCCGCCTGCTTCAGCCGCTCCGTGCGGTAGATGATGTACGAGTTGGTGATCAGCATCTGCGCCCCGTACTTCTTCAGCTCCGCGGGCTCGATCAGCCGCAGGTTGGGGTTGATCACCGGCATCACCGTCGGCGTCTCCACCACGCCGTGCGGCGTATAGAGCCGGCCGATCCGGCCCATCAGGTCTTTATCGACGATCTCGAATACGTCTGACATCAGGCACCACGCACGCTCGTTAATAGGCTTGCGGGTATATAAAAGATCGTTCTCGATGCCGCCAGGAGTCGGCCGATAACCGGCGTCCCGGTCATGCGTAAGATGACGAAAAACGGGTTCGGAGGGTACATCGCTGGCCCCCCTGCCGCTCGCGCGTGCGCGCGTGGCTGCCCGGGCAATACATTACAAAAGTTATTTCTTTCCGGCCGTCTTTTTGGCTCGCCCCGGCGGGGCCGCTGCGTTGCGGTCGGCGATCCACTTAGCGGTGAGAGCGGCATCGCGGTCCTCTTTCCATGAGGGATCGAGCTTCCGCTCCCGGATCATCATGTCCGCCCACCGCGCCAGGCGACGTTCGTTCTCGCTCTTCTGGCGGTCCTCCTTCATGAGCCGGTCCGCAGTCATGAACGGCGAAGGCAGGTTTCCGGGGGCGGGCTTCTTCGGGGGCATCGGTTAATGCCTTTATGCCGGCAGGCCAAAAAGCTTTCGGCCTGCCGCCGTGTCAGGCATTTCCGATCTGGTACATCTCCTTCACCCGGCGGTCCGTATCTTTGCCCGGCAGCCCTTCGCCGGCAGAGTCGCGCTTCTCACTCATTTCCCGTTCAGCCTGGTTTATTTGACCCTTCGCAGGGTACTGCGGGCCCCTGAGTATATGGCGGGTCATCTTCGTGTTCAGCTTCAGCCGGTCACCCCCTCCGGTCCGCTTAAGCCCGAACTACT